>NZ_SMKA01000047.1 GCF_004348455.1 Kribbella albertanoniae
TGTTACTCACCCGTTCGCCGCTCGTGTACCCCCGAAGGGGCCTTACCGCTCGACTTGCATGTGTTAAGCACGCCGCCAGCGTTCGTCCTGAGCCAGGATCAAACTCTCCGTTGAAAAATATAGACAACCAGTCGAAACTGGATAGTCAACAACTTCAGTTGATCCTTTGAACATCAGAGACAATCAAACTGACTGAATCCAGAAATTACATTCAAAGGAATCCGAACACAGACAAAACAAAACCCCCACCCAAATCCGTCGGACCCAGATGAAAGAATCGCCGTATGCCTATGCACGGGGTTAATGCTAAATTTCGGCATTGACTTTCGGCACGCTGTTGAGTTCTCAAGAATCGGACGCACACCGCGCTTCAAACTCTCGTTTTCAGCTCCGGGGCAACCCGCCAAACATTACTGTTTCGTTCGCAGCCGGTCAAATCGGCTACTTTCGACCCAGTCACCCCGCGTTTCAGCGACCGATCCGAGTCCGTAGACGCGTCTCAGCAGCGCTTACTTGAGGGTGGTCAGGAGGTCCGGCCGCTTCCGCGTCCTGCACTCGCTCCCAACAAGAAGAACACTACTGATGTTCACCCTCCAGATGCAAATCGGGGGTGGAAGCCGGTCCAGCCGGCTCCCACCACCGCGTACAGCACCGTCCAGCAGACGCCTCTCGGCGATTGGCCGCTCGAAGCGGCGAAGGTTGAGGCCCGGGGGTCTTGTACCGGACGGCATCAGATGTAACCGGGCCGGTCCGCGACCTATTCCCGCACGCAGTCGAGCTCGAAACCGGTCTGCTGGAAGACGAGCCGACCGTCCCGCAGCTCCAGCTGCGCCTGGGTACTCGACGCCATGAAGGTGGTCGCCGAGAGCGCGAAGAACCGCAACGGCGGTTGCCCTTCGAACGTGACCCGCAGGCCACTCCCCCACACCTCCACCACGAACCGCAGCCGATCACCCAGGCGATAGTCGCCGGCAAGCTCCGCCAGCACCTCCACTGCAGGCTCATCCGACAGCGCGGCCGCCGGCCGATAGTCCTCCCACCCGTACGACGACGCCGCGGTCTCGAACGCCCGCATCCCGAGCCGGTGGCCGCCATCGGAGTTCGTCATCAGGGCAGCGCCGTACCCAGTGGTCCGGTCGAGAAGAAGGTTGCAGCGGAACCCGATGTTTCCGCCGCTGTGGCCGAACAGCTGACCGGAGTCATTCAGGAACGGACCGATCCCGACCTGGGTCAGGCCGGCGATCGGATCGGTCATCGGGACCACCGGTGTCAGCATCTGCCGCGCGAGCTCCGGCGACAGCAGCGCGCCCCGCGCCCCGACGTACGACTCCTGGACCCCGATCCCGAACTTCGCCAGATCGGTTGCGGTGGTCCACAGCCCCGCCGCGGCCAGCTCCGGGTACACGTGCCATCCCCCGTCGACCGATTCGCCGGACTCGTCGTGCCCGATCGCGGCCCTTCCGGCGAGGCCCGGCGGCAGCGGTTGGGCGAAGGCGCTGTCCGACATCCCCAGCGGTTCGAGGACCAACTCGCGCAGGAGATCGGGGAACGGCGTTCCGGTCACATCTTCGAGGAGCTGCTGGATGACCGTCGTACCGCCGCCCGAGTAGGCGAACTGGGCGCCTGGGATGCGCTCCACTCGCGGTCCGGAGGTGTTGCTCGGTGGTGCACCTGTGAGGATCTCGAGGGTCGTCGGCAGCGAGGCGTCGGGGTGGTAGCCCGGGAACCCCGGCGTTGTCAGCCCCGCACTGTGGCTCGCCAACTGCCGCAACGTGACGACAGGTTGCCACCCGCGCGTCGGTGGCACCTGCCACGACGTGAGCCGGCGGTTGACGTCTTCGTCCAGCTCGAGCAACCCGCGATCCACCAGCCGCAACATCGCGAACGCCGTGACCGGCTTGCTGATGGAGGCGGCCTGGAACAGCGTCCCCGGCTCAACCGGTGCCGGCTTGCCTGCTTCGAGGACGCCGGCCGTCCCGGCATACACGATCTCGCCGTTCTCGATCACTGCCCAGCTCACGCCAGGCACCCGGAACTCCTCGCGATCCGACTCGATCCCGTCCCGCAGTACGTCCACGTTCCCCTCCTCGACGACTCACCGGAACGCTACGCCGGATCGAGGGGCTACCTCGACGGCTGCGGCGCGGTGCAGTCGATCTTCGGGTTGGCGCCGACATAGTTCAGCGGGCCTGCCACCACGGTGACGAGAGTCGTGCCGATCTTGGCGCAGGTCGCATCGGAGCCGGAGAGATAACTCCGCTGCGCTGCGGCGGCGAGACCGATCAGCAACCACACGGCGACGATGAGAGCGACGGTCCGGGAACCTGTCGTGGATGCGCGGCGGGTAGGCATGTCTACCTCCTGGGCTGGGCGAATCCCCGTGTGGAACGCCCATCCAGTGCCCGTGCGGACCTGACCGAAAACGGGACCGCCGTCATCGCTGGGGATCCGCGAGCTGTAGGCGGGCCAGCACCCGCGCGAGATCTCCGACTGCGATGTTGAGCTGCTTCAACGCGGCTTGGTCGAGCGGGGGCGGCTGCTGGAGACCGAGGTTGGCCGCGAACCTGAGCTTGGCATCCGGCTCCGCATCCCGCAGCGAGGTGTCGAGGGCCTCCTGCAGGTGCGGGCTCGGCACCATCTCCGGTCTCTCCCGCCACTTGGTGACCGTGCGTGGCGAGATGCCGAGGTGCTCGGCGAAGGCCTCGTTGGTCAGCCGCAACGCTGCCCGCAAGGCATTCGCATGCCGGCCGGTCCATTCGTCGATGACTGTCATCGCAATCACTCTCCTGGGCGTTGATCACTCCTTGCAATCAGACTACGGCGATTGAGTGACCGCCGGAGTTCCTAATTTCTGCCCTGTGGATACCGGATGAGTTCCTGGTGAGGGCGAGCGCCGGCGCGTTGACTTGGGCCATGGACGAGATCAGCGGTAGGACCGCGACGCTGCCGCGGAGATCCTCGCGGCGGCGTCACCTGAAGGTCGCCAGCGAAGCAGGACCGCGCTGCTTCCAGCTCGTGCGTCACGTCGACGTCTCCGGTGTCAGCGGGACGGGCGTCGTCGCCGAGGGCGTCGAGTGGACCGACGGCTCGGTGGCCCTGCACTGGGGCGGCCGCTACCCGACCACCACGGTCTGGGTCGACGGCATCGATGCTCTGCTCACGATCCACGGCCACAACGGCTCGACCACGATCCGCTGGCTGGACGAATGATCACTCCCCGACCCCGGCGCGGCGGGTCCCTGCAGACAGCCCGTCGCGCCGGCCTACTCCGAGTAGAACTGCTCGCGGTACTCACCGCGAGCCGGGCGCTGCGGTTCGCCCTGCTCCACCTCGAGCAGATCGTCGACCGCTGCCGTGAACTCGAGCTCGGCCCGCGATGGTTTCGGCTGCTCGACCGCCTCGGCCGAGGTCCGGCGTACCGGCAGGTCGTTCGCGGCCGCGGACAGCTCGGCCAGGGTGTCGAGCAGGCCCACCGCGTTCTCGACGTCCCCAGGATGGTTGGCGAGCCACCAGACCGCGGCCGATCCGGGTGTGGCAAACACGTCTTCCTTCAGGTACGCACGTTTGTCCTGCTCCATCCGGCGTTCGATCAACGTCGTCTGCTCGAGACGATGCAGAGCGGCGAGGTGCTGAAGGTGCTTGTAGTCCGCATCGGGCAGCCGCAACCGCACCTCGGTGGCCCAGCACCGCACCTGCCCCTTCTCATCAAGCGCCGGCTCACCAAGGATCGCTGCAAGATGCTGCTGGTTGAGCGCCTCCTCAGTCACCTGCAACTCGGCCGACAACGCCCGCGCGCGCTGCAACAACGCATCGACCGCCACCGCGCCGAGATCGGCATGCCGCGACCCCGACAACACCGTCGACCACTGCACGATCGCCGAGAAGCTGAACTGGAAGTCCGCCGAAGCCGACGGCAACCGCACGTCGACAACAGTCCGCGTCGGCGGCCCGGAGAACACGGGATCCGGCAGTACGACGGGCGCCGGTGCAGCCTGCACTGTCCGCACCACGGGCTTGGGCGCCTCCGGCTGCTTCCACACCACCGCAAGCAACACCAGCAGCACCACACTGAGCACAACCGCGGCCCAGGCCGGCAATCCGATCACCAGCGACACGACGTACAGGACCACAACGATCGCGGCGGCCGTCAGAAGAGAGTTCCGATGGAGCTTCATGGTGGCGTTCCTTCACCGCGTCGGGCAGACGTCAGCAGAGCCGCCAATGCGCACCGGACGGCTTCCCCGTCCTCACGCCATCCAGGTCACCGGCAACCCAGACCACGGACCCCACCCCAAGGCGAGCCCTCCCAAAGTCTCACACGCCTCGCCCACCGCAGCCGCCCGATGCGTGTCGGCACCCCGACACAACCCCACAGCTCGAGACGGCCGGAGGCGAGTCCGGCCGCCCCGGAGCAGCAACGGAGGTGCGGCCGCGGCCCATACCGCAGCCGCACCTCCCGACCTGCTCAACCGGTCGATTCCCGCGTTGCCGGTCAGCCGGTGAGGGAGCGGAGGGCTCGGCGGGAGGGGGTGAGGAGGACGGGTTTGTAGGGGCAGCGGGCGTCGGTGAGGGTTTCGTAGGCGCTGATGGCTCGGTTGGCGGCGTCCCAGCCTTGCTCGGCGGGGGTGCGGCCGAGGCCCCGGTTGCGGACCAGGGCGCCGTAGAAGGCGGAGCAGAAGACGGTGGCTTCGTACCAGCCGACGACGGTGCTGGTGCCGATGTAGGTGATGTCGTCCTGGAGGCAGTCGCGGATGGCGCGTTGCCATTTGCCGATGCCAGTTTTGCAGCCGTCGGCGATGACTACGCCGCTGGAGATGCCCCACTGGCGGTCGAGGAACCAGTCGGCCAGGGAGCGCAGGGAGACCTGGGTGCGGCCGTCGGTGGACAGGAAGGACGGCTCCTCGCTGTGGTCACCGTGTGCCATCACGTGCAGGACCGTGGAGGGGGTGGTGAGGGCGGAGAAGGCGGTCTCGTGGTCGCGGGTGCGGACGAAGTTCACATCGATGACGGGCTCGTCCCAGCCGGCGTTGATATTGCCGGTGATGCCCTGGACAAACGTCATCGAGGCGTCGAAGGAACTGTCCAGTCCGAGGTCCACCAGAGTGATCAGCCGATTGCGCATTCGCCCACCCTCCAACGCGTTTCGATCCCCGGTGGCCTCCATCATGGACCACGCCTCCGACAATCCGCGCCCCAGATACGGGCGCTGAGACACCGGCCCGGCCGTACGGCGTACGCCGGGATCGCGGCCAGGTCCGGGACTGGCAGCGGACGGTGAACGGCGTACCGTGGCCGGACAGTCGCTGCCGAGGAGGAGAACGATGAACCAGGTCCCGACGGTCACTTTGAGTAACGGAACCGCGATGCCGCGGATCGGGCTGGGTACCTCACCGATGAACGACGCGGACGCCGAAAGAGCCGTGCTCCAGGCCCTCGAACTCGGCTACCGGCTGATCGACACGGCCGAGAACTACCGCAACGAGACCGGCGTCGGGCGAGCGCTGCGACAGGCGCCGCGCGACGAGCTCTTCGTGACGTCGAAGTTCAACAAGCGCTGGCACAGCGTCGACGGTGTGCGGACCGCGTTCGAGGCAAGTGCGGAGAAGCTTGGCGTCGAGTACCTCGATCTGCTGCTGATCCACTGGCCGAATCCGGACCAGGATCAGTACGTCGATGCGTGGCGAGGGTTGATCACCTTGCGTGAGGCCGGTCTGGTCAAAGCCATCGGTACGTCGAACTTCAAACCGACCCATCTCCAGCGGCTGATCGACGAGACCGGCGTCGCCCCGGAGGTCAACCAGGTCCAGCTGAGCCCCGTGTGGGCGAAGCCGGCCGAGCGCGAGTTCCACGCTGCTCACGGGATCGTGACCGAGGCCTGGAGCCCGCTGGGCAAGGGCACCGATCTGCTCGACAACCCGATCCTGCAGGAGATCGCCAAGGAGCACGGCCGGACGCCGGGCCAGGTGATCCTGCGCTGGGAGACGCAACAGGACGTCGTACCGATCCCGAAGTCCGCGGATCCCGGCCGACTGGCCGAGAACCTGGCGGTCTTCGACTTCGACCTCTCCCCCGTCCAGCTCGCCGCCCTGACCGCCCTCGACGGGACAGCCAAGACAGCCGCAGACTCGGACCGCTTCGGCCACTGAGCGGAGGCGGTTGGAAGCGCTCCCAGTTCTGGGTCTAGGATCTGCGTTCCGATCTCACGACGACTGGGAGCCGCCCCATGTCCTTCTCCGTCAAACGCGTTGCCGCCGGGCTCGCCGCCGGATTGCTCGCGACCTCATTGCTGAGCGTTGCGCCGGCGTACGCGAATTCGCCGTCGAACTGCTACCACAATCCGAACAAGGAGTTGCTCAACTCTCGGCTCAGTGCTGCTGTCTACTGCACCGATGGTGAGTGGCTGGGCGTTCATGACGACCAGGTCGACGGGTACAGCGCTCGCGCCGCCATTCAGCTCTACCAAAGCCAGGTCGGCTTTTGGTACGACGCGCACGAATGCTTCGACGATACGACTGTGGCCGACTACCAGGGCTTCTCGTTCTGCAACTTCTCGGTGACCGACGGCACCCTGGTCCGCATCCGCCTCTGGTCCCAGAAGAACGGCGCTGAGTCCTATTCGGTGGTGACCGGCTCCTTCACGACCTGAGGTCTACTGGCCGTAGGCCCGGCCGGTCCAGCCGAGTGAACCGAGCGAGCCTCCGGTGATGTCGGCGCCACTGCGATCGTTCGCGGTGGCGTCGAAGTACGCCGAAGCTGCGCCGGCCGCGGTGATGCCGAGGAGCGGGCGTCCGGCCGGGTGCTCCTGGCAGTAGCCGGTGCTCAGGCTGGTGAAGGTGTTGAAACCGGTCGCCTTCAGAACGGTCGACGAGATGCTGGTCGGTGTCGTGCGGTTGACTCGCCACTCCTTGAGCTCACCGTTGCTCTTGGTCCCGACCAGTACGTCGACGGCCGCGGCGCCGGTCCCCTCGGTGCGCTCGAACGTGAACGTCTTGACCGTGTCCCAGCTCGTCGAGGCCAACCGCACCGGCGCCGACACCACCCAGGACCCGTTGCTGTACGACACCTCGTGCCGGAAGAGCGACGTACCGGCGACGCGGTACAGATACGGATAGCCGTAGGCCAGCACGCGTGTACTCGCGAACCCTGAGGTGAGCCGCTTGGTCTCGTTGCGGACCATCTTCCAAACGCCGTCAGTCCGCTCACCACGGCGCTCCAGCGCATAGATGTAGCCATCGGTCGGATGCGTAACGAGCTCGCTGCTGATGAACAGATCGGTGTCCCCGGCTCCACCGAGCTGCTGCTGCGCAGTCGGCACCCAGGGAAGCGTGTCACCCGAATAGGACCTGACCTCTGTCTGCTCGTTGGTGTAGCCGTACGAAACACGCTGACCCGACGATTGGTACGCCGTGGTCCACACACCGCAGTCAGTCGGTACGACGGGCGCTGCGTTCGCCGGCGCGGTTGCGAAGCCGGTCGCGGCAAGCGCGAGAACAGTAGTCACGGCAATGGGGCGGAAGGATATGCGCATGGACACGCACGCTATCCCGGACCCCGTGCCACCCAGACGGCCGTCAGTAGTCGCGTGTCTCTATTGAAATCAGGGGCGCGAAATGAACGGATTCATCGAGCACGGACTCGAGCCACTCCGGCAATTCAACGCCATTGACTTCTCGGAGTCTCACTACGCTCGCCCTGGAGACATGGCGCGTCCGAGCGTCCATCAGATAGGCGAATTGTTGTCGGCCGGTCCCCCGTCCGTTTCGACCACTCCGCCCCCGCGGGATCAACTGGTACAGCTCTCGGCCGGATATGCCTGGGATCACGTCTGCCGCCGACATTCCCGTGTAGACCCGCTCGACGAACTTGCTGGCTCTCGCTGCCTTGTCCGGCTCGAGGAAGGGCACCAGGCGACACAGCTCCTGTCCCCAGGGACCTGCTGCGTAGAGTTCCGGATAGGTCTTGCCTACCTTGCGATTGAGCTTGTCGATCTGAGCGTTGACGATGCCCAGCCGGGTCAAGAGTTCCTGGAGGCTGTTGATGGCACGACGGCTCTCCAGACAGATCGCCCACTTCCCGGCGCCGGTGTTGGAGGTGTAGCCATCCAGCGCCAAACCCTGCAGGTAGGCCAGCACGTGTTCGCGTGTCGAGGTCATGACAACCTCGGGGATCGTCTTGTTGGAGGCTCGCGATCCGCACCCGAGTAGCTCGAGGAACTCGACCAGCCGCTTGCTGGAGGCAACGACATCGGCGCAACGATCAGCTCGCTGGGTGAGGCGCGAGGTGAGATCGAAACAAGACGACCACGCTGCTTGAACGCGCTTGAGAACGTGCGGCACAGAGTTCGTCACGGTGACTGACCAGTTCGCGCGATTGGTGTGGCCCTCGGACGCATACGCTCCCAGCAAGAACGCAAGCTCCGCCGTCATGGCAGCGGGGAGCACCACTGCCTTTTCCGATCCATAGCGCTTTCGGTACGGAAGCTCTGGCAGTGATGCCGGCTGGGTCGGCCAGTTATAGCCGGCGTAGCGGATACCGAGGAAGTCTCCGACACGGAGGCTACTCGCAACTACCTCACCAGGTCGGTCACCGAGACTGGCGAAGACTGTCTCATCGTCATTGGTTTCACGCTTGTGCCCGCCGCGGGTGGTCAAGACCAGCCGGCGGGCAATCCGTTCGACTGCCACAGCTCAACGCTAGGACGTCGCACCGACAGAAAGTTCCCAACGCCGGAAGCTCCCGGGCAAAGCAGTTGCTTTTGGCAATTACTCTCACCCCGACGCGCTGCGGCCCCCGGGGGATGTGGGAAGTTCCCGGGGGCCGTGGCGCGATCAACGAGGGGTCAGCTGGTGGCTGACTTGAGGGTTAGCTGCAACCCGAGGTGGAGCCGCAGCCTTCGCAGACGTAGCACGAGCCGCTCGGGCGCATCTTGGTACCGCAGGTGAAGCACAGGGGTGCGTCGACCGACGTACCGGTGATGAGCTCGAACATCTCTGCTGTAGTGCGGACCTCGGTGGAGACCGGCTTGGCTGCCGCCGCGTCGATCGAGGCGTCGTGGAGCTCGACCTTCTCCTCGGACTTGTCCGCGATCGGCTCGACCGACTTCAGCGACTCGGCTTCGGAGATCTCGACGGGGGCCGGCTCGTAGGAGCCGGTGTCGAGTTGACGGGAACGCTCGTCGGCGGAGTAGATGCCGAGGGCCGCGCGGTCGTCGAAGGGCAGGTAATCCAGAGCAAGCCGACGAAAGATGTAGTCCATGATCGACTGCGCCATCCGGACGTCCGGGTCGTCGGTCAGGCCGGCGGGCTCGAACTTCAGGTTGGTGAACTTCTGCACGTAGGTCTCCAGCGGAACGCCGTGCTGGAGGGCGATCGAGATCGCGATCGAGAAGGCGTCCATCACGCCGGCCAGGGTCGAGCCCTGCTTGCCCATCTTGAGGAAGACCTCGCCGAGGCCGTCGTCAGGGTAGGAACCCGCCGTCATGTAGCCCTCGGCGCCACCGACGGCGAACGACGTGGTCCGCGACGGGCGCGACTTGGGCAGACGCTTCCGGGTCGGCCGGTACTCGATGACCTTCTCGACGATCTTCTCCGCGACCGCCGCCTGCGCAGCCACCGCGTCGTCGGCCGCGGAGGCCTTCTTCGCCTTGGCGTCGGCCAGCGGCTGACCGACCTTGCAGTTGTCGCGGTAGACTGCCAATGCCTTCAGGCCGAGCTTCCAGCCCTGGAAGTAGACGTCGGCAATCTCTTCAATTGTTGCCGTCTCAGGAAGATTTACAGTCTTGCTAATGGCGCCACTCAAAAATGGCTGGGCCGCTGCCATCATCCGGACGTGGCCCATCGGCTTGATGGCGCGCTCACCCATCGCGGTGTCGAAGATCTCATAGTGCTCCGGCTTCAGGCCGGGCGCGTCCACGACGTGACCGTTCTCCGCGATGAACTCGACGATCGCCTCGATCGTCTCCTCGGTGTAGCCGTACTGACGCAGTGCCCGCGGGACCGTCTGGTTGACGATCTGCATCGAGCCGCCGCCGACCAGCTTCTTGAACTTGACCAGCGAGAAGTCCGGCTCGATGCCGGTGGTGTCGCAGTCCATCATGAAGCCGATGGTCCCGGTCGGTGCCAGCACCGAGGCCTGCGCGTTGCGCCAGCCGTTCTTCGCGCCGATCTTCAGCACGCCCTCCCACGCCTGCGTGGCGTGGGTGTGGACGTCCTTGTCGATCTCGTGGATGGTCCGGATCGCGTCGTTGGCCGCGGCGTGCTTGCGCATCACCCGGGTGTGCGCGTCCTTGTTCCGCTCGAAGCCGTCGTAGGCACCGACGACGCCGGCCAGCTCGGCCGACCGCCGGTACGACGTACCGGTCATCAGCGACGTGATAGCGCCCGCCAGTGCGCGACCACCGTCGGAGTCGTAGGCGTGACCCGTTGCCATCAGCAACGCACCGAGGTTCGCGTAGCCGATGCCGAGCTGCCGGTAGGCGCGGGTGGTCTCGCCGATCGGCTCGGTCGGGAAGTCGGCGAAGCAGATCGAGATGTCCATCGCGGTGATGATCAGCTCGACGGCCTTGACGAACTTCTCCGAGTCGAACATGTCGTCGTCGCGGAGGAACTTCATCAGGTTCAGCGACGCGAGGTTGCAGGACGAGTTGTCCAGGTGCATGTACTCCGAGCACGGGTTGGACGCGGTGATCCGGCCCGTCTCCGGGGTGGTGTGCCAGTCGTTGATGGTGTCGTCGTACTGCAGACCCGGGTCGGCGCAGGCCCACGCGGCCTGGGAGATCTTGTCGAACAGCTGCCGAGCGTCGACGGTCTCGATCACCGAGTTGTCCAGCCGCGCCCGCAGCCCGAACTCACCCTTCTCCTCGACCGCACGCATGAACTCGTCGGTGACCCGGACGGAGTTGTTGGCGTTCTGGTACTGGACCGAGGTGATGTCGCGGCCGCCGAGGTCCATGTCGAAGCCCGCGTCGCGCAGGACGCGGATCTTCTCCTCCTCGCGCATCTTGGTCTCGACGAACTCCTCGATGTCGGGGTGGTCGACGTCCAGCACGACCATCTTGGCCGCCCGCCGGGTGGCGCCACCGGACTTGATCGTCCCGGCGCTCGCGTCCGCACCGCGCATGAAGGAGACCGGGCCGGAGGCCGTCCCGCCGGAGGACTGCAGCAGCTCCTTGGAGGAGCGGATCCGGGACAGGTTCAGGCCGGCGCCGGAGCCGCCCTTGAAGATCAGCCCCTCTTCCTTGTACCAGTTCAGGATCGAGTCCATCGAGTCGTCGACGGCCAGGATGAAACAGGCCGAGACCTGCTGCGGCGACGTCGTCCCGACGTTGAACCAGACCGGCGAGTTGAAGCTGAAGTACTGGTGCAGGAGCATCCAGGTGAGCTCGTGCTCGAAGACCTCGGCGTCGGCCGGAGTGGTGAAGTAGCCGTAGTCCTCGCCGGCCTTGCGGTAGGTCTTGACGACCCGGTCCAGCAGCTGGCGCAGGCTCCACTCACGGTTGTCGTGGCCGACCGCACCACGGAAGTACTTGGTGGTGACGATGGTGGACGCGTTCACGCTCCAGTAGTCGGGGAACTCCACCCCGCGCTGCTCGAAGACGGTCTCACCGGTCTTCCAGTTCTGCTGTACGACGTCGCGGCGCTCCCACGTGACCTCGTCGTACGGGTGTACGCCTTCGGTGGTGAAAATGCGCTCGATGGTGAGTCCCGCCGGCGCGTTCTTGCGCCCGCGGAACCCGGCCGGCGACCTCTTGGTCGACCCCGAGTGGCCGGTCACCGTCTCTGTCATTTTTGCTCCTCGCAATTGGCTTCGCCCTGCCGCGGTCTGCCCGGGACCGCCCCGTTGGTACTGCCAACGCCGTACCGCACGTTGTGTTACTGGTACTGCGAATCCCCGATTTATGTCTGCTGGGTCGGCGTCAGCGGCGGTGGTTCGGTGCCCTCGGGCTCGTTCTCCGCGCGCAGCAGGGCGATCTCGGTCTCGAAATCGTCCGCCGACTCGAACTGCCGGTACACACTGGCGAACCGTAGGTAAGCGACCTCGTCCAGCTCCCGCAGCGGCCCGAGGATGGCAAGGCCGACCTCGTGCGCGGGAACCTCCGGCGAACCGCTCGCCTTCAGGGCGTCCTCAACCTGCTGGCCCAGCCGGGACAGCGCATCCACGCCGACGGGCCGGCCCTTGCAGGCCTTGCTCACACCGTTGACGACCTTCTCCCGGCTGAACGGCTCGGTCGCGCCGGAGCGCTTCACGACGGTCAGCTGCATCTGCTCGACGGTGGTGAACCGCTTCTCGCAGACCGGGCACTGGCGGCGGCGGCGGATCGCTCCGCCGTCCTCGGCCACCCTGCTGTCGACCACACGGGAATCGGTGTGCCGGCAATACGGACAGTGCACGGCGAATCACTCCTCCCGCAGGCCGCCGCTCGGGCGGGCCGGTCCTTCGTCTGTGGATGGATCTGGGGACAACCTGTGTATGGCCTGTGTGTAACCAACCACTACCTGTGGAAAATTACATCCGTGTAACCACTACATCTAGGGATGCTACGTCCCGCCTCCGACACTTTGCAAGAACGCCCGAATCTCGCGCGCGTCTCCCTGTTACAACACTCACGCGGGCCGGTGTACTCCCGCGTGGCGCCGTCGCAGTGGCCCTTTCGAGGAGCAGAATCCCGCCCTCCCGGGCCGATCGGGACTCAGCCCGCGAGCGGCCTGAGCACGACCAGACTCAGCGAAGGCAGCGGCAACTCGAGCGTCAGTGACACCCCGTCCACAGCGGTCACCTCAGCGTCATCGGCGAACCGTTCCAGCCCCTGCCGGTCCGTGATGGTTGCGAGCTGCTCCGGCGTCGGGTCCTGCGGCGAGCCGACGGCCTGCCAGACCGTGTGGCTGTTGCTGTGATCCCGGTCGATCCGCCACTGCTCGACCGTCCACGCGCCGGACAGGCCGGGGAACTCGACCTCAACCTCGGTCGGAGCGGAATCCTCGGCGTACTGGTCGTCCGCGTGCCGCCAGACGATCACCGCGAGGCTGCCGTCGGAGGAACTGCGGCTGGCGATCGCGTCGACCTCCTCCGGGAAGCCATTGCCCAGCGCGCCCAGATCGACCGGTACGGCGGCCGTCGACCGCACGCCTACCCGCCGATCCCGGAGTTGGGCGAAGGCCCGGTACCCGTTCATCAGCGGTTTCTCGATGCCCGCCGCGGTGACGAAGCTGCGAGTGCCTTCGAAATACCGCTCGCCTTCCATCGAGAAGCTCCAGGTGGTCGCTTCCCGCACCTTCGCGACGTGCGCGCTGTTGAGATCCAGCACCTTCTTCATCAGCTTGGCCTGGAACACCGGGTAGTACTCGCTGTTGCGGTAGCCGAAGTTCGCGTTGTCGTAGATCCCCCAGTGCGCAGGCACCGAGGCGTCACACTCGTCGACGATCGCGGGCAGCGTGGCGAAGGCCGGGAACTCCTCCATCACCGCGAGCATCCGATCGATCTCACGGAGCATCTTCGTCGTCGACGGCGACTGCCGGACCGGAGCCGGCGCGCCGATCGGGCCGTACGTGCGCCAGGGTGAGAACGCCGACCCCTTGGTGTGGAACGAGACGAAGTCCAGGGGCAGCTCGCGCTCGAAGCACGCGGTCAGGAATCCGCGCAGGAAGGTCACACCGCTGTCGCCACCCGTCACCGCCGGCCCGCCGACCCTGCCCTCGGGAAGCACACTGCGGATCGCCGCGGCCGTGACGGCGTACAGGTCGTTGAACTGTTCGAGGGTGCCGCGCCAGTAGAAGATGTCCGGCTCGTTCCAGAGTTCCCACAGCCACTGCGAGACCTCGCTCTCGCCGTACCTGTCCAGACAGTGCTGGGCGAGTGCGGCGACCAGACCGCCCCACTTGTCGTAGTCCTTCGGCGGGTAGGACCACCAGCCGGCTTCGTACTCGCTGTACTGCGTGGGGCTGCTCTCGAACGGGAACTCGGCCTTGGCGTGGTCCGGCACCAGCGCCAGTGGAGTGAAGGCCAGCTCCACGAGCGGATGGTGGCCGGCCGCAACGATCGTGTCGTACGTCTGGTCGGCGATGGTGAAGTCGTAGAACGGATTACCGTCGGCATCCTCGTGATAGACGTTCCCGCTGCCCCAGTGCGGCAGGCCGAGTCCGGTCCCACTGTTGAACACGTAGTGGGGCCGGACGTGGTACGGCGTCTCCGCGAATCCGCCGATCGTTTCCAGCGTACGGCGGCCCTGGGCGGTGTACGTCCAGTTGATCTCGTCGTACCCGAGGCTCGCCCAGGGCCTCTCGAGGAGGCCCTGGTCGTCGTTCACCGCCACGGTCACCACGGCCCGCCGTACATGCGGGGCAGCTGGATCGGAGGGCATATAGGGCACATTGGTCTCGGTGGTCATCCCACACATCTACACCGATGTAGAGACCCCTGGCTACCGCAGCGCGTTGGCCTCCGCGACGATCTGCTGCAGCCGTACGGCGCTCAATCCAGTCGAGCCCGCCGACGCCGCGTACCTGGCCAGTACGGCGTACTGGCCCTGACCGAGCAGCGTGGTCATCGTCGAAACGGCAGCCGGGCGCGCGCCCGAAGTCAGGATCAGATGGGCGAGACCGGTCCGTGAACCGACGATCTCGAATGTGGACACGGCGGTCGTGGCGCCGATCTGCGCCTTGATCTCGTGGGTTCCGGCCGCGAGCGCGGTCGTGTCGATGGCGGCGCCGTTTTCGATCGGCCGGCCGTCGAGGGTGATGGTCGCCGGCTCACTCAGGTTCGACGAGACCGCGATCGTGGGCTGCTGAGCGCGATCGAGCTTGGCTCCGGGGGCCGGGCTCACGATCGTCAACCGCGACGCCGCCCGCTGCAGGAAAGCCGCGTTCCAGCCGGCCAGCTCCGCCGGGCGGTTGGTGATGATGCCGTCGACGCCCGCCTTCTCCAGCGCGTTCCAGCGCGTCGCGTCATCGACGGTCCACACGTTCACCGCGACGCCAGCCGCGTGCAGTTCCGCGATGGCGGCAGGCCGGGCCGACAGTGCCGCGTCGGACGGGTTGTACGCCGACAGGTCGAGGTCCTTCGCGATCGCGACCGGATCCGGATCGAGCGTGCTGCGGAGCAGCCCGAGCGGCAGTTCAGGCGCGAGCTCACGCACCCAGCGCAGGTGCTGCGGCTCGAAACTCTGCACGAACACCCGGCTGCTCATCCCCCGGCCGCGTACGTCGGACACGATCCGCGCGACTGAGTCCCGGGTGTGGGCGCCCTTGACCTCCAGCAACAGGTTGCCGCCGCGGGTCTTGAGACCGTCGAGCTGCTGCACGAGCGTCGGAACCCGCTGGCCGGCGAAGGCCGGAGCGAACCACGAGCCAGCATCGAGCGCAGCAATCTGCGCCGCCGTCAACGACCTGATCGCGCCAGTACCGTCGGTGGTCCGGTCGACCGTGGTGTCGTGCAGGATCACCGGTACGCCGTCCTTCGTCGGCTGTACGTCGTTCTCGATCCATTCGGCGCGGGCCCGTCGGGCGACCTCGTCCGAGGCTGCGGTGTTTTCGGGCGCGGCCGACGAAGCACCCCGGTGCGCCCAGACCCGCAGCGGGTCGCCGGACTTGCGGATGAACGACTCCTTCGCCAGCGGAGTCACCTTCAGATCGTCGAAGGACACGGTCGCGCCGTTGACGAGCAGGCCTTGTACGCCGGCCGCCGTACGGTTCACGGCCGTGGTGCGCAGCGATTCGCGGCCGTCGACGTACCAGGTGGCGCGCGAGCCGCGGACCTCGACAGCCACGGCGACCTCCTTGCCGATGCCGACCTGGAGCGGCGCGGCGGCGGTGTCGGTGACGTTCCAGGTGTTCGACGGGGTGCGCTGGGCGAACTCGAGCCCGTTGGTCGCGGTGGAGCCGTTCCGGAGCGTGGCGATGGACCAGGGCACGGCTCCGCTCGGCGCGAGATCGAGGCCGAACGCGACCCAGCGGCCGGCGTCGACCGCCGACTCGAAGCGCAGGTGACTCTCGATCCGGAAGTCGGTCAGCGGCGCACCGAAGGTGATCCGGCTGAGCTGGCTCGAGGCGGTCGACGTACCGACGAGGCGGCCGTTCTGCACCTTCCAGGCGCCTTCCACCGCGTTCCAGCCGGTGGGCAGGGCGGTGCCGTCGAAGGTCTCGTTGACGGTCGGGGTCTCGGCCGACGGTCCGGCGACGGCTGTTTCCGGCGGGCTCGTGATCAGGGCGGTGACTGTGATTCCAGCAGCCAGTGCGGCGAGCACTGCCCGAGGGCGGCGTGACGTGAGCTTCATGGGCAGCAACCGTAGGAAAGTCACGCGAACTACGCCACAGCTAGTGATGAATTGACTTCGAACGATGGGTGAGGATAGGCGCATGAAACCGGTCATCCTCGACGTCGACACCGGGCTGGACGACGCTTGTGCGCTGCTGCTCGCCGCTCGCCACCCCGACCTCGATCTCCGGGCCGTCACCTGCGTCGGCGGGAACGTCGGCCTGGACGACGTCGTGATCAATACGCTGACCGTCCTGGAGGCAGCCGGGCGGACCGACGTACCGGTTGCGCGTGGCGCGGCGCTGCCGTTGCTGCAGCCGATGCTGACCGCGCCACATGTACACGGCGTGGACGGGCTCGGTGACCTCGACTGGCCGCGGTCCACCCGCTCTCCCAGTACGACGCCTGCTGTCGAACTCCTCCGCCAGGTTCTGCTGGACGGGGCGGCGAAGGGTGAACCGGTGACGCTGATCCCGCTCGCACCGATGACGAATATCGCGCTCCTGCTGCGCACCTACCCCGAGGCGGCGGCCGGGCTGCGCGAGATCGTGTTCATGGGCGGCGGCGCCGGGATCGGCAACGTGACCGCCTCGGCCGAGTTCAACGTCTACACCGACCCGGAAGCGGCCGCCATCGTGCTCGCAGCCGCCGGGGAGCTCGGCGTACCGGTGACGATGTACGGGCTCGACGTGTTCTACGACGTAGTGGTGACGCTCGAGCAGGCACGGGGGCTGGGCGGATCACCGGCGGCCGATCTGGCCCGCAAGCTGATCGAGAAGCGCACCGAGCTGTACGGCGACGGCGGTGCGAGCATCGGCGACGGCGGCGCCGTGTGCGCGGTGATCGATCCGGACGGCCTCACGACGGAGCGCTTCCCGGTGCGCGTGGAGCTGGCCGGAAGCTGGTCCCGCGGCCGGACGATCGTGGACACGCGGGACTTTGCGATCGATCGGAGCACCGATCCGGACGGCGTCTCCCCGACCGTCATCGAGGTGGCGACGGCCGTGGATGCTTCGCGGTACGCCGAGTTGTGGCTGGGCGCGGTCAAGTAGTCAGCTCGATCAGCCGGGCCCTGAGCCCGGCCAGGAACAGGTCCAGTCCCTCGGTGAACAGGTCTGCCGTGATGGTCGAGTCGGCAACCACGGCGGCCAGACCCCAACGGGAGGTCGCCTCGAAGAGATGGCGTGCCTGCGGTTCGGGGACGCCGAGCCGGACGAGCGATTCGATCTGCACCCGGACCAGGAGGGCCCGGGAGCCGGCACCCTGATCCCGATCCGGGGTCACTTTCGCCTGCATCAGCGCAGCCAGCCCCGGATGGTCGGCGTAGAACGCGCGGAATTCCAGCGAACCGGTTCTGGTGAGCGCGATCCATTCGTCGATACTGCGCAGATCGTCGTACGCCGCTTCGTCCGAGGCGAACTCGTCGAAGGCGTTGCGCGCGACCAGGTCGAGGAGTTCGGCCTTGTTCCGCACGTGGTGATAGAGCGTGGGAGCCCGCACCCCCAGTCGCTCGGCCACCCCGCGCATGGTGAGCCCCTCGACCCCTACGTCCCGAATGGCGGCCAGTGCAGCGTCGGCGATCGCCGCGACCGTGATCCCGGCGGCAGCGTGGGAGGACGGTGGGCGAGGCGTTGGAGTCACGGGAACCTCGTTGTGGGGGTTCGGGGGGACCGGCTACTGTCTAACGGTGTTAGACAGACTACTCGTGAGGACGGCGTCGTGACCGGATTGCACCCGACCTATCCACTGCGGACCGAGCGGCTGGACCTGCGCGCACATCGCCAGGACGACCTCGACGACCTGCTCGCGTTCCATTCGAATCCGGACATCGTGCGGTACGTGCCATGGCCGGTCCGGGACCGGGAGCAGACGCGGGTGGCGCTGGAGGCCAAGCTCACGCAGGATCGGTTGACCGAGGAAGGTCAGTGGCTGGTGCTCGCGATCGAACTGCGGGAGACCGGGACCGTGATCGGCGAGGTCCTGCTCAAGTGGGCGAGTGAGGCGTCTCGGCAAGGTGAGATCGGTTATGCCCTGCATGCCGACTATCACGGCAAGGGTTACGCCTCGGAGGCTGCGCGGGAGATCCTGCGGCTCGGCTTCGAGGAACTCGGGCTGCATCGGATCGTCGCCGTCCTGGACGATCGCAATACTGCGTCGGCGCAACTACTCGAGCGGCTCGGGATGCGCCGGGAGGCCCATCTCCTGCAGGCCTTGTGGTTCAAGGACGAGTGGAGCAACGAACTGGTCTATGCCCTGCTCAAGGACGAGTGGCTCAGCGGGCGATCGGGATCTGCAGCGTCTGACCAGGGGTGAGGTCGGCCGGGCCGGACAACTTGTTCAGCTCGGCGATCTTCTCGATGACGAGGGCCGGGTCCTGCTCCGGATTCGTCTCCTGGGCGATCGACCACAGGCTCTGACCCGGCGCCACCTGGACCGGGACCGTGCTGCTGAAGTCGGGCCCCGGGTCGAGGACACCGGCGATCCGCAGGCCGAGCACCGCGATGGCGGAACCGAAGACCAGCGCCGACACGAACGAGACCAGCATCCGGCCGCGCCGGGTCAGACGCAGCGACGGGGCCTCGAGCTCGTGCGGCTGCCGCAACTGCTGCCTGCGGGCGACCTGCCGGAGGGCGGCCGGCTCGGCGACGTGGCGGCCGAGAACCTCACCGGCACACCCGCGGACCGGGAGCGGCTCGGTGCTGCTGCCGGGGATCCGGCGGCGTCGCGGAACCCCCTGGGGAGCGGGCGCAACCTCGGGTGCCGGCCGTCCGGCCAGTACGTCACCAGTTAGGGCATCCGCTGCGAGTTCCGCTGTGCTCATCAGATCCTCCAGACCACGTTGTTCGCTGTGTTTCCCTGTCTACCGGCCGCCTCCGACAGTTTCTGCGGGGCGACCAGCCGAACACCTGTTCGATCGAACGTCTGTACGAATGATTAACCCATCACCCCTGCGGATGCAACTACTTCCAACGCCGACACGCCAGCGAAATTCCCGCCTATAACCCGACACACGAACAAACGTGCGAACCGACACGCCTTCGAACAGATGTTTGAAGAATCTCAGAATTCGGTCTACGGTCATCTCAGTCGAGCAACCTTGGCCGGTGTGTTTCTGCACCGGCCCGACCCGAGGAGCGGATCACCGATGCCCAGGACGCCGAGCGGTTCCAGCAAGAACGAGGACCGCGCCGCGAACGCCGCGGACCGGACCGTGAGCGAGCTGCCCGACGGGCCGGCCGACGCGACCGGGCTGACGCCGCGGCAGCGCCGGGTGCTCGACGTGATCAAGGACTCCGTGGACAGCCGCGGCTACCCGCCCTCGATGCGCGAGATCGGCGAGCGGGTCGGGCTGACCAGCTCGTCGTCGGTGTCGCACCAGCTGCGGGTGCTCGAGCAGAAGGGCCTGCTCCGCCGCGACCCGAACCGGCCGCGGGCCATCGAGGTCCGCTACCCCGGCGAGGTCGACGCGGCCGCCCGGCGCAGTGCGCTCGGCTCGGTGCGCCAGACGACGTACGACGAGACCGGGGCCGGCGACGCCCATCCGGACGCGGTCTACGTGCCCGTCGTCGGGCAGATCGCGGCCGGTATCCCGATTCTCGCCGACCAGCAGATCGAAGAGGTCTTCCCGTTGCCCAAGGCAATGGTCGGCGAGGGCACGCTGTTCATGCTGAAGGTCAAGGGTGAGTCGATGATCGACATCGCCATCTGCGACGGCGACTGGGTGGTCGTCCGGCAGGAGCAGACCGCGGAGAACGGTGACATCGTCGCTGCCATGATCGACGGCGAGGCGACCGTGAAGACGTTCAAGAAGACCAAGTCCGAGATCTGGCTGCTGCCGCACAACCCGGCGTTCGAGCCGATCGACGGCAAGGACGCGGTGATCCTCGGAAAGGTCGTAACAGTTCTGCGGCGAGTCTGACATCTCAGACGGCGAGCGAAGACGGGCGGGTCGTGTCAGCATTGTTCTCATGACGACTGTCTACGACTTCAGCGCGCGCCGGATCGAAGGCAATGAACAGTCTCTTGCCGATTTCCGCGACCAGGTGCTCCTGGTGGTGAACACGGCCTCGCAGTGTTCCCAGACCCCGCAGTACGCGGGATTGCAGAAGCTCTACAAGACCTACCGTCGGCAGGGCTTCTCGGTGCTGGGCTTTCCCTGCGACCAGTTCAACCACCAGGAACCCGGTGACGAGAACGAGATCGCGAACTTCTGCTCGACGATCTACCACGTCACCTTCCCGATGTTCGCCAAGATCGAGGTGAACGGATCGCGGACGATCCCCTTGTACAACTGGCTGAAACGCGAGCAGGGCGGCCTGCTCGGCGGCCGGGTCAAGTGGAACTTCACCAAGTTCCTGGTCGGCCGTGACGGCGGGGTGATCGCGCGCTACGCGCCGACCAACACCCCGGAGAAACTGGCCGACAAGATCGAGGCAGCGCTGGCGATGCCGGCCACCTCGCGGGAAGCGAACGACTGACCTGCGCCGGTCCGCGCTCGGCGATCGATGCCGAGCGCAACTACTGTGCACCGATCCGCTGCAACACCTGAACATTCGGCGTCGCAGCGCCGCGCAAATCCGACCGTATTCCGGACGATTGTCTCAGGAATCGGCGCGCCGTCCTCAGGACGTGAGCAGCACGTCGCCCGGATCGATGTCGAAGCGAAGCCCGCGCCAGACCGGATGGCGTAACCGGCCGTCGGCCGCCCAGCCCGAGAAGGTGACCTCGGCGACGAGCACCGGGTCCAACCAGTGCGCTCGGCGGCGATCAGGCCCGGGAATCGTGGCCGGATCGAAGGCCGGCCGGTCGATCTCCAGACCGGCCAGCTCCGCGCTGAGCATCTCGAGGGTGGCGAAGTCGAGGCCGGAACCGACCTTGCCGATCAGCAGCAGTTCGCCGTCAGGCTCGGCGTACGCGGCGATGTAGAAGGAACCGATCTTGCCCTCGCGATTCCCCTCCCCCGGATGCCATCCGCAGAGGATGACGTCGCGCGTCTGCACCGGCTTCACCTTGATCCAGTCCGAACTCCGCCGGCCAGGCAGGTAACGGGAACGACGGCGTTTCGCCACCACCCCCTCAAGCCCCGTCGTCACCGCAAGATCAAGAGCTTCGTCACCGTCACCGAAGGCGGCCGGCGTCTCGTAGAACGGATCCCCGAGCTCCAGCGACTCCAGCAGCCCGCGTCGATCGTCGTACGTTGCCTCAAGCAACCACTGACCGTCGAAGCGAAGCACGTCGAACAGGCGCACCGAGACCGGCACCTCGGTGATCAGGTGACGCAGCTGCCGGGGATCCCGCACGTGCATCCGCCGTTGCAGGAGACCGAACGACGGCGCACCGTTCTCGTCCAGCGTGACGATCTCCCCGTCCAGTACGGCGGGGAGTCGCAAACCGGGCGCCTCAGCCAGACCGAGCAGCTCGGGGTACCCGGCCGAGACGTCGCGGCTGTTCCGCGACCACAACCGGCAGACACCGTCGTCGACCTCGATGACGACGCGGATACCGTCCCACTTCAGCTCGTACGACCAGTCGGACCCGGACGGCATCTCCCCCAGCGCAGCCATCATCGGCAGCACCGGAGGACCGCCCGCCGGGCTCATACCGTTTGGAGTCTCTTCAAGGCACCGAGCACCTTCTCACGATCCGCCGTCGGCCACATCGGAGGCAAGGAGGCGCGCAGAAAGCCGCCGTACCGCTGGGTGACGATCCTGGGGTCGAGGATCGCGACCACGCCACGGTCGGAGCTGCGGCGGATCAGCCGACCGGTGCCCTGGGCAAGCAACAGCGCGGCGTGGGTCGCGGCGACGGCCATGAACCCGTTGCCACCGGCCTCGTCGACCGCGCGCTGCCGGGCCGCCATCAGTGGCTCGTCGGGACGCGGGAACGGGACGCGGTCGATGATGACCAGGTTGCAGGTCGAGCCCGGTACGTCGATGCCCTGCCACAGCGACAGCGTCCCGAACAGGGATGTCTCCGGGTTGTCCACGAACTCCTTGGCCAGCTCGCCCAGCTGCGCATCGCCCTGGCAGAGGATGGTCAGGTCGGTCGCCTCGCGGACGGCGGCGGTCGCGGCCTCGGCTGCCCGGCGCGACGAGAACAGGCCGAGGGTGCGACCACCGGCTGCGGTGATCAGGTCGATGATCTCGTCGAACTGCTTCTGCCCGAGCCCGTCGCGATGCGGCGGCGGGAGGTGCTTGGCGACGTACAGAATGCCTTGTTTCTCGTACTCGAACGGGGAACCGACGTCGAGGCCACGCCAGGGCAGCGGACCCGTCTCCGAGCTGTCGTCGAGCTCGGGCATCTCGTCGTCGGCCGTGAGCTTGTCGGCCGGTCGCAGGCCGACCTGGCGCGCGATCGAGTCGAAGTCGCCGCCGAGGGTCAGGGTGGCCGAGGTGAGCACGGCGGTGCGGTCCTTGAGGACGAGCTCGCGTAGCAGACCGGCGACGGTGAGCGGCGCGATCCGCAGCTCACGGCCGAAGCGCTCGCGGTCGACCATCCAGACGACGTCCAGATCGTTCAGCGCGGCGACCCGCTCGGCGACGTCGAAGATCTCCTTCACCGCGCCCTTGGCCTGCCGCTTCGCGCCGTCCGGGTCGTCGTCCTTGTCGTCGGACTTCTTGTTCAGGTCGGAGTACAGCCCGCGAGCGGCGTCGCGAACCAGGCCGGCCGCCTCCAGGACGGGCGCATTGGACGGCTCGATCCTGCCTTCACGGGTGGCTTCGAGCGCCGCTCGCAATGCGTCGGAGGCGTCGATCAGGTCATCGGCCTTGTCGTCGTCCACGAACCGTCGCGACCGCTTGGCGGCGCGCTCGACCATCTGCGGCGAGAGCTCGTCACCGGCGGCACCGGTGACGCGGGCCGGCAGCTCGTGGGCCTCATCCACGATGATCACGTCGTGCTCGGGGAGGACGGTGCGGTTCTCGAAGGCGTCGATGGACAGCAGCGCGTGGTTCGTGATGACGATGTCCGCCTTGCGGGCCTGCTCCTTCGCCTTCTCCGCGAAACACTCGTCGCCGTACGGGCACTTCTGCGCACCGAGGCACTCCCGCGCCGCGATCGCCACCTGCTGCCACGCCTGGTACTGATGCGAGGGCGCGTGGTCACGGTCGCCGGCCGCGCCGTCGAGCAGCTGCTGCTCGGCCCAGTCCCGCAGCTCCAGCACCTGCTGCCCGACCGCCCCTGCCGGCGGGACGTCGATCAGCATGCCGTCCTCGTCCGGCGCGCCCTCGCGGATCCGGTGCAGGCAGGCATAGTTGTTGCGGCCCTTTTGAATCGCGTACGACGGCCTGCGCGGCAGGAGCTTCTCGGTCGCGTCGAGCAACGCCGGGACATCGCGGTCCACAAGCTGCGACTGCAGTGCGAGAGTCGCGGTGGAGACGACCACCCGGCGGTCCTCGATCGCGTGCAGCAGCGCGGGAACGAGGTACCCGAGCGACTTGCCGGTCCCAGTGCCGGCTTGGACGAGTAGGTGCGAGCCGTCATGCATGGAGGTGTTGACGGCCTCGGCCATCTCCACCTGTCCAGGTCTGGTCTGTCCGGCGATCCCGGAGACAGCGGCTTCGAGCAATTCGCGTACGTCTACACCCACCGCCACACCCTAGCCCGCGCGACGGACAGAAATCGCCGCGCGGACCGGGCCTGTGGATAACTCAGACGACGGCTCCGCGGTCCGGGGCTGCGTCCCGGTCGACCTGGGCGCGCTTCGGGCGCGGCGGCGGGGCCGGGTAACGGCGTTCGAGCTCGAGCAGCAGCGGAGCGGCGGTCAGGTTCGACGAGTAGGTGCCGACCAGGATGCCGAGCAGCAGCGCGAGCGAGAAGTCACCGAGTGAGTCGCCACCCAGGACCAGCAGCGCGGACAGGATGAACAACGTCGAGATACCGGTGTTGACCGTTCGCGGCAGCACGTTGACGATCGCCGTGTCGATGACCGGGCCGAGGTTCTCGGTGGCGCGGGCACTGCGGGTCTCGCGGATCCGGTCGAAGACGACGACCGAGTCGTTCACCGTGTAGCCGATGATGGTCAGGATCGCGGCCAGGAAGATGCCGTCGACCGGTTTGCCGGTCCAGGCGAACACGCCGACCACGACCGCCACGTTCTGAATCAGCGCCAGCACCGCGCCGGCACCGAAGGTCCATCGGAAACGCGCGGCCAGGTAGGCCAGCTGGGCGAGCAAGGCGATCCCGAGCGCGATCAGGCCCTTGTTGCGCAGCTCTTCACCGAGCGACGGGCCGATGCTCTCGTTGCGGACCAGCTCGGCAGTGCCGCCGATCTGGCCGATCGCCTCGCGGACCTTCTCCGCCTCGTCGTCGGAGATCGTCCCGGTCCGCACGGTGATGTTGTCGTTGTCGGTCGCTTGCACGATGGCGGTCGGATACCCGGCCTCGCCCACCGCGGCACGCGCCTGGTCCGGCGTGATCGGCTGCGCCGTGCTGACCTCCAGCAACCGGCCACCGGTGAACTCGATCCCAAGGTTGAGACCCCGTACGACGACGCCCGCGACCCCGAGCGCGATCACGACGACGCTGATCAGCAACCAGCGGCGACTGTGATTCATCAGGGCCGGCCGACGGGCTTCCAGCCACGTCCGCACGCGACCGTGACCGTCGATCCCGCTGAGGCCCGGACGGCGCAGGACGAACTTCCGCGAGACGAAGAACTCGGCCAGCACCCGGGTGACCACCAGCGCAGACAGCAGCGATGCGAGCACACCGATGCTCAGCGTGACACCGAAGCCCTTGACCGGACCGGCAGCCAGGACGAACAGGAGCCCGGCGGCGAGCAGCGTCGTGATGTTGGAGTCCGCGATGGCCGACAACGCGTTCCGGAAGCCGCTGCGCAGCGAACGACGCAGGCCGTCCGTCCGGCCGCTGATGTAATCCTCCCGGGCTCTCTCGAAGACCAGGACGTTCGCATCGACCGCCATTCCGATGGCGAGCACGAAACCGGCCAGGCCGGGCAGGGTCAGCGTGGCTCCGAGCACGGTGAGCGCGGCGTACGACATTGCGGCGTAACCGAGCAGGCCGAACACGGCCATCAGGCCGACCAGCCGGTACACGAAGATGATGAAGATCGCGGTCAGCGCGAGGCCGATGATCGCGGCCTCGGCGCTGGCCCGGATCGCGTCCTTGCCGAGCGACGGGCCGACCGAGCGCTGGTCGATGATCTCGACCGGGACCGGCAGCGAGCCGCCCTCGATCAGCGCCGCCAGGTCCTTGGCCTCGGCCTCGGTGAAGGAGCCGCTGATCGTGCTCTGGCCACCGGGGATACCGGTGCCGCAGAGCTGGTTGCCGCCGTTCGGGTCGACCTGCGGGGCGCTGATCACCTCGTTGTCGAGGACGATCGCGATCATCCGCTTCGGCGTGTTCACCGGCTCACAGGCGGCCTTGCCGGTGATGTTCGCCCAGATCTTGCCGCCGTCGCCCTTGAACTTCATCTGGACGAACCAGCCCTGGCCCGGCTGGGCCGGGTCGATCATCCCGTCGGCACCGCTGACGAGCTCACCGGTCATCGCCGGCTTCGCGAGCTGCAGGACACCGGCGCCGCCCTCCGCGGGCAGCCAGATCTCGCCCTTGGCGGTCTTGGCCGGCTTCTGCTCGACCTGGTTCAGCACCTCGTGGAAGGTCAGCTGGGCGGTCTTGCCGACCACCTTCGCGGCCTCGCGCGGGTCCTGCAGACCGGGCAGCTCGACGATGATCCGGTTCTCGCCCTGGCGGGTGACGTTCGGCTCGGCCAGGCCGAGGGCGTCGACGCGCCGGTGCAGCACCTGGGTCACGTTGTCGGTGACCTCTTTGGTGACCTTCACCTCCGGCGTGTCCTTCGCCTCCAGCACGATCTGCGTACCACCCCGCAGATCGAGGCCGAGCTCGGGTTTCGCGGTCAGGACGACGAACGTCGACAAGCCGAGGACGACGAACGCGAGCAGAGCGCGAACGATGGACGACCGGTTCACTACATCCTCCGGAGCTGGGCACCCGCCGTACGGGTGTCGTGACAGAGAGCGGGCCAGGGCAGGCGTGGCGCACAGTGTACGGACATGAATCAAGCGCCCGCTCGCGGCAGCGCTGTGCCATGGCATCAGCACACCCCTGAACTGATTGACGGGTCAGGTGAGCACGGCCTAACTTCTGGTCCACCCCGGTCCGTAGTCGACTCCGGACCGACGGTCATCACCGCTCCGCCCCGGTGGGTGATGAGAGTTCCTGAGGAGGAACCGTGCGTCGTACCGTCTCACTGATTCTCGCCGTGGGCCTGGCCCCGGCCCTTGCCCTCGCCACCGCCGGTGCCGCCGGCGCCGCACCCGGCCCGGACCGGATCATCGTTCAGCAGGCCAAGGCCGAGCCCGGTGTCTCGGCCATCAAGGACACCTACATCGTCGAGCTGAAGAAGGGGATGAAGCTGAAGAGCGGCCTGGGCATCACGCCGCAGCGCCAGTTCAGCACCGCCGTCAACGGCTTCAGCGCCAAGCTCACCGCCGCCCAGCTGGGCGCACTGCAGAAGAACCCCGATGTCGTCGCGATCTCGCAGGACGTGCGGATCGAGAACGCCCTCGACGCCACCCAGACCAACCCGCCGTCGTGGGGGATCGACCGGATCGACCAGCGCAACCTGCCGCTGTCCGCGTCGTACACCTACACCCGGACCGGCACCGGCGTGCACGCCTACATCATCGACAGCGGCATCACCCCGTCGCACCCGAACTTCGGCGGCCGCGCCACGTTCGACTTCAACGGCATCGACAGCAACAACACCGACTGCAACGGCCACGGCACCCACGTCGCCGGCACGATCGGCTCCACGTCGTACGGCGTGGCGAAGAACGTCCGGCTGCACGGTGTCAAGTGGCTGGACTGCGCCGGCGGCGGTACGGCGTCCTCCGCGATCGCGGCCGTGGACTGGGTGACGCGGAACGCCGTCAAGCCCGCCGTGGCCAACGCCTCGTGGAACTTCAGCGCGAACACCACGCTGGAGACCTCGCTGCGCGCCATGATCAACTCCGGCGTCTTCCTGGCCGCCTCGGCCGGAAACACCGGCGGGAACTCCTGTGACCGCCTGCCGCGCAAGATCGAGACCGCACTGGTGGTCGCGGCCTCGGAGCGAACCGACGCACGGGCGTCGTACTCGAGCACCGGCGCGTGTGTCGATGTCTACGCTCCGGGATCGGCGATCGTCTCCACGCTGCGCACCGGTGGCAGTGGCGCGATGAACGGTACGTCGATGGCGTCACCGCATGTTGCCGGTGTCGCGGCGCTCTACCTGCAAACCAGCCCCTCGGCGACACCGGCGACGGTGAAGTCGTACATCGAGACCAACGCGACGCCGAACGTCGTCAGCGGTGGTGGCACCGGCGGTACGGTCAACCGCCTGCTCTTCACGAACGGCCTGTAACACCACGGGAGACGCCCCCGAGGACTACTCGGGGGCGTCGATCCCGTGTTCGATCGCGTAGCGGACCAGCTCAGCCCGGTTGTGAAGCTGCAGCTTCCGCAGCGTGTTCTGCACGTGGTTCTCCACCGTGCGATGTGACAGCACCAGACGGGTCGCGATCTGGCGGGCAGTCAGCCCGCGTGCGACCAGCCGGAGCACCTCGGTCTCCCGCTCAGTCAGCTGCGGTACTTCGGGACCAGCCCCGAGCCGCCGGTACTCCCCCAGCAACAGTCCGGCCAGGCCGGCGCTGAAAACCGCGTCCCCCTCGGCAGTACGCCGTACTGCGTCGTCGAACTCGTCCAGTGATGCCGACTTCACCAGGTAGCCCGACGCACCGTTCTTCACCGCAGCCAGTACGTCGTCCTGTTCCGCACTGGCCGACAGGACGAGCACACGGGTATCGGGGAGGGCCGCGGTGATCTCCCGCGTCGCGTCGACCCCGGAACCGTCGCCCAGCTGCAGGTCCATCACCACGACATCCGGTCGGGTCGCCAGCGCGATCTTGACCGCACTCGCAACGTCCTGCGCGGTCGCACAGACGTCGTACCCGCGACTCCCGAGGTCACGCGCCACACCTTCACGCCACATCGGGTGGTCGTCGACGATCATGACTCTGGTCATCGGTTCACCTTGAGCTCCCACTCGGTTCCTTCGCCTGGTGCGGTACGGACGGTGGCGGTGCCACCGAGGTCGGTGATGCGGCCGCGGATCGACTGGCTCACTCCGAGGCGGCCGTCGACTCGGGCCTGTTCCAGCTGGGCGGGCGTCGTACCGGCTCCATCGTCGCGGATCGACACCAGTACGGCGTCGTCGAGGTCCTCGACCACCACCCAGGTGCGGGCGTCGCCGCCGGCGTGCTTGTCGACGTTGCTGAGCGCCTCTTTGACCGCGGCGACCAGCTCACCGGCTGCAGCCGCCGTTAGTAGGACGGGTCCCGCCGGCACCACCACATCGATCCTGGTGGTAGCCAACGACAACAACTGGCTGCACAGGTCAGTCTGGTCGCCGCCTGCTGTCACTGGGCGGGCAGACATCAGTGTGCGCAGAGCAACCTCCTGCTCGGCCGCCATCTGGGCCAGCTCGACAGCCTCTCCCCCAATGGCGTGGCCGCGGCGCTGCACCTGAGCCAGCACCTGCAGGACACCGTCGTGAATAGACCGGCTGAGTCGCAGCCGCTCGGCAGTCGCGCTCTCCGTGGCGATGGCCTCCCGCAGCCGGTCCCCAGCACGCCTCATCGTGGAGGCGGCGTACCCGACGACCAGTCCGGCGACGAGCAGCAGCTGCACGTTGCTGAGCACCTTTGACGCGTTGTCGACGCCCCGGAGCGACAGCAACGCCAGACTGATGGTGGCGGCGCCCAGTAGACCACCGTCGCGGCCCCGTGAGATCGCAAGTGCCAGCACCGGTCCGGCAGCCCAGACCGAGGTCAGCACCGACGCACCGCCCCTGATGTCGATGAGCGGCTGCGCGAACAGCGTGGCGTACATGCAGCCCGCGGTGACGACCAGGTCTGCGAAGGCGAGCCGGGTCTTCCGCCGTCCCCAGCGCCTGCTGTAGCCGAACGACGAGATCAGCGTCCAGACCGCCATGATGGCCATCTGCAGTACGGCGCCCGACGGCCGGGCAATCCCCTCCCAGCGGGTCCAGACGCCGAAACAGGCGAACCCGAAGGTGATCACCCGGAACACGACCAGAGCACGCCACAACGGCTGCAAGAGGTCTACCGGATCGCGCTCCACCGCCACAGTCTGTCAACACTCCGGCCCGCTGCGACCGAGACGTCGTACTCGGCCGGTTGAGTAATACCACTCATGGTGCAGGTTTCCCCGTGGGTTTACCGGTTTTTTCCGCCATCTGCTTCCGGAGCCCCGCGCCTGCCCCGTACTCTCGCGCAGAACACGCTCGGGGGAGCTACGAACACGCCGCGTCACAGCCGCGGCCGAGTCGACAATGCATGGAGGGGAATCGTGCGCAAGCTACCCGCTGGGCTGTTCAGCCTGGCCCTGGCGGCAACCGCCGGGATCGGATGGGCGCAGGCCGGCAATGCCGCCTCACCGTCCACCGACACTTCGGGACCGGTCGCCAGTGAGATCGCACCCGAGCCGGACGAGATGCCGAACCCGCGCGAGGAGAAGCGCCGAGACCTGCGGCAGGAGGCACTGACCAAGGTTCTGAGCGGCAAGGCGAAGCCGGAGCTGCGCAACGGCAGCAAGGTCGTCAAGCTCGGCACCAAGGCCGCCGGCGCCAAGGGCATCAAGAACAAGGCCGGAACGGTCGACCAGTACGTCGAGCTGAGCCGCGAGAAGAGCGACAAGATCTTCGTCGTCCTCGCCGAGTTCGGCAACGAGCGGCACCCGAACTACCCCGACGTCGACACCTCGCCGAACTTCCCCGGCCCGACGACCTGGGACGGGCCGCTGCACAACGCGATCCCGGAGCCGGACCGCTCGGTCGACAACAGCACCGTCTGGCGGTCGGACTACAGCAAGCAGTACTTCCAGGACCTGTACTTCGGCAACGGCAACTCGGTCAAGAAGTACTACGAGAAGCAGTCGTCCGGCCGGTACACCGTCGACGGCACCGTCACCGACTGGGTCAAGGTCAAGTACAACGAGGCCCGCTACGGCCGGTCCAACGGCGCGCCGTGCGCCGCGAACAACTGCAACAACGTCTGGGCGCTGATCGCGGACTCGGTCAACCAGTGGGTCGCCGACCAGAAGGCCAAGGGCCGCACCACCGAGCAGATCAAGGCCGACCTGAAGTCGTTCGACGTCTGGGACCGCTACGACTTCGACGGTGACGGCAACTTCAACGAGCCCGACGGCTACATCGACCACTTCCAGATCGTGCACGCCGGCGGCGACCAGGCCGACGGTGACCCGTGGCAGGGCGAGGACGCCGTGTGGTCGCACCGCTGGTCGGTGCAGTACCCCGGCGGCCCGGCGACCAACCCGGCCGGCGGATCGCAGATCGGTGACACCGGCCTGTGGGTCTCCGACTACACCATCCAGCCGGAGAACGGCGGGCTCAGCGTCTTCGCGCACGAGTTCGGCCACGACCTCGGTCTGCCGGACCACTACGACACGTCCGGCCCGGCGATCGAGAACAGCGTCAACTGGTGGACGATCATGGCGCAGAGCCGGGTCAGCAAGGCCACCGACGGCGGCATCGGCGAGCAGGCGGCCGACTTCGGCGCCTGGGACAAGCTGCAGCTGGGCTGGCTCGACTACGAGATCGTGGCGGCCGGTCAGAACCGCACGCTCGAGCTCGGACCGCACGAGTACAACTCCAAGAAGGCCCAAGGCCTGGTCGTGACGCTGCCGAAGAAGTCGGTGACCCACGATCTGGTGGCTCCGGCCGCCGGCACGAAGTCGTGGTGGAGTGGTCAGGGCAACCAGTTCACGCACACCATGAACCGCCAGGTCACGCTGCCTGCCGGTGCCGCCGCGAGCCTCACCTTCCAGGCCAACTGGGCGATCGAGGACTGTGGCAACGTCGCGTGTGACTACGCCTACGTCGAGGTGAACGACGGCACCGGCTACAAGCCGATCGCCGGCAGCATCACCAACGCGGCCGAGGGCAACGGCATCGACGGCACGAGCACCGGCTGGGTCCCGGCCACCTTCGACCTGTCGGCGTACGCCGGTAAGACGGTCGGCCTGCAGTTCCGCTACACGACGGACCCGGCGGCGGTCGAGCTGGGCTTCTTCGCCGACGAGATCAAGGTGACCTCGGGCGCCACCACGGTGTTCGGTTCCGGTGCCGAGACCACGCCGGACGGCTGGTCGCTCAACGGGTTCAGCACGGTAGGAGCGTCGTACACGAGTCAGCACGACAACTACTACCTCGCGTCGCACATCAACTACGTCGGCTACGACCAGCACCTGAAGACCGGCCCGTACAACTTCGGCTTCGCGAACACGGCGCCGGACAAGGTCGAGCACTTCCCGTACCAGGACGGTCTGCTGCTCTGGTACTGGGACACCTCGCAGGGCGACAACAACACCAACGTGCACCCCGGTGAGGGTCTGGTGCTGCCGATCGACAGCCACCCGGTCCCGATCAACCGCCTCGACGGCCAGCTCTGGCGGCCGCGGGTCGGCGGGTACGACGCTCCGTTCGGTCTGGAGAAGGCCGACTCCTTCTCCCTGCACCTCAACGGCAACTCCAACTACATCCGCGGTCAGGACGGCGTCCGGACGTTCAACGACTCCAAGCCGTACTGGTTCGCCGAGCAGCCGATGGCGGGTGTGAAGGTGCCGAACAACGGCGTCAACATCAAGGTCGTCTCGCGCACCGGCACGACCATCAAGGTCGAGGTCTCCAAGCGCAAGTAGCTACCTGACGCTTCAAACGGAACAACCCCCGCCTGATCGGCGGGGGTTGTTTCTTGTGGAACGTCAGGCGACCGCGTACGGCGTCAGGTCGCCGGCCAGGGCCGGGTGGACCCGTGCGAGCACGCGGGTGCCGTCGGCGGTGTGCTCGAGCTGCTCGACGGAACCTTCCGAGTGGATCCGGGAGACCAGGTCCCCGCGGTCGTAGGGCAGCAGCAAGTCGAGCGAGATGAGCGGCTGCGGAAGAGCGCCCTCGAGGAGCTCGCGGAGCTTGTCGATGCCTTCGCCGGTGCGGGCGGAGACGACGATGGCGCGCGGCTCGCGGGCCAGGATCGGGGCCAGCGCCAACGGGTCGGCGGCGTCGGCCTTGTTGATCACGATGATCTCGGGGACGTCGAGGGCGTTGATCTCGCCCAGGACCTCACGGACCGCGTGGATCTGCGACAGCGGATCCGGGTGCGAACCGTCGACCACGTGCAGCAGCAGGTCGGCGTCCGCGACCTCCTCCAGCGTCGAGCGGAACGCCTCGACGATGTCGTGCGGCAGGTGCCGGACGAAACCGACCGTGTCGGTCAGGGTGTAGACGCGGCCGTCGGCCGTCGTGGTCCGCCGGGTGGTCGGGTCCAGGGTCGCGAACAGCGCGTCCTCGACCAGTACGCCGGCGCCCGTGATCCGGTTGAGCAGCGAGGACTTGCCGGCGTTCGTGTACCCCGCGATCGCGACCGACGGGATCAGGTGCCGGCGCCGCTCCTGGCGCATGGTGGAGCGGGTGCCCTTCATCTCCTTCAGCATCCGGCGCAGCTTGGAGATCTTGGTGTTGATCCGGCGCCGGTCGGTCTCGATCTTGGTTTCACCAGGACCACGGCCACCGATACCGCCACCGGCCGCACCGACGCGTCCACCGGCCTGGCGGGACAGGTTGCCACCCCAACCACGCAGGCGCTGCTTCATGTACTGCAGCTGGGCCAGCTCGACCTGGGCCTTGCCTTCCTTGCTCTTCGCATGCTGCGCGAAGATGTCCAGGATCAGCGCGGTCCGGTCGACCACCTTGACCTTGAGCCGGTCCTCCAGGTTACGCAGCTGCGCAGGGGCCAGCTCGCCGTCGGCGATCACCGTGTCCGCACCGGAGGAAGCAACCAGGTCACGCAGGTCGGCCACCTTGCCGGAACCGATGAAGGTCGCCGGGTCCGGCTTCTTGCGGCGCTGGATGACTCCGTCCAGCACCTCCGAACCGGCCGTCTCGGCGAGCAGCTTCAGCTCGGCCAGCGAGTTCTCTGCGTCCTCGGCGCTGCCTTCGGTCCAGACGCCGACCAGCAGCACCCGCTCCAGCAGCAGCTTGCGGTACTCGACCTCGCTGATATCGGTCAGCTCGGTCGACATCCCGACCACGCGGCGCAACGCCTGGCGTTCCTCGAGCTCCAGGCCCTCGGTGGTGCCTTCGCGGTCGGTCTCGTCGTAGTCGTCGTGACCCGTCAACGAAGCGCCGGAGTCATCGCCCTGCAGCAGGTCGGTTTCGACGTCGGAGGTCTCTTCGTAAAAGTTCGATTGGGTCGTCATATACCTTCCATGGTGGCACGGGCCCCTAGTACAGGCGACCCGATTAACCACGTCAACGCCTCAACCGTTGCCTGAATTCCCCTTCAGCCAGGCGCGGTCGAAGTCCCCACGAGCGTGCAGGACGGCCGGTCCGGTCAGTTCCAGGTGGTTGTCTTCACGCCAGGTGACCGTCACCTCACCGCCTGGTACGCCGACGCGGTACGTGACGGGCAGCGTCTGCCGGGCCGCTTTGGCTGCGGCCACAGTCACCGCACAGGTCCCCGTGCCGCAGGAACGGGTCTCCCCCGAACCACGCTCGTGGACGCGCATGTCCACGTCGTACGGACCACGCCGTACGACGAACTCCAGGTTCACGCCGTGCGGGAACGCCTCCTGCGGGGACCAGCTCGGCTGGTCGCACAGGTTGCCTGGCTCGCTCAGATCGTCGATGAAGGCCACTGCGTGCGGATTGCCCATGTCGACGTGCAGAGCGGGCCACTGGTGACCGTTGGCGGTGACAACGACTCCGGCGGGTCCGGGCAGAGCGGGCTCGCCCATGTCGACAGTGAGCGTGCCGTCGTCGTTCTGGACGACCTCTTTGACCCCTGCGCGCGTGCCGACGCGGACTGGCTTGTCATCGATCAGACCGGCGTCTGCGAGGTACCGGACGAACACCCGGACGCCGTTGCCACACATCTCGGCAATGGACCCGTCCGCGTTGCGGTAGTCCATGAACCAGTCGCCGCCGTCTTCGACGTACGTCTGACTGCTGCCTGCGAGCACCCGCAGTACGCCGTCCGCCCCGAGGCCGGCGTGGCGGTCGCAGAGGAACTGCACCAGCGTCGCGTCCAGGTCCCCGTGGACCGTGCCGTCGGGGTCAGGGAGGATCACGAAGTCGTTCTCCGTGCCATGGCCTTTCAGCCACGGGAATGTGGTGCTGCTCATGGGTAGATCGTACGGTGTGGGGTTATGGAGCTGATCGCCTACTTCTGGGAGCAGGAGGACGCCGAGTCGGTGGCTGCGCAGTTGGACGGCGTCGTACGGCGGGGGCGGTTCCACGGAGAGGACGACGACGAGGACCACCCGTGGCTCGTCGTACTGGGTGCTGTGGACCGCGCCGTACTGGACGCTCTGCTGGCCGAATACGACGGGTGGCTGGAGACTGCGGCCTCCGAGCCGGCGGTGGCTGTGGCTCCCCCGCCGTTGCCCAGTGGGCCCAAGCGCTTCAAGAAGTGAGTTCGATGGTGGCGACGACGTTCTGCCTGATGAAGTCGGTGTCGACGTCGTGGCCCAGACCTGCTGTGGTCGGCACCTGTACGACGCCCTGGGTGGCAACGACGGGTGGAGTGATGACGTCCTGGGCGTAGTACTTCGCGGAGGCTGAGACGTCGGACGGGAGCGTGAATCCGGGGAGGCTGGAGAGCGCGACGTTCGCCGCCCGGCCGATGCCGAACTCGTGCATGCCGCCGCACCAGACCGGGATCCCTGCCTGGTGCGCGAGATCATGTGCAGCTCGAGCTGCAGTGAGGCCGCCCATCCGGGAGATCTTGATGTTCAGGATCCTCAGTGCGTCCAGAGAGAGCGCGATCTTGAGATCATCGACGGTCTCAACGCTCTCGTCGAGGCAGATCGGGGTGCTGATCTGCTGCTGCAGACGCGCATGGGCGAGCAGATCTCGTGGGGCGAACGGTTGCTCGATCATCGTCAGGCCGAACTCGTCCAGTGCTTTCAGTTGAGATGAATGCTCCGCGGTGTAGATGCCGTTGGCATCGACATGGAGATCCAGCTCGGGGTAGGCGGCGCGGACCGCGCGGACCGGTTCGACGTCCCAGCCTGGGGCGATCTTGAGTTTCACGCGGGGATATCCGGCCGCGAGATGCCGCTCAACCTCGGTCAGCAGATCGTCGATCGTCGGCTCGATACCGAGCGAGACACCGGCCACGACCTCGCTCCGGCTACCGCCGAGCGCCGCGGCCAGCGGGACGTCGTTACTGGTTGCCCAGAGCACCCATCCGGCCACGTCCAGACCCGACTTCGCGAACTGGTTGCCGCGTACTTTCGCCCAGAACTGCGGGACCTCCTCGGGCCGCTCCCATTCCTTGCCGAGGATCGCGGGCACGAGATAGCGCTCTCCGAGGAGCCAGCAGGTCTCGACGGTCTCGGGCGCGTAGTACGGGTCGGACGGCGAGGCGATCTCTCCCCAGCCCACGGCACCGGATTCGTCGGTCAGTTCGACCAGGATGTGGTCGAGCAGGCTCTTGCCGTGCGAACTGGTCCGGAACTCGTGCACCAGCGGCAACCGGACCCGGTGCAGCTTGGCCGCGACGATCTTCATTGCGTTCCTCTCAACTGATGTACAGGCCCAGCTCGGTGTTCAGGCGATCGCGTTCTCCGAGCCGGCGGCGGGCGCCCTTGGCGCTGGCGGTCGTGAGAGTCGCGAGAACGTGCAGGACAGACGCGATCACGGTCGGCGAGTCGACGTACGATGCGCTGCCGGTGGCGACGTAGATGCATTGATCCGCGACCGCTGCCAGTGGGGCGTCCTCGAAGTCCGTGACGACGACGAGCTCACCGCCAGCCGCCTTGAAAGAACGCGCGATCTCGACCGTATCCCGTCGATACCGGCGCAGCGAGAACGCGACCATGAGATCGCTGGACCGGACATCGGACAGTACGTCGACCGCCCGCACGACGGTCCCGTCGACGAGTGTCACCTGGGACAAGCCGGCGCTGAGGTCGAAAGCGAGCAGGGACGCGTACGAGAACGACTTCGCCGAGCCGACCACGAACCGCCGCCGTGCCGCAACGATCCGAGCCGCAGCCAGCGCGATCGCATCATCGGCCAGGATCTTGTCGAGCGCTTCCTCGATCGAGGCCCGCTCCTGCTCGACCACCCGCCGCTGAAGCAGGGTCGACGACCGCCTTTGCAGGCGCGCGTCGTACCGGTCCTGTGGGCTGGTGAGCTCGCGGTTCCGCTCCTCGTTGCCGCTCTCTCGGCTGCTCACTCGGCTGCTCCGAACAGGTACGACGCGGTGTGCTCGTCGTCGCGATGGAGGCCGATGGCAACGAGTCCCTTGGCCAGGAGTTCGGCGAACTCGTCGCGCACCCGAGCAATCACCGGCGCCGTCACCGCGGCGCGGTCAACCGGCACATCGATGCGGGCCACTGGATAAGGCTCAGGGACCTGACTGGGCTCGGGGTCCGTTGTCAGGTTCCATTCGACGACCAGGCGGTCGGTGCCGGGGCCGTAGAGATCGGGGGCGTACCAGCGGCCACGGGCGCCGAGGACATTCAGGTTGAAGTGGGCGTTGCGGAGCTGGAACGGGTCGTAGGTCCAACGCATCCGGGTCATGCCGCTGGCCAGCGCCACCTCGCGCTGGGCGTACTTGAGCATCCGTCCGAGACCGCGACCCTGCAGCTCGGCGGCCACGACGGCTGACTGGGAATAGTGGTAGAGAGCGCTCTCTGAGGTCCCCGGGAATCCGTAGGCGAAGGCGACCAGCCGATCGGCCGTATCAAGAACGCCGACCACGGATCCACCGTTCCCGGCCAGCGCGGCGAGCAACCGGGGATTGAGGCCGTGATCCGGCTGCTGATAGCCGAACACCGCGCGATACAGCGCCGCGGCCTCGGCGTACTGCTCCGGGGTCTGCAGCGAGACCGCCCTGAAGTCGTCGGACACCGCACGCTCCTCTCAAAGATACGGAACGGATCATGTCCGCCGTACGAGTAAAACTGGTGACGACTGAGCGAGTCAATCGGCGACCGGATGATGATACGTTCACTATCCATGGACCTCCCGCTCATGATCGACCGCCTCCGCAGCTACGTCGAGGACGAGACCCGGACCGGCGATGCCACCGCCCTCAACGCGTTCGCCGACCGCCTGGTCCACCGGTACACCGAACTGGGCGCCACCGCCCGCCGAGTCCCCAGCCCCACCGGCGACCACGTCGTCGCAGATTTCCCGGGCCAGGGAGCGCTCTCTGACGCCGCACCGGTCCTGTTTCTCGCGCACCACGACACTGTCTGGCCGATCGGGCAACTCGCCGGCGCAATGCCCTGGCGGCTACAGGACGGCGTGATCCACGGCCCCGGAGTGTTCGACATGAAGGGCGGACTAGTGATCCTGGAGACCGCCCTCGCCCACCTCGTCGGAAACGGTGCGGATCATCGGCCGGTGCAGGTGATCGTGGTCGCCGACGAGGAGGTTGGGTCGCCGTCAGCGCGGGAACTGGTGACGACGGAGTCGGCCGGGGTGGTGGCTGCGTTCGGGCTCGAGCCGCCGCATCCGAACGGGGATCTCAAGACGTCGCGCTGGGGCAGTACGCGAATCCGGATCACCGTCACCGGTCGGGAGGCGCACGCGGCACTCGACCCAGAGAGCGGTATCTCGGCGATCGACGAGCTGGTCGACCAACTGATCGCGGTGCGTTCGGTGGTTGCGCGGCACGAGCACGTGCTCTGCAACGTGGGCACGTTGGAGGGCGGCGGGCGGACGAACGTGGTCGCTGGGTCGGCGTGGGCGGATATCGGGTTTCGGTTCATGGATCCCGAGACCGAGAGCGCCGTACTGGAGGCAGTCACCGCATTGCCCGCACTGCGGGCCGGGGCCGTTGTCGAGGTGAAGGTGATGTCGAATCGGCCGGCCTGGCAGCCCTCGGCGGCAACCGAGGACCTGCTTGCGAAGGTGGTTGCGGCTGGGGAGTCGATCGGTCAGGAGGTAGGCGGAGCGGCCGCCTCGGGCGCGGCGGATACCAATCTGACCGGCTGGCTCGGGATTCCCACGCTCGACGGACTGGGCCCGGTAGGCAAGGGCGCGCACGCCGTCCACGAACAAGCAGTCGCCGCCAGCCTCGCCGAACGAGCCGCCCTCGTCGCCGCCATCATCACCACGATCTGATCCAGCAGCCCACAGGCCAACCCCTTCGCCGGCCAGATCGTGCTGAGGGCCCGGCGCGACGCCTGGCCTCCGGCGGTAGACCTGGTTGATCCCCTTGCCTGTAAGGGCGGATTTGCCTCGTTATCGTTCTGTGACTATAGTCGAACACATGTTCGAGGAAGAGTTGTTGACGCTATCGACGGCCGACTTGCTGGAGTCGGCCGCCGAAGAACGTGCGGCCGAATCCCGGTCGGCCACACGCTCCCTCGTGCATGCGGTCGTGTACGCCGATCGCTTCCATCCCGACGTCTGTCCGGATCGTCCAGGCCGTCGTGCGAGCGATGGCCGCGAGCGTGCGGTGGTGCTCGGCGGTGACGGCTGCCCACCGATCCTGGAGTTCTGTGTCTCCGAGTACGGCGCGGTAGTCGGAGTGTCCCCGGGAGTGGCGCGGGACTATCTCGCGAACGCGCTGGCGTTGCGGGCCCGGTTTCCGTTCGTCTGGGCCCGGGTGCTGGCGGAGAAGGTCACGGCCTGGAAGGCGCGCAACCTCGCCCGTGACTGCGAGAAGCTGTCGCTGGAGGCTGCGCTGTACGTCGACAAGCGCGTAGCGCACCTGCTTGACAGCATCTCGCCGACCCGGCTGGCCAAGATCATCAAAGCCGCGAAGATGCACGCCGACCCCGACCTGGCAAAGGCCGAGGCGGCTGAGAAGACCGACGAGCGTGGCGTCTGGGTAGGCCGCTCCGACGAGCACGGCACCAAAACCTGCGTGATCAAGGCGTCCTCGGGGGCGGTCCGGCGGCACAAGGCAAAGATCGACGAGATCGCCGACGCCCTGCTGGCCCTCGGCGACAAGCGCAGCG
>NZ_SMKA01000480.1 GCF_004348455.1 Kribbella albertanoniae
CACCCCCCACTTTGAGCACCCCTCAACCACGCGCCGGCCGCCGAAACGGTCGAACCGTGCTCAAGGTCGCATCGGCGAACTTCCTGCCGCGTCAGCGAGTTATCCACCGATTTGAAATTGGTTGGTCACGGAGGGTGGTTTTCACTGCATCCTCTTGTCAGGAGAGAGGGAGCGGATGGCTGAGCACCTGGACTGCGAACCTGCCGACGTGACCGCGCTGGTGGCCTACCTGCGCGAGATCGGCCGGCACGAACTACTCACACTGGAGGAGGTCTCTGAGCACTCACACTGGATCGAGGCCGGCGTGCTGGCAGCCGACCGGCTGACCAGCGACCCCATGCCGGACAACTCGGCCGCGCTGCAGCAGGTCGTCGCGCTCGGGCGGCATTCCTGGCGGTGCATGATCGAGGGCAACCTGCGGCTCGTGGTGACGATCGCGCGCCGCTACACCGGCAAGGGCATCTCCCTCCTGGACCTCATCCAGGAGGGCAACATCGGGCTGATCCGCGCGATCGAGCGGTTCGACTACCGCCTCGGCCACCGCTTCTCGACGTACGCGATCTGGTGGATCCGCCAGGCCCTGGGCCGGGCGATCTCCGACCGCTCACGCCTGGTCCGGATGCCCGCCCAGGCGTACGCCGACGCCTGCCGGGTCGCCGTCACCCGCCACGACCTCACCCAACGACTCGGCCGCGAGCCCACCCTCAACGAGCTCGCCGGCGCCACCACTCTGACCATCGCCCGCCTGGAGCGCGCCCAGGCGTGGCAGATCCACCCCGAAGCCCTCGACTTCCTCGACTCCGAACCCCTCATCGACGACGAAACCCTGGTCCTCCAGGCCGCGCTCCGCCGGGACATCGCGCACCAGCTCCAGTTCCTCGACGAGATCCACGAGCAAGTCATCCGGCACCGCTACGGCCTCCAAGGCCGCACCCCCGCCACCATCGAGGAGACCGCCAACCAGCTGAACCTCACCCCCGACCAGATCCGATCCCTCGAGCGCGAGGCCCTCCGCCACCTCCGCCGCCGAGCCAGCCACCACCTCCGCGACTACGCCGCCTGACCCCGCAGAGCCAGCGGGTTGGTTGCGGCTGGGATGATGAAGGAGTGAGATTCAGGCGTAGCACCTGGCCCAACGAGCTTGCCGATGCCGTGCGCGGATCGGGTACCGGGCGTAAGGAGTCCATCCTGGCCGCCGCTCAGCTAGCGGACGGCAACTGGGTCGCGGGCACCCGCGCGGCCGTCTACCTGCCGACGGACGCGCCGACCGAGGCCCCCGGCAAGCCCACACCCGAGTCGGTACGACGCGTCGGGTGGGAGCAGATCGAGCGTGCCGGCTGGGATTCGGAGGCCTCAGTGCTGCACGTCTACGAGACCACCGACTTCGGCACGCCCTTGCGCGCGACCGACCTGAAGATCGACGACCCCGGCCGCTTCGGCCAGCTGCTGCGTGAGCGTGTCGACGCGAGCATCGTCGTACAGCGGCATGTCCCGCTGGCCGGCAAGCGCGGCGTCCGCATCGTCGGCCGCCGGAACCCGTCCACCACCGAAGCCCCGATCACCTGGAACTTCGTGCTGGACAAGGGTTGGGAGCCCACCCAGCCCGGCATCGTCGACGCCGCCGAGGCCGCCCTGGCCGCGGTCCGCGAGGAGTTCGGAGTCTGACCCACCGAGCCGGCTGAAGCTGACTCAGAAGGGGGAATCCCACCGATGGAATCCCGTTTTTGCAGGACGCCTCCGGCCTGCTAACCTACTCAAGTCCTCAGGGGATCGAGGACAGAAAAATACGATCCCGCGTAGCTCAATTGGCAGAGCAGCCGGCTGTTAACCGGCAGGTTACTGGTTCGAGTCCAGTCGCGGGAGCTCCACAAACAGAGGCCGGTTCCGTCAGGAGCCGGCCTTCGTCGTACCAGGGAGGTTTCCGCCCATGGAGCCGATGGTCTTCGCGCACGACCGGGTCCACCTCCAAGTCGAGAGCGGGATCCTGGAGATGTTCAGGCTGAACCCGATGCTCGGGGGCTACCGGACCCCGGTGAAGTGGGCGAAGATCCGGTTCGCGGAGCAGAAGAAGGGCCTGAGCCTCCTGTACTTCGGCAATGTCGAGCACCTGGACGAACCCCTGTACGCCAGCGCGCCCGGCAAGATGCCCTGGAGAATCGAGATCCAGACCGCCGACGAACCGCTCTACCGAGCCTTCTTCACTGACCTGGCGCACCGGTTCGACCGGCGAATCGCCGGCTGAGCGCCGAAGGCGGACCCCATCCGAGGCCCGCCGCCTCCTTCACTGCCGTTGTCGGCCGCGGTGACTTGCCCAGTCAGCCGCCCCGGCCGCTACTTACCCTTGCGGCGATCGATCGCCCGCTGAATCCGCTGCTGCGGCTGCCCGGTCAGCTTGGCGATCAGCGGCACCCGGTACTTGAACGCCGCCACCGCCCCGACCACGAGCACGAGGAAAATGAACCAGCCCATCGCCGTTCCCTTCGTCGGACCGGACCTACCACCGGCCTGACCTCCATCATGCCCCGCCCACCCC
>NZ_SMKA01000481.1 GCF_004348455.1 Kribbella albertanoniae
CGACGGCGAGTTCCTCTCCAGCTGCTTCTGACTGCTTGAGTGCAAACTGGGGACATGAGACAGGTCATCGTGGTCGACGCCGCCAACGTGATCGGTTCCCGCCCCGACGGCTGGTGGCGCGACCGCCCCGGCGCCGCCCGACGCCTCCTGCTCAAACTCGCCGCCCTCCAGCAGCAACTCCCCGAGACGAGCATCATCGTCATCCTCGAAGGCGCCGCCCGCCGAGCCCTCGACGGCGATCCCCTCGACCTCGGCCCCCTCCAGGTGGTGCTCGCCCCAGCGTCCGGCGACGACACCATCACCGAAGTCACCGCCGAATCGCTCACCCCCACGACCCCACCCGCCGTCACCGTAGTCACCGCCGACCGAGGCCTCCGCCACCGCGTAGAACCCCTCGGCGCCACCACCACCGGCCCCAACTGGCTATGGACCCAACTGGACAGCCTCTGACCATGTCATCCATCGAACTCATGAACGTCGTGTTCGCCTGCCCCGGCAACACCGAAGAAAGCTACGCCCGCGGCGCCCGCCCCCTCGCCGAGTTCTACGCCGAACTCCTGGGCATGCGCATCATCCGCGAGGACTGGTTCCTGATCGGCTCCGAACGCTCACCTCTCCAACTCGCCTTCGGCGATGGCCCGATCGACTACCACCCACCACGCTGGCCCGACCCTGCCTTCCCACAACAGATGCACCTCGACATCACCGTCGAAGACCTCCCCACCTCCGATCGGCGAGCCCGCGCACTCGGCGCCACCGCCCTCCGCCAAGAACCCGGCTACACCGTCTACGCCGACCCAGCCGGCCACCCCTTCTGCCTGTAACCCTTCGCCTCGTCTCGCCCCCGGCAGCAGCCCTCCATTCCTCATCACCCCCGCTGCTCTTCGTGCACCCAGCTCAACTTTGAGAACCCACCGACCGTTTCGGTGGGTTCTGCGTGGTTGGTGGGTGCACAAAGTGGGACCTCGTGCACAAAGAGAAGGCGATCCACCTTTGAGCACGAGACGGGTCCGGGCGCGGGCAACGCCGATGACATCCACGGGGGCATCCCTACCGAAACTCCAGCCCCGAAGGTGCGTGATCTGCCGACGGACAGGACGTATAGGTGTGCTGGATGCCACCGCCACGCTCACGTCCGGCAACTGGGTACGCCGACAGCCGTATACGTCCTGTCGGTCGGAGGATTCGAAGCCAGGTCCGCGCTCGGGCGATGACGCGAACGACATGTACTAGTGCCTCGCCGGCGACCTGGCCACCGACGTACAGGCGGGAAAGCGGCCGCGCCACCTGACCACCATGTGTCGTTACCGACGTCGGTGTACTCAGTCGAGGAGCCAGCCGTTGTGTTCGGCGATGTGGATGGCGTCGGAGCGGGTTCGGGCGCCGGTTTTGCCGATGGCGGACCAGAGGCGGCGGCGGACCACGCGCTCGGAGACGTGGAGGGAGCGGGCGATCATGGCGACCGAACCGCCGTCGCGGGCGGCGCGAAGGGTGTCGGTCTCGTCGTGGTTCAGTGGCGTGTCGGAGTACCGGAGGGATTCGGCGGCGAGGTTGGCATCGACGACCCGGAGCCCCAGGTGCACCCGGCGAACGGCATCGGCCAACTGCGGAGCAGGGCAGCCTTTGAGGGCGAACCCTTTGGCGCCGGCCTCCAGCCCGCGACGAAGGTGATTGGGCCGGCCGTAGGTGGTGAGGATGACGACACGGCACTCGGGGATCAACGTACGGAGCTCGGTGGTGACGGAGATGCTGGCGGTCCCCGGCCCGGCGGCGTCCAGCAGGGCGACGTTCGCGCGGTGCTGTTTGGCGGCGCCGACGACATCGTCGGATCTGTTGATCTCGGCAACGATCTTGAGGTCGCGTTCGCGCTCCAGACCATTCCTGAGGACGCCTCGGCGGAGGATCTGGTCATCGACCAGCAACAGCCGAATGGGGTCGGGCAAACGAGCCTCCGGGGTCACCGTCCGGGCGCCGGGGAAGTGCGACCGGGAGATAGTGGGCAGAACGTCGGTTCCAGATCATGAAGGCCGCCGCCACACCCCGTCCAGATCAACGCGGCATCTCTACCAGATTGCGACCAGATCGCGACCGCCCCGGCACTCCCTGTCCCCGCCGCCAGGATGATCCGAGCCACCAGCCGGGGCCTTGAACAAGAAACGGTGGGCGTGAACAAGTCATTTCCTGTGCAAACCCACCGTGCGATCTCCACACCCCCGACAACTGGACGTCGCCATCCCCCGACGGCTGTACACGCGCATGTGGGCGGGCGGGCTTCGGTGGCGTTGGTGGCCGGGTGGATGTGCGCAGGCGCCGTTGGCGACCGGACGAATGTAGGCGGGTGGCGTTGGTGACCGGACGGATGTGCACGGGCGGCGTTGGTGGCCGGTTGGATGGGGCGCGCGGATGTGCGCGGGCAGCGTTGGCGGCCGGGCGGATGTGCGCAGGCGCCGTTGGCGACCGGACGGATGTGCGCAGGCGCCGTTGGCGACCGGACGGATGTGCGCAGGCGGCGTTGGCGACCGGGCGGATGT
>NZ_SMKA01000482.1 GCF_004348455.1 Kribbella albertanoniae
GGTCCCCCGCCCCGCCCACAGCCTCCGTGACTGAACCCTCCGTGCGTCCGCGAGTGGGATCGGCGTGCGCTCGGGGGTGGGGGCGGACGCCAGGGCCATCACAAGTGGTGGTTGGTGCTGTGATTGAGCGGTGGTGGACGGGGGAGTGGTGATTGTGATGGCCTGGGGGTTCGGGCCGGTGGAGGTGGAGGGGTGCGATGACGGCGTACGAGCTGCATATCGTGTTCGACTGTGCGGATCCGGATCGGGTGGCGCGGTTCTGGATGCGGGCGCTCGGTGGGTACGACTTCCCGACGCCGGTGCCGGACGGGTTCATGACGTGGGACGACTGGGCCGACGCGCAGCAGATCCCGGTGGATCAGCGGCCGACCGGGCGCACGCTGGTGGACAAGGTGCGGGACCGGCCGGACATCTTCTTCCTGCAGGTGCCAGAGGCGAAGGTGGCCAAGAATCGGGTGCACCTGGACATCAAGGTGGCACCCGGGCTGGCTGGCGACGAGCGGCGTACGGCGGTCGATGCCGAGGTGGATCGACTGGTGGAGCTAGGGGCGAGCCTCGTACGGCGGACCGACGAGCCGGACGGCTACTTCGTGGTCATGCAGGACCCCGAGGCGAACGAGTTCTGCGTGGCCTAGGCCTCGGCCGCGGCCGGGTCGGTGTGGAGCCGGATCTGCTTGATGCGCACGGAGCCATCGCCGTACAGGTCGAGCTCGCGGTGCGCGGTGTCGGGTTCCCAGCCGGCCTCGGTGTAGAAGGCTCGGGTGACGTCGTCGGTGGAGTTGACCCAGACGGTGACCCGGCGGAAGCCGTCGGCGCGGACGGTGTCGACGACTGCGTTCAGGAGGCGGGAGCCGTGGCCGGCGCGGGTGGCGTCCGGCTGGACGGCGAGCTCGGCGATCAGGGCGTCGTGCTGGGCGTCGGCGTCCGGGTCGTCCGAGGCGGTGATGGCCGCGAACCCGACCAGCGTGCGGCCGGCCAGAGCGACCATGACCCGATTGCGGGCCTCGCCGGGGGCGATCAGCGCCGCCCGCCACTGGGCGGCGAACTGGGCCGGGTTCAGGTCGGCCAGTACGTCAGCCGGCAGCAGATCGGCGTACGCCGCCCGCCAGGCCGCTACCTGGATCTCGCCGATCGCGTTCGCCTCGGCGGGCAGCGCGAGCCGCACACTGGTCTCGGCCACCGGCGGCTCACCGGACAGGTCGGACAGATTCGCAGGCTCGGGTACGCCGAAGTCACTCACGCTGCCCATCCTCTCAATCAGTAGACGAGCCGGCGCAGGAGGGTCTCCGCCGGACCGCGGTACGAGCGGCGGCTCATCAGGTAGGCGCCGATCACCGAGACCAGCCAGACCGCAACCGCACAGCCGAGCGCTGCGTACGCCGTACTGCCGAACCGGTGCCCGAGATCCAGAGTGAACGGTGCCAGCAGCCCCATCCACGCTACCGACTGGAACAGGTACCCCGACATCGACCGCTGACCCAGTGCGGAGATCGCACGCACCGGCAGCGACAGGGTGGTGATCCGGGCGACCAGTAGGCCGAACAGAGCGACGTAGCCAGGACCGCCGAACATCCCACTGACGTGCGACAGCATGCTCAGCGAACCGACCGCGGCCTCGTCGACGTGCAGCCAGCCCGCACCGACCAGTGCCAGCGGCAGACCGCCCAGCACGGTGATGCTCATGCTGACCACGGCCACCCGGGTGAGCAGAGTGCGGTGTGCGGCCGGGTTCTCCAGGATGTGCTTGCGAGCGGCCCAGATACCGAGCCAGACGACCATGACGAACGGGATCACGCTGGCGGTGTGCAGCGGGTACTCGCCCAGCCGCTCGATCAGACTTGCGCCGTACGACGAAGCTGCCAGCGACGGGTTCGGTGCGTTGACGATGGCGTGCGCGGGCCCGGTGCTCGTCAGTGCGGCGATGGCCCCTTGGATGGCGAGCCAGACGACGTACACGACCTCGAGCGCCCAGATGCCGATGATGATCCGGTGGAACTTGTCGCCGCGGTTGAGCAGCAGCAGCGTGCAGATGATCCCGACGATGCCGTAGGCGCCGAGGAAGTCACCGAAGTACAGCAGCGTCGCGTGGACTGCGCCGAAGGCGATCATCCAGGCGTTCCGCTTCATCAGGATGCGCCGGACTGCGCCGGGGGTGGCGCCGGACGAGCGCTGCCGGCGGGCCAACTGGACCAGGCCGTAGCCGAACATCACCGCGAACACCGGGTACGCGCGGGCGTCGACGAAGGTGAGTTTGAGGAAGTTCAGGATGCGCTCGAAACCCTGCGGTGCGGTTTCGACACCGGGCTGGCCGGCGAAGGCGAAGTTCGCGCTGTTGGCCAGGCCGATCAGCAGCAGCATCGCGCCGCGGATCAGGTCGGGGGCGAGGGCACGTTCCTTGCGGGCGACCGGGCCGCGGTGATCGGCGGCCGGGAGGGTTTGCTGGATTGTCACGGGAGGCGCCTTCCGGGGGAACTGTGTAGTCCTTGAACTGTTACGACGATCCTCCCGCCCGCCGCGGCCTGCCCCCAGT
>NZ_SMKA01000483.1 GCF_004348455.1 Kribbella albertanoniae
GGCTCGACCCCACCGGACCCCGCCGCATCCCCGTTCGCACCGAGCGGTCCGCCACCGGACGCCGTACCGCGGAACGATCCGTATCCGGCCGACCGCGCGAGCATCAGCCAGCCGAACCCGGCCGACGCGAGCAACAGCGCATCCTGGCCCGGCTACCCGTCGGCGGACTACCTCGAGTCGGCCCGCTCCCCACTGTCCGGCGGTGATCGCGCCCAGATCGCCCAGCCCGACACGCCGCGCAACCCCTACCCCGAGCGCCCGGACTACCCCAGCTATCCGGACGAGCCGAGCGCCAGCCGCCCGGCACCCCGTCCGGTGAACCGTCCAGAACGCCGTACCCGCGAGACCACCGGCGAGGTCGGACAGGTCCGTCTGGCCCGGGTCTTCGCGATCGCCGGCGCCATGCTCGCCGTCGGCCTGGTCATCAACCTGATCGCCACGTTCCTCGCCGACGGGCCTGGCGGCCTCCTCCGCTGGCTGATCGCCCCGACGCTCGCGCTGCTCGGCGCGATGACGTTCGCGATCCTGGACGCCGTCAGCCCCACCGAACGCGAACCAGGCCGGCTCGACGTCTCCGCGATCGTCGCGATCGGCGCCGTACTGATCGGTGTCGGCGTCGGTGGCTTCGCCATCACCTCCGGAGCCGAGTACGCCGCCGGCTACCTCAGCGGCAACGAGTCCGGCGAGGACCGCCTGATCAAACCGGTCGGCAAAACCACCGCAGGCCTCACGATCACGGTCGACAACGTCACCAACACCAGCCATTTCACCCGGATCCGCCTGACCGTCAACAACAAGGGCAAGGATTCCGTCAGCCTCCCGCTGAACGGCAACGCGACCTTCACCAGCGCCGAGGGCAACTCGATCCGCGCCGACGACTCGCGCAGCAACTGGCCCGAGCAGTTTGCCGCCGGCCAGTCCGAACAGGGCACGATCGTGTTCAAGGGCCACCTCCCCAAGGGGGAGAAAACCGCCATCCTCACCCTCCGCCCCGGCGACACCCCGGTCGTCGTCACCGGCATCCCCCTCAGCAACTGATACATCGAGAATCGATCTGGTTGAACTAGATCGATTCTTGATATGTTCGGTCCATGACCGAGGTGGATTCCGAGCGCCTGACCCAGGTGATCGTGGACTTCAACACGATCTTCATCCGGCTTCCGACCGTCCGGCGGTTCAACTTCTCCACGCTGTCGGTGCTGCACACGCTGTCCCGCAGCGGCCCGATGCGGCTCACCGACCTGCTCGCGACCGAGCAGCTCAAGCAACCCGCCCTGACCAGCCTCGTCGCCAAACTCGAGCAGGACGGGCTGGTACGACGTCGCCCAGACCCGGCCGACGGCCGCGCGATCCTGCTGTCGCTGACCCCGGCCGGCCGGAAGGTCGTCCGCGCCCGGCACATCAACCGGGTCACCAAGATGACCGAGCTCGTCGACCAACTCACCGACGCCGAACGCGCCGTACTGGCGAAATCCGTCGACGTTCTCGCCCGCCTGACCGAGCTGGCCGAAGATGCCTGAGGCAACCATGCACCTGGAACCCACTCCGATCCACGTGTCCGACGAGGTTCTCGACGATCTGCGCCGCCGCCTCCGGGCGACCAAGTGGCCGCTCGACATCGGTAACGAGGACGGGTTCTACGGCGTCCGTCGTACTGACCTGCAAGAGCTCGTCGACTACTGGGCCGACGGCTACGACTGGCGTGCTGCCGAACGTGCGATCAATGCCTATGACAACTACCGCGCCGACGTGAACGGCGTACCGGTGCACTTCCTGCGCAAGCCCGGCGTCGGGCCGGCGCCGATCCCGCTGATCCTGAGCCACGGCTGGCCGTGGACGTTCTGGCACTGGTCGAAGGTGATCGACCAACTGGCCGACCCGGCCGCGTACGGCGGCGATCCGGCGGACGCGTTCGACGTCATCGTCCCGTCCCTGCCGGGGTTCGGGTTCTCGACCCCGACCAGCCCGGACATGAATTTCTGGAAGATCGCCGACGTCTGGCACGACCTGATGACCGGTGTCCTCGGTCACGCGAAATACGCCGCGGGCGGGTGCGACGTCGGCGCGCTGGTGACTGGCCAGCTCGGCCACAAGTACGCCGATGAGCTGTACGGAATCCACATCGGCTCAGGCCTCAAGTTGTCCTTCTTCAACGGCGACCGCGCCTGGGACCTCACCGGCGGCAATCCCCTGCCTGACAACCTCCCACCCGCGATCTACGACGGCGTGATCGCGTTCGAACGCCGGTTCGCGGCCCACCTCGCCGCGCACGTCCTGCACCCGAGCACCCTCGGCTTCGGCCTCGCCGACTCCCCCGCCGGCATGCTCGCCTGGATCCTCGAACGCTGGCAGAGCTGGTCCGACGGCGACCCGTTCACGCCCGACGACATCCTCACCCACGCCACGATCTACTGGACCGGCAACGCGATCGACAGCTCGATCCGCACCTACGCCAACAACAACCGCTACCCCTGGACCCCGTCCCACGAC
>NZ_SMKA01000484.1 GCF_004348455.1 Kribbella albertanoniae
CTTGGGGGACTGGGGCCGAGGGCCGGGTGGTTTGCGTTGGCCGCCGACGCCGGGGATGCCGGATGGTTTCATCCGGAGGACGAGGAAGACGGCGAGCAGCAGGACCGCGGCGAGGAAGCCGAAGCCGAGGCGGGGGATGAGCGGCAGCACGATGCCGCAGCCGCCGCCGATCACCCAGGACAGTTGGAGCACGGTCTCCGAGCGCGCGAACACCGACGTACGGACGGTTTCCGGGACGTCGCGCTGGATCATCGCGTCCAGCGACAGCTTGCCGAGCGAGCTGCAGGAGCCGGCGATCAACCCGAGCGCGATCAGGATCGGGAACCCGTAGAACACCGCCACCAGGATGGCGATGGTGGCGTCGGCGAGCAGCACGACCAGTACGACGGTCTCGGGTTTTCGGGCCTTGAGCAACGAACCGGCCAGCGTGCCGAGGCTGTTGCCGATGCCGGCCGCGGCGACCACCGCTCCGGCCGCGACCGTGCCGTTGATGCCGGCGATCGGCTGGTCGCGGAGCAGGAAGGCCAGGTACATGGTGAGGAAGCCGGAGACGAACCGCAGTCCCAGGTTGCAGCGGATCCCGCGGGCCACGGCCGCGGTGATCGCCTTCCGCCGCATCTCGCGCCCCGCCGTACCGGTGACTTCTTCGCCGGCCGGCGAGTCGACCGCCGACGGCAGCCGGATCGCCAGGATCAGGCCGACCAGGTACACCAGTGCGGCCCAGCGCAGCGACCACTGCGGCCCGATCGCCGCGAACGCACCCGCGATACCGGCGCCGACCGTCGCACCGGCGACACCGGCCAGGGAGATCCGTGAGTTGGCCGTGACGAGGGTGATCTCCTTGGGAAGCAGCCGCGGTACGGCGGATGCCCGGGTCACCCCGTACGCCTTGGACGCGACCAGACACCCGAGGGCGGCCGGATACAACCAGACCGAACTGCTGTCGGTGATCGACCCGGCGAGACCCCAAACCAGGAACCCCCGCGCACCGAGAGTCGCGCCGATCGCCCACCGCCGGCCGTGCCGGAAGCGGTCCAGGATCGGGCCGATCAGCGGCGCCATCAGCGCGAACGGCGCCATCGTCAGCAGTAGGAACAGTGCGACCCGGTCCCGGGCCTGGTCGCTCGGCACGGTGAAGAACACCGTCCCCGCGAGTGAGACCGCGAACGCCGTGTCACCGGCCGCGTTCACCGCGCCCAGCTCGATCAGTCGCTGCAGCCCCGATTCCTTGGCGCCCTGCGCTCCGGTCAGCCCGCTGATCCGTCGCCCGGTCCACCGGCCGAAGGTCCCGCCGACACTCGCGGTCTTCTTCGACGCCGCGGCAACCCCGGTCGCCCCGACCTTCGAGGCCCGCCCGAACTTGCGCCCCGCCGTACCCAATCGCTCGCGAGCCGCGCCAACCCGCTCACCGGCCGACTTCTTGGGCGGCGTACGGCCGTCTCGGGCGGCACCGGGCGGCGGGGCGCCGGAGGGTGTCGGCCGCGGGTCGGCGGGGTCAGGCGTCTGCATGCCTCCATCCTGCCTCGTGCGGGGGACAGACCGCAGTCACGGCGCGTTCGTCTGAGCGGTCCGGGCGTGCGAGAATGGGCAACCGTGACTGCCCTCAGAACTCCGGACCCTGTGCGCGCCAAGGCCGACGCGGTCTGTGTCGCAGCCGTCGAACCTGCCCGCGAGGCCGCGATCGACGAGGCCGGCGCGGCGCAGATCGGCGAGCACCTCGGTCATCTGGTCGAGGGTGAGCGACTCGTCACGCACTATTTCGCCTCCGCCCACCCGGGATACAAGGGGTGGCGCTGGGCCGTCACGGTGACCCGCGCCTCCCGCGCGAAGACGGTTACCGTCAACGAGGTCGTCATGCTCCCCGGCGACGCGGCGATCGTCGCGCCCGAGTGGGTGCCGTGGTCCGACCGCGTCCAGCCCGGCGACCTGCGTCCCGGCGACCTGTTCCCGACGCCCGCCGACGACCCGCGCCTGGAGCCCGGCTTCACCGAGACCGGCGCCCCGGAGGATGTCCTCGAGGTGGTCGAGGAGCTCGGCCTCGGCCGCGAGCGCGTTCTGTCGGTGTTCGGTCGCGACGACGCTGCTGAGCGCTGGGCCGCCGGCGACTTCGGTCCTGCCGCCCCGATCGCCCAGGCCGTCCCCTACAAGTGCAACGGTTGCGGCTACTGGATCCGCCTCGGCGACAGCCTCGGCCGCTCCTTCGGCGTCTGCGCCAACGAGATGGCCCCCGGCGAAGGCCGCGTCGTCGCCTTCGACTACGGCTGCGGAGCCCACTCCGACGCCGTCATCGACCTCGCCGAGCCCCCGGTCGCCGACCACGCCTTCGACACCACCGGCTACGACTCCATGGAGCTCGCCGCTGACGACGAAGCCGCCGAAGCCGACGCCGTCCAAACCGAGGTAGAAGCCGCCGCCGAACCCACCTCCGACGACGAGGTCACCGAGTCCTGACCCCCGGTACGCCGCCACCCGGCGTACCGCACTGAGCAC
>NZ_SMKA01000485.1 GCF_004348455.1 Kribbella albertanoniae
GGTTTGGCCGTTGCTCTGGGCAACCATTCTGCGGGCGGGCCGCTTCGTTCTGTCGGTGCCGTGCGAGAGCATGGCGTCCAGTCGAAAACTCAACCCCCTCCGGGAGAAATCATGGGTCTCACCCTCGGCGCCATCATCCTCAACGTCCCCGACACCGCCCAGGGCTCCACCTTCTGGAGCCAGGCTCTCGGCTACACGCCACAAGCGAGCAACCCGGACTTCCTCGTCCCGCCCGACCGAGCCGCGACCCGCCTCCACCTCGACTCCACCGACCGCACCCACCTGGATCTCTGGGTCACCCCCGACACCACAGTCGAGGCCGAGATCGCCCGCCTGGAGGCCCTCGGCGCTCGCCTCGTCGAGGACTGGACCTACCCGGAGGACGCAGACTTCACGGTCCTGCAGTCCCCTGACGGCACCCTCTTCTGCATCATCCACCCCTGACTTGTCGATTTCCGCCGCCCCCACCCGTCATCCCCAGGACAGCCGCATCTGCTCGAGGAGTCCTCCCATGCCCAAGTTCCTGATCCTGATGTCCAGGCCCGACCACTACGCCCAGTGGGACACCGCCGACGAGACCACCCGCGACCAGTACCTGACAGACCTGGCCGCCTTCGCCACCGCCGTCCGCACCCACGGCACCCTGCACGCCGTCCTCCCACTGCTCCCCACCACACCACCCACCGACCTCCACGGCGCCTACCTCGTAGACCTCCCCGACCAGACCACCGCCAGCAACCTCACCAACCTCCTCCCCTCCCCCTGCCAAATCCGCGAAGCCCAAGACGTAGGCATCCCGATCACCGCCTAGACGAACGGCACCTCGGCAAAGCTGATCCCGCCGCGTTGCGCCATCGTGAGCACCTGGCCCGGCACGTGTTGTGGCTCCTTGCGCAAGTACTGCGTAAATCCGGACGCGCGAACCCGGAGGTCGAAGTTCTGCCCGTCGATGTGCCAGACCGGATCAGGCTGATCATCTGGCGAATCAAGGCGGTGCAGGTCGGCGATCTCCAACAGCTGGTACCCCGGATCGAGGTCTCCCGCGATACCCCACGCTTCGTCGAACACCAGCGTTGCCGGCACGATCCAGAAGGAGAACCGCTTCTGCAGACGGACCGGATGGACCCATTGCACGATGTAGTCCAGATCGAGCAACAGCCGCCCAGGCGGTAGCCGGTCGTCTTCGTGCTCACCCACGCTGATCGCGTGCACCGTACTGTCGTGCCAGCCCATCACCTCGAAGTCGGCGTCGGTCCACGTGTATTTCTCCAGCCCGGTCGGCCGATGCGGCAGCGCGTTCACCTGCTCAGTATCCGGCGAACTGTCGGTGGTGGGTGGCAGGGTGTGGGGATGCTGGACGTGGGTGAGGTTGAGCTGTTCGTGCGGGAGCTGGGGCAGCGCGGGGACGAGCCTTCGCTGGTGGTGATGCACGGCGGGCCGGATGTGGGGCATGGGTATCTGCTGCCGGGGTTCGCGGAGGTGCAGCGGCATGTGGTGCTGTTCGATTTCCGGGGCTGCGGACGGAGCACGCGTGGTCTGCCGGACGATCGGTTGCAACCGGAGTACGTCGTGGAGGACACGCGGCGGCTGATCGCGGAGCTCGGGCTCGGGCAGGTGGACCTGCTGGGGTTCTCGACCGGCGGTCGGGCGGCGATGCAGTTCGTGGACAAACACCCCGCGCTGGTACGGCGGTTGGTGCTGGCGTCGACTTCGGCGTACGACGCTCGTGCGTCTCAGGAGTATCTGGCCGGCTGGGAGGAGTACCAGCGGCGCGAGCGGCTGGCGAAGCCCGAGGAACGCAACTCGACCATCTTCGTCTGGGACCCGGCCAAGGCACCGGCGTACCTTGACCTCCTCAACAGCCTCGGCACCGATACGGGCGACTGGAGCTACGAGCGCGCCATGGCCGGGCTGATACATCCCTGGTTCACGGGCGATCCCGAGACGATCCTGCGTGATTTCGCCAAGCCGATCCTGATCCTGCACGGCGAGAAGGACATGGGCTTCCCCGTCCAACTGGCCGAGCGCCTGCACGCCGCCGTACCGAACAGTCAACTCGCCGTCACCCCCGACGCCGCCCACATGTGCCACTTCGAGCAGCCGAACGTCTGGGCCCAGCACCTCAACGCCTTCCTGGGGTGAACCCCAGTCCCATCACAACTGCCCGTCGCCGCATCGTCCCCGCTCCAGCCGGCGTCCCAACCGCACTTGTGATGGCGTGGCGGTCCGCGCTGCGGGCTAGCAGTCACCGATCCGATCGCGGGAGACTCGTCCCATGGAGATCAAGCACCGCATGATCGTCTTCGACGCCGCGGACCTGGACGCCGAAAGCACCTTCTGGGCCACCTTCCTCGACGGCACCGTCGAGAAATGGGGCGACCGCTGGCACGCCATCTGGGTCGACGGCGGCTGGGCCCTCGGCGTCCAGCACGCCCCCGACCACCGCCCGCCCACCTGGCCCGACGACACCCAGCCCCAGCA
>NZ_SMKA01000486.1 GCF_004348455.1 Kribbella albertanoniae
CAGCTGTGTATAAGAGACAGGCTGGGGGTTGGACCGGTGCGTCGACCGAGCTGACGCTCACGCCGCGGAGCGCGTTGGCGGAGCGATATGACGTGGTGGTGATCGGGTCGGGGGCCGGTGGCGGTACGGCGGCGCAGGTGCTGGCCGAGTCCGGCCGGTCGGTGCTTGTGGTCGAGGCGGGGCGCTACCCGACGACCCAGTCGCTTGCGCACGACCACCTGCGGAATCCGCGGTCGGTGGCCGGCCTGCCTGCGGTGACCGATCCGGATCCGCAGGGACGGCCGCGCGTCGCAGTCGTCGACGGAGTGACGTCGTACCCGCTGCCGCCGGACGGGGACTGGGGCAACAACGCGTTCACCGTCGGCGGTGGGACCCGGGTGTACGGCGCGCAGGCGTGGCGGTTCGTGCCGCTCGACTTCCGGATGGCCAGCACATACGGCGTACCGGAGGGGAGCGGTCTCGCGGACTGGCCGATCTCGTACGACGACCTCGCGCCGTACTACACGTTGGCCGAGCAGCGGTTCGGGGTCAGCGGCGCGGGCGTCGACCCGTGGCACGAGCCACGTGAGCTCCCGATGCCGCCACTGCCTCGCACCGGCCCGGCCCACCGCCTCGCAGTTGCTGCCGAAACGCTCGGCTGGGGCACTCTCGACGTACCGCTGCTGATCAACTCCGTCGACTACCAAGGCCGCGCGGCCTGCGTCCGCTGCGGTCAGTGCGTCGGATTCGCCTGTCCTGTCGAGGCAAAGTCGGGCACCCACAACACCGCACTCCCCGCCGCCCTCGCAACCGGCAACTGCACGCTGCTCACCGAGACCACAGCAGAGCGGCTGGTCGTCCGCAACGGTCGAGTCGTCGGCGTCGCACTGGTTGACGGACAACTCTGGCGACGCACGATCGAATGCGCCGAGGTCGTCGTCGCCGCGGGTGCCTCCGAAACCCCACGGCTCCTGCTCAACAGCGCGCACGACGCCGAGCCGAACGGCCTCGGTAACAACCACGACCAGGTAGGCCGTTATCTCCAAGCCCACGTGTACGCCGGTGCCGTCGGACTGTTCGACGACGAGCTGACCGATCTGATCGGTCCCGGCGTCTCGATCGCGACCTGCGACTTCCGCCACGGCAACGACGGCATCATCGGCGGCGGCATGCTGGCCAACGAATTCGTGCCGACCCCGGCCGCGACGTACGACTACCTAACCGGCGCTGGCCTGATCCCGCGAGCCGGCCTGGCCGGCAAACAAGCAATGCAACGCGAAGCACGCCGCATGCTACGAGTCGTCGGCCCCATCCAGGAGGTCACCTCACCCGACTCCCGGATCCGCATCGATCCCCGAACCCGCGACCGCTTCGGCAACCCGGTCGCCAAGATCAGCGGCTCGATCCACCCCGAAGACGTCCGCGCCCAAGCCTTCATGAGCGCCAAAGCCAACGACTGGCTACTAGCCGCAGGCGCAACCCGCACAGCCCTCGCCTCCATCGGTACCACGTCCCGCGCCAGCACCGGCCAGCACCAGGCAGGCACCTGCCGCATGGGCACCGACCCAGCCCACTCAGTCACCGACCCCCACGGCCGCCTCTGGGGCCACAACAACGTCCGAATCGCCGACGCCTCCGTCCACGTAACCAACGGAGGCGTAAACCCAGTCCTAACAGTCCTCGCCAACGCCCTACGAATCACCAACCACCTGGCCCGCGGATCAGCCTGAAACTCACCAATCCGGAAAGGCCGTCTCGTCGGCCGCTTGTTGCGGTTCGAGTAGCGACCGCTCGGTACGGACTCGACCGGTGACATTTGCGGTGATTGGTCGCCGCTGCGGCCGACCAAAGGACAAGGTGGCTGGGCGATGCGGTGGGGCGGCGGAGATGGTTGCCTTCGCCCGGTGCCCGGTGCCCGGTGCCCGGTGCCCGGTGCCCGGTGCCCGGTGCCCGGTGCCCGGTGCCCGGTGCCCGGTGCCCGGTGCCCGGTGGCTTGGGCTGACGGGCTGTGGTTGCTGCCCGGGGATCACGCGGATAGTGGCTGATCCGCCGCTGTGGTTGCTGTCCCCGCTTGCAGTTGCTCCGTCGCCGTGGTCGGTGCTGACCGCTGGGCTGTGCTGCCGCTTCGAGCCTGCTGTCGCGTGGTGGGTGGACTCTCCCAGAGCTGATGTAGGCAGCACTGGCGCGGCTGGGGCTCGGGCGAGACCGGTCATGGGCAAAGGCACGTCGCGCTAGTCCGCAGCGCGGGCACTCGTCCGAGCGGGCCGGCGTTGGGTGGGCCGTGGTCCGGGTGTGCGTGCTGTTGCCGGGAGAGCCGTGGCTAGAGAATCGTGGCGGAGGGCCGTCGCTAACCTGATCCAGGTCCACGGTGACCGTGCTGGGGGCATGGGTAGGTCCGCGGGCCGGCCTGGGGGCCGGCTGCCGCGGTGGGGTGGTGGTGGGTGTTGGTGGTGGACC
>NZ_SMKA01000487.1 GCF_004348455.1 Kribbella albertanoniae
GGGCTGAGGGGAGCGGCCAGTCGGGGGGTGCGGTCCAGGACTGCCAGTTGTCGTTGAAGGGAGCGGTCCAGGCTTGGATTTCGGTCACTGCCTGGTGGGCGGTGGCGGTGATGGCGTCGGCTTGGGCCTGGGTGAAGCGGCCGGCCAGGACGGCGCCTTCGAGTTCGTCCTCGTCCTTCCAGTGAATCTCCCGATCGGGGGTGATCCAGAGGTCGAGGACGTGGTCCTGGGTGGTGGTACGGCGGGCCTCGTAGTCGCGGGTGTGCGGGTCCTCGAGGTTCACGTACCAGCCGTGGAACGTTCCGTCGGAACCCCAGAAGTACCAGACGGACCAGGGCTTCCCGGCGGGGGCGACCTTCAGGATGCCGGTGCCGTGCCAGATGTCGAGCTTCAGGACACGGGGTTCGGTGAACATGCCGACCGGGCCGGCGTGCCGGAGTTCACGGCCGTCAGCCAGCACCGTCTTCAGCAGCGGGGTGCGCGGGGCGAGCCAGGCGACCAAGCCGTCGGCGTCGTCGCGGACGACCGTCATCGGCCGGACGGTGGGCAGGTTGAAATCGTTGGCGTAGACCCACTCGATCGTGGTCCCGGGAGTCCAGTAGGTCACGACACGGCCGGCCGCGTCATGGACAGTACGTCGAGGGCCGCGTCCAGCTGCTCTTCGGTCAGATCGCCGTTCGCGACGTGGCCGTTCTCGATGACGACCTCGCGAATCGTCTTGCCCTGCTTCAAGGCGCTCTTCGCGACCGCGGCCGCGTTCTCGTACCCGATGTAGCGGTTCAACGGCGTCACGATCGACGGCGACGACTCAGCCAACGCGCGAGCATGTGCGACGTTCGCGGTGATGCCGTCGACGCAGCGCTCGGCGAGCAGGCGGGAGGCGTTGCTGAGCAGGGTGATCGACTCGAGCAGGTTGCGCGCGATCACCGGCAGCATCACGTTCAGCTCGAAGTTGCCGCCGGCACCGGCCACGGTGATCGTGGTGTCGTTGCCGATCACCTGGGCGGCGACCATCAGCGTGGCCTCGCAGATCACCGGATTCACCTTGCCCGGCATGATGCTCGACCCGGGCTGCAGATCCGGCAGCGCGATCTCACCGAGCCCGGCGCGCGGCCCGGAACCCATCCAGCGCAGGTCGTTGCAGATCTTCGTCAGGCTGACCGCGATCGTCTTCAGCTGCCCCGACAACTCCACGAGCCCGTCGCGAGCACCCTGCGCCTCGAAGTGGTCTTCGGCCTCGGTCAGCTCGAGACCGGTACGGCGGTTCAGCTCCACGATCACGGCCGCCGCGAACCCAGGCGGAGTGTTGATCCCAGTCCCCACCGCAGTCCCACCCAACGGCAGCTCGGATACCCGCGGCAGCGACGACCGCACGCGCTCCGCACCCCGCCGTACCTGCTGGGCATAGCCGTTGAACTCCTGCCCCAGCGTCACCGGCGTCGCGTCCATCAGGTGCGTGCGCCCCGACTTCACCACCTCGGCGAACTCGGTGCCCTTCCGCGACAGCGACTCCACCAGTACGTCGAGCGCCGGCAGCAGCTCGCGGACGACCCCGGCCGTCGCCGCCACGTGGATCGCCGAGGGGAAGGTGTCGTTGCTCGACTGCGACGCGTTCACGTGGTCGTTCGGATGCACGTCCACGCCCGCCTGGGTTGCCAGGGTCGCGAGAACCTCGTTCACGTTCATGTTGGTCGACGTACCGGAACCGGTCTGGAACACGTCGATCGGGAACTCGGCGTCGAACGCCCCCGAGGTCACCTGATCGGCCGCGGCCACGATCGCGGCCGACCGCTCCGCGTCCAGCACCCCGAGCTCGGCGTTCACGACGGCCGCCGAGGCCTTGATCTGCGCGAGCGCATGCACCAGCTCCGGGGCGAGCGGTCGGCCGGAGATCGGGAAGTTCTCCACCGCGCGCTGGGTCTGTGCCCGCCACAACGCGTCCTTGGGGACCTTGACCTCGCCCATGGTGTCGTGCTCGATCCGGTATTCCACGTTCTCGCCCATACCAGTCAGCCTACGTCGCCCCCTGGTAGACGTAGTAGAGCTCCTCCCGCCCCTGCAGCACCACCGGGACCGGCGTCACCTGGCACGCCCCGAAGACCACTTCCACCGCCTCCCCCAACGCCGGCGACTCCGACGACGACCACACCGTCAGCACGCCACCGGCCCGCAACCGCTCCCGGCAGACGCTCAGGAACGACGACTCGTAGATGGCCGAATTCTCGTTGTACACAAGGAAGTCCGGCCCGTTGTCCACATCCAGCAGGATCGCGTCGTACGACGCCTTCTGCGCCGCCGCGATCACCGCCCGCACGTCCCCGACCTGCACCGACACCCGCGGATCGTCGAGCACCGAAGGCACCAACCCGCCCCGCATCCACCCCACCAGCTCAGGCT
>NZ_SMKA01000488.1 GCF_004348455.1 Kribbella albertanoniae
TCTAAGAGACAGGGGCGAAGAAGCGTTGGGGATCCATCAGCGGACGGGACACTTTCTCGGGCAGGCTCGGGCGCTCCGGCTGCTGGGTGAGGCCGGGGCGGGGCGCGAGCATCTGCGGGAAGCGCTGAACATGTTCGAGGCTTACGGGTCACCCGAGGCGATCGACGTACGGCAACTGCTGGGCATGTGACCAGCAGTTGAGACCCCGCTTGCTGCCCGCTTTCTGGTCGCTTTCCGCGCGCCGCAGACGCCTGTAGGCGACCCCTGTCCGGCGGTTCACTTCCGTGTGTGTCCTCCAGTCAGCAGCCTCCTCCACCTGGTCCCTACGGGCCTCCGCCCGGTCAGTACGGGCAACAGCCTGGGTACGGACCGCCGGTCACGCCGTACGGGCCGCCGCCGGGAGGATTTCCGCCGCCGGCGGGACAGTGGCCCCAGCACCTCGCTCCTGGCCAGCAGCCGCCGTGGCCGCCGCAGCCCGGGCCCAACCACCGGAGGCCGAAGAAGAAGGGCGGCCTCGTCGCGCTTGCGCTGGTGCTGGTCGTCGGTCTGATCGGCGTCGTCGGAGGCGGGCTGTACTACTTCCGGATCCCGCTCGGGCTGTTCGGTGGTTCGAGACTCGATGTCGACCGCGAACTCCAGTACGTGCTGCAGGAACGGTTCGCGTCGAACTACATCCCGAAGGAGGGCAGCGACCGTCTGACGGCGCGCTGGTGGACCGACAAGTACCTGGTCCGTTCGATGCCGAACGAGTTGATCGGCTACGACCTCGGCACCGGTCAGACGGCGTACAAGGTGAGCCTGCCGGACAATCACTTCTGTGGGGCCTCGCGGCAACAGTCCGGTAAGGGGTACGTCGCCGTACTGCAAGGAACGCGGCAGGACGGCTGCCGGCGAGTCACGGTCGTCGATGTTGTCCACGGCAAGGTGGTCTGGTCGAAGGAGCTCGCGCCGGCCGGCCAGATCCGCTCGGAGCCGACGATCCTGGACTTCCCGCGGGCCGACCACCGCCCGGCGATCCTTGGGGACCGGCTCTACATCCCCACCGACAAGGGTGGGCACATCCTCAACCTGACCAACGGTGCGGTGATCGAGCAGCCGAACCCGAAGCGCGAGTGTTTCAGTACTCACTACGACGCGATCGGCACGGTGGGGCTGGCGTACCGGAACTGCTCACGCTCGGGCGACAAGGGCCGCCACCTGGTGGGGTTCGATGCCGCAGGCAAGATTCTCTGGAAGTTCAATCTGCCCGTGCGGGGCAAGCGCCCGACCTTGCTCGTCGGAGTGCTCTCGGTCGATCCCCTCCTCGTCCGCGTCCTGGACGGGCTTGGCAAGAAGGAGGTCTGGAGGCTCGATCCCCGGACCGGCAAACACCAGGTCGTCGTCGACCTGAGGACACGATCCGCCTCTGATCCCTGCGAACCGGCCGGCGGACACGGCCTGTACGACTGCTCGCGGCATGTTGTCTCCGACGGCACTCTGTTTCTCCAGCAGCGCAACGGCATCGAGGCGTACGACGTCCTGACCGGCAACGCGTTGTGGCGATCGGCCTGGGACACCCAGCACAAGGTCACTGAACCGATCGGACTGGACGCCGACGGCCATCCGATCGTCTACCTGCTGCCGACCAAGGACGATCCGGGCGCGCTGGTGCGGGTGGATCGCAAGAGCGGCACCCTGACCGCGACCGCAATATTGCCTCCGGCAACCAGATCCATGACCCGCCCCGGCGGCAGCGACCTCACCCAGCATGTCGATGCCGGTGCCGTCGACTGGCACAACGGCCACCTCGCCTTCTTCCGAACCCGCCCCAGCTCCCGAGACGCCGGCTACGCAGCCACGATCGTCCTCAAATGAAGGAGCCGATCGCGAGTACTGGCGCCTAACCGCGTTTCTTGCCGACGTCGCTCGGTTGCTCGCCGCGCGTCCTGAGCACCAGCAGGACGAACCCGATCAGCGCCGACGCGCCGGCCGCGATCAACGATCCCCACGCATCCTGGCCCGACTTCAGCCCGGCCTCCCGCACGACCAGGTCCTTCCCGTCCACGGCGTACTGGACCTGCAACTGCGCACCCTTGGCCGGTACGTCGCGGAACTCCGTGGTGCTCGCTCGCACCACCTCCCCGCCCGGCAAGGTCAGATCGAGGTCCAGCGACGAGCCGGCTACCCCCACCACCGTCGCAGTCGTCGTCGGCGCACCATCCAGCCGCTCGTCCCCGTCCCGCGTCACCCAGCCGACCACAAGCACCAGCCCACTCAACACAAAGCAGACCGCAGCCCAGCGCCTCATGCGCCAAGTATCAGCTATTCAGCAGGTCCTCGAACGGGGTGGGGTTGGCGTACGGGTCGGGCTTCACCGGGGTTTCGTGGTGGAGGGTGGCGACCAGTTCGGTGG
>NZ_SMKA01000489.1 GCF_004348455.1 Kribbella albertanoniae
TCCTTCACCTTCACCCACCCCACCGCCCCCGACGCAGTAGCTGCCGCCTTCACCAGCTGACACACGATGGCTGGGCGGCCTGTGGCGGAGCTGGTTGGCGAGGTCGGCGCCCGACATGCAGTCGCCTGGGACCAACGGGTTGTCTGTCGAGGTGAGGGGTTGCCCGGGGAAATTTTCGATGGGCACCCCCCCCAGATGAAGGGTTATCCCACTCTCCTGACTGATGTGTGGGTGTCCTGCCCGTCCCAACGTCCGACGATCCGCACACCAGGCCCGCGTGTCCTTCGGACGTTGCGAGTACGGCGGCCTGCTGCCCCGCGCGCAGGTGATCCGGGTGTACTGCGGTCACCAACTGGGGACCCCGGACATCTGATGACGTGTCCGGGGTCCCCAGCAGGTGTACGGGGTTCGGCGTTCGGCTGGCTATTGCGGGGGCTGGGGAGTTCTACCCGTCGTTTTCGGGGGGTAGGACTCCCCAGCAGCGAGGACAACCGCCTACAGCACCCCAATCGGCCCTCGGCAGCCACCCAGCACCGCGATCGGCAGAAGTCCTCAGCAGTGGTTGCCTGAGCCGGGCGTCCGCCGGCGCTGTGGTCTGCGTCTGCCACCGCGAGCGGATTTGCCAACCTCCCCCCTGCCGCGTAGCTATTGCCAGATCACCCGCCGCCGGTGTGGCCGCGGGTGAGCCGGGCGCGCGTCGTTCAGCTGGGCCGCAAGGTCAGCAATCCACCCAGACCCACGAGGCGCGGTCGTCCTCGTACGATGCGAGGTTCGACTCCATCCAGGGCTTGAAGTTTCCTACGTATACGGCGGCCCCACCGTCGTAGAGGCGCATGGCGTTGCCGTGGGTCTTCGCGGAGCTGACCAGCTCATTCATATAGACCGGGATCTTGTTCCATCCGCAGTTGGGGACCTCCCAGCGGTTTCCGGAGCCATTCCAGCCGTCCCAGACACAGACCTTGCCCCAACTGCAGTCGCTGTAGGCGGCATGGGCCGGTGTGGCGCTGACCGCTCCGACTGCGACGACGCCGGCGAGCGCCATCAGCCCACCGCCGACTCTCCTGCGTACCGAACTCATCCAATGTCCTTCCCGAAGCTATCGATTACCGCGTGACGGGCGAGACGGTATTTGGCGGACCGATTCACTCACTACCTTTTCAGTGAATCGAGAAAAGCAGGACCGACTGACAGCGTTGCTGGTCCTGCCCGCCGGCAGTCACCATTCCCCCTGCAATCGGGCCGGCGTGCTTCGAGATGGCATGCCGACGCGGCTCGACAATGCATGCGAGTGGCTGTTCAAGCCGGTGTGATCGAGCTGATGCGCCAGTTGGCCGATGCTGACGCTCGCTCCGTGGGTGTGGCGGTGAGAGTGATGAGTCGGGTGCTTGGGGTGCCAGGCGGTAGTGGGGTCTTGATGCCGGATTCGTCGACTGCATGACCGGCGACCAGGTGGTCCGTCGTACGGAGGATCACTGTGGCTACCGTTTGGCGGACGATGGTGGTTTTGTCGATCTGGATTCGTAGGCCCTGGATGTGGATGTGCTGCTTGCGGTAGTCGGCCAGGAGGGCGCGGTCCGATCGCCAGGGTGGGCTGCCGGGGACGTAGATCTTGTCGAGGGTCGTGGCGTCGAGGGTCCGGAATGCTTGTGCACGTTGGGCATCCAGCGCGCGCAGGGTGGCGAGCCAGTCAGCCACGGATCGGCCGGAGCTGGAACGCCGAGGCGGCGGGGTCGCGGGGTTCGTGGTGCCCGGCGGTGTGGGCGCTGTGCGGGCTGGAGGGGTCGGCGTCGGCGAGCTGGCCTGGGTGCGCGGGCTGGCAGGAACTGTGACGCCGGCGGTCGGGGTGGTCGCCGGGCTGGATGCCGGGGTGGATGCCTCGGTGGCGGTGGCGGTGGGGGTGTCGGATTCGCCTAGGACTGCGCGGGCTGCGAGGCCCAGGCCTAGGACCACTGCTACTCCTAGGCCTATCGCGGCCGTGACGCCGTACGCGGGATGGCTGAATCTGTAACGCAGCTCGGTCAGCGGATGCGACAGGTCGAGGCGGCCCCACCAGGTGTGGCGCCGGCGCCAGACTCGACGACGAGTGTGACCTCGCCTGAGTGCAGGTCCATGCGCCGATGCATCCGACGGCTGCTCGCTGTCGGCGTTCGAACTGCTGGACGGTCGCCGGGGAACTGTGAACGGGGTGGCGTTTGAGGGGCGTCTTTCGGCGGGGGGTGCGGACCAGCTGATGGCTGGTTCTACGTGGGTGGTGCCGATGAGATGGGTTTGGGTGGGGTGGACGACGTGGGCTCTGGTGAGGGGTTTGGAGGTCAGGCGGGACAAGGG
>NZ_SMKA01000048.1 GCF_004348455.1 Kribbella albertanoniae
AAGAGACAGGTGAACGAGTGATTGTGATGGCCCGGGTGTCCGCGCCCGCGGGGTTAAGGCGGACCGCCATCACCCACCAACGTCAGGCGAGGCCGGCTCCGCACGCTTGGCGTGACCGCGCGAAGGTCGGATTGGGAGGGTTATTGGGTGGTGGGCGTCCGGCCCGCAGGATCGGCGCGGCCGCCCGAGGAATGAGCGGGAGAACCCGGCCGGGGGCGTGAGACCTGTGATGCGGGGTCTCGGGCCATTGGATCCTGTCTCCTGCCACCACTGGTGGCGTGGGGCGTCGTGTGCTTGCTGGAGACATGGGCTGGGGGCGTGAGACCTGTGGTGCGGGGTCTCGGGCCGTCAGTTCCTGTCTCCTGCCAGCACTGGTGGCGCGGGCGGGGGGAATGTGCGGGAGTGATTGGTTGTGAGGTGTTGACGACTGTTGTGGGCAGGTGGTGGGGTGGGTAAGCGCTTGCCCAGGGTGAGGAGTTGTGATGGTGTCTGTTAGTCGTCGCCGGTTGTTGCAGACGGGGCTGGTTGCGGGGGTGCTGACGGCGGCTCCGGTCAGCGCGCGGGCGGTTAGGGAGTTCGAGGGGTTGCGGGCTCGGTGGAGTGGGTTGGCTACTGGTGGCGCGATTGATCCGGGGGATCCGGTGTACGCCGATGCGCTGGCCCGGCTGAGTCGGTCGGCGCAGGGGCTTCTGGACACGCTGAGTGCGGATCCGAATCGGACGGCGTTGTGGGCGGATCTGCCGTTGAGTCCGTTGTCGGGCAACTTCTCGATCAGTTACAGCAGGCTGAAGACGATCGCGCTCGCGCGGGCGACGCCGGGCACGACGTTGACCAGCGAGCCGGGTGCTGCGTTGGCGAGTGCCCTCGACTTCCTCAATCAGCGCGCTTACAACGAGACGCTGCCCGAGACCGGGAACTGGTGGTTCTGGGAGATCGGTGCGCCGCGGGCGCTGCTCGACATCTGCATTCTCGCGTACGACGCCCTGTCCGCCGAGCAACGTGCTTCGTACCTCAGGGCCGTCGACCGGTTCGTCCCCGACCCGAACCGCCGGACCAACTCGCCGACCGTCCGCGAGACCGGCGCGAACCGGGTGGACAAGGCGCTGATCGTCGCCCTCCGCGGCATCGCCGGTGACGATGCCAACAAGATCGCAACTGCGCGAGACGCGTTGAGCGACGTCGCCGAAGCAGGCAAGAACAGCGTCTTCACCTACGTCACGAGTGGCGACGGTTTCTACCGCGACGGCTCGTTCGTCCAGCACGGCAACCTCGCGTACGTCGGCACCTACGGCAACGTCGCGCTCGGCGGTGTTGCGAACCTGTTCTCGCTGCTCGGCGGCTCGACGTGGGACATCACCGACCCGAAGCGCACGGTGATTCTCGACGCGGTCGAGAAGAGTTTCGCGCCGTTCATGGTCAACGGCCTGATGATGGACGCCGTCTCCGGCCGCGCGATCTCCCGCGAGAAGGCGGGCGACCACCGCAACGGCCACGCGACCACGTCGGCCGTGCTGCTCCTCGCGAGTGGGATCGCCGAGCCCTACGCATCGACCTACAAGGCGCTGGCCAAGGGCTGGCTCACGCGGGATCGGCTCAACGACTACTTGCCGGCGGCATCGATTCCGGAGATCTCCCGGGCGAAGGCGGTGCTGGCCGACGACGCCGTCAAACCCGCGCCTGCGAAGCCCCAGCACTTCCAGTTCGCGAACCAGGACCGGGTCGTACATCGCCGCCCTGGCTGGACTTTCGCGCTCGCGTTGTCGTCCAAGCGGATGGCTCGCTACGAGTCGGGCAACGGTGAGAACCTCCGCGGCTGGTACGTCGGCGACGGCATGACCTACCTCTACACCGACGACCAGTCGAAGTTCTTCGACGCGTTCTGGCCGACGGTCGACGCCCAACGCCTGCCCGGTACGACGGTCAGCAGCAAACCGCGTGAGCCGCTCGGAAGCGGGCCTGGTACCGGCACGGTGGCCGCGTTCGCCGAGTGGGTCGGCGGAGCGTCGTACCAGAAGACGATAGGTGCCGTCGGCATGCACCTGATCAATCACGACAAGTCCTTGCAGGCAAGGAAGTCCTGGTTCTGCCTGTCCGACGCGGTCGTTGCCCTGGGCGCCGGAATCGTCGGCACCGACGGCTATCCGGTCGAGACCGTCGTCGAGAACCGCAAGACCACCGCCCAGCTCCTGGTCAACGGCCGGACCGCGACCAACCAGCTGTACGACGACCCGCGGTGGGCGCACCTGAACGGGGTCGGCGGCTACCTCTTTCCCACCAAGACCCGGGTCCGAGCGCACCAGGAGGACCGGACAGCCTCGTGGTCCGAGATCAACGTCGGCAATGACACCGCGGGGTCGACCACCCCGTTCACCCGGCGCTATCAGTCGCTGGTCGTCGAGCACGGCCTGGAGGCCGGCGACTACGCCTACATCCTGCTGCCCGGGGCGAGCCCGTGGCAGACCGCGCTGCGCTCGGTGCATCCAGGGATCACGATCCTCGCGAACAACGCCACCGTGCAGGCGATCCGCTCCGACCGGGATCAGGTCACGATGGCGAACTTCTGGGGACCCGGATCCGCGGGCGGAATCACCAGCGACGGTCCGGCCTCGGTGGTCGTCGGGAACACCACGATCGCGGTCTCCGATCCCAGCCGTACGGCGACCACGGTCCGGCTCACGATCGAGCGTCGTACCGGTCCGCCGCTGGTCCTCGACGTACCGGTCGGCGGGACCCGCGGCGCCACTCAAACGATCGAGCGAACCTGGTAACTGGCTGTGAGTAGCGTAAAGATCTCACCGGTCCGTAGTCGGCGTGGTTCGCAGCGTGACAACGATGCCTGCTATGTACTGACCTGGATGATCCGGTACCGGAGAGTAGTCGTCAAAGCCTTGACAGACCCGGTGAGAACGCTCGAAACTCAGCTCACTTTCGCGATCCGAGAGCGCTCTCAACTCCGTCCAGTTCCAGGGAGCCATTTCATGCGGCGCAGATACCGTGCCGGCCACCGCCCCATCGCCTTACTGCTCGGCTGCGCGCTGACGTTGCTGGCCGCCTCCTGCGGTAGCGGCGGCTCGACCGGCTCCGGCGCCGAGCCGAAGATCGAACTGACCATCGCGACCTTCAACGAGTTCGGCTACGCGGACCTGTACGACGAGTACATGGCCGAGCACCCGAACATCCGGATCGTGGAGCGGCACGCGGAGACGGTCGACGCGCACATCAAGAACCTCGACGCGAACCTGGCCAGCGGCTCGGGGATGGCCGACATCGAGGCGATGGAACTCGGCTGGATCTACAAGTACTTGGCCCGTGGCGACCAGTTCGCCGACCTGCGCGACTACGGCGCGAACGACCTGAAGGACCGCTGGCTGGACTGGAAGGTCTCCGGCGCCACCACCCAGGACGGCCGGATCATCGGCTACGGCACGGATATCGGGCCGGAGGCGATCTGCTACCGCCGCGACCTGTTCGCGAAGGCCGGCCTGCCGACCGACCGGGTCGAGGTGGCCAAGCTGTTCGTGGACTGGCCGTCGTACTTCGCGACCGGGCGGAAGTTCAAGGAGAAGGTGCCGGGTTCGGCCTGGTACGACTCGGCGGTGCTGACCTGGGAAGCGATGCGCAACCAGCTCATCCAGGCCTACTACTCCAACCAGGACCGCTTCCTCGGCAGCGAGAACACCCAGCTGAAGAGCGTCTGGGACCAGGTCGTGCAGGGCAGTGCGGACGGCCTGTCCGCGCGGCAGCCGGCCTGGAGCGAGGCCTGGAAGAAGGCCTTCCGCACCGATGCGTTCGCGACGATGGCCTGCCCGGGCTGGCTGCTCGGCGTCATCCAGGAGCACGCCGGGAGCTACGGCAAAGGCAAGTGGGACGTCGCCGACGTGTTCCCCGGCGGTGGCGGTAACTGGGGTGGGTCGTATCTGACCGTGCCGAAGCAGTCGCCGCAGCAGGCCGAGGCGGCCCGGCTGGCGGCCTGGCTCACCGCACCGGAACAGCAGGTCAAGGTCTTCAAGAAGGTCGGCTCGTTCCCGTCGACACTCGACGCGTACGACGACCCCCAGGTGAAGTCGCAGGTCAATCCCTACTTCAACAACGCACCGGTCGGCCAGATCTTCGTCAACCGGGCGCGGGCGGTGATTCTCAAGCAGCACAAGGGTCCGCGCGAGGGTGAGATCAACCAGTTGTTCACGGCGGCACTGGCCCGGGTCGACGAGGGCAAGCAGCCTCCGGACGCGGCCTGGCGACAGGCATTGGACGACGCCGAAAAGGCAGCAAATACCCGGTCGAGTGGCTGAGAACACTCTGGCGAAGACTAACGCCAGAAATTAACCCCGGATAGTAATACGGTGTGAACACACACCAACCGACACGGGGAGGGCCGATGGACGACACAGGTTCTCCCACGCTCGAGCAGGTCGCAGCACTGGCCGGGGTTTCGCGCGCAACGGTGTCCCGGGTGGTGAACGGATCGCCCAAGGTGCTGCCGTCGACGGTGGCGCTGGTCGAGCGCGCCATCGGTCAGCTCGGCTACGTGCCGAACCGGGCAGCCCGCGCGCTGGTGACGCGCCGGACCGACTCGGTGGCGATCGTGGTGCCGGAGCCGGACAGCCGGGTCTTCTCCGATCCCTTCTTCGCCGGGATGCTCCGTGGCGTGAGCCGGACGCTTGCCCCGACGTCCTCGCAGCTGGTGCTGCTGCTCGAGCCTGCCGAAGGCGACGACCAGCGGTTGCTGCGGTATCTGCGCGGCGGTCACGTCGACGGCGCGATCATCATCAGCCACCACGGTCGCGACAACGTGCTGCAGGAGCTCGCGCAGCTGCCGTTGCCGATCGTGTTCAGCGCCCGCCCGCTTGGCGTCGACGTACCGGTGGCGAGTGTGGACGTGGACAACGTGGCCGGTGCGCAGACAGCTGTCGAGCATCTGCTGAGTCTCGGCCGGCGCAAGATCGGTACGGTCGCCGGGCCGATCGACATGACGGCAGGCTTGGACCGGTTGACCGGCTACCAGAATGTTGTGTCCGAGGCCGGCTTGCCGGAGGCTGTTGCCTTCGGCGACTTCACGGCCGACGGTGGTGAAGGCGCCGCGTTGGAGCTGCTCGACAAGCACCCGGATCTCGACGGGATCTTCGTGGCGAACGACCTGATGGCGACCGCCGTACTGCGGGTGTTGTCGGAGCGCGGTCGCCGGGTGCCGGCCGATGTCGCGGTGGTCGGTTTCGACGACTCGGTGCTGGCGACAACGACGACACCGAAGCTCACCACGGTTCGCCAGCCGGTCGAACGGCTCGGGGCGCGGCTGGCCGAGATCCTGCTGGCCAAGATCGCCGGCGCCGACCTCACCGGCCCCGAGGTCTACGGCACCGAACTGATCATCCGCGACAGCGCTTAAGGCGGATCGTTCTGGAACTGGAACTGCACCCGGATCGAGTCATTGAGCGGTACGACGACAGTCGTGTTCGAGGCGGTCCAGTTCTGCGGCACCAGGAACATGCGGTTCTCGCCGACGACGAGGAGCCGCAGACCGCGGTACCGGTAGTTGAACGTCTGCCCAGCCCCGGCTCGGAGCGCGGTCTCCTCCAGACCGGGTGACCGCAGTGCGAGCTTCTCCTTCGTGTCCAGGATGACCACTGGGAAGCGATCCAGGTTCCGCGCATCCCCCTTGGCCACCCCGCGGCCGGCGTACTGCGCTGTCGTGGCGGTCGCCCAGAAGGCACAGGTCACCGTGACGACAGCGAGCAGACCGATCAGCACTCGCGGCGCACGAGTTGCCGGATCGAGGCGACTCCGTAGGTAGGTGGCGTAGGCGAGCGCGGCAGCGGCCAGTCCGATCACCGCTGGCACCACCAGGGCGTAGTACGGCGTCCGCCCGAGCAGCGGGTACGCGATCAGGCAGGCCACACCGAGCAGCAGTACGACGACGATGACGCGGGTGGATCGCCGTACGGCGGTCGCTGTTGGGTGAATCGCGTTGTGTACAAGGAGTGCTGCCACCGCGAGCAGCGTCAGCACGAGGAGTGGGACGAGTAGTGGCTGTGGACTGCGCATCACGTAGTCCTGCGTGCTCAGGCCGATCGTGTCGACGTCGATGCCGAAGTACTCGTACTGCGAGCGGGCGGAAACGTACCCGAAGTAGAAGAGCAACGTACTGATCAGCGTCACCGGCGTGACGATGCCGGCGGCGAAGCTCACCCAGCGCTCGGCCTGTGACCGCTCGTCCGCCATTGCTCAGCCATCAGTCGGGGTCTCGGGTGTTTCGGTGGGCTCGACGGTCTCGGTCGGCAGTTCGCCCGTGATGAACTCCACCTGGGTGCCCCGCTTCTTGGCCTCCTGCTGGACCTTGCGGCAGTCCTCCTCGGTATCGCAGCTGACTTCGGCCTCGATGACGACGTTCGGGTCCTCGGTGCCGTTGGCAACCTGCTTCGCGCCGACGTAGCACGACACGGGCTCCGTGTTCGCCCGCACGGTCAGGCCGGGACACTGCCGACGGTCACCCTGACACGCCTGCTGGTAGAGCTCGAAGATGTTGTCCGGTTCGAGATGGACCGCGCCGAACGTGACGACCGTGCCGTCGGGAAGGTCGCCGGCGAGCCAGGCGACCGACGCACACTGTTCGATCCCGACCTCGTCAGGGGCACCTCCGACGGGCGCCGTCGCCAGCGAGATGGCGGGCTTGTTCTGCTTGGTCTGGGTGGTCTCCGTGGTGGTCGGCTCCGGATTCGGTTCGCCGGTCGTCGTCTCCGTCGTTTCCGGCGGCGTCGTACTCCCACCGTTGCCGCTGGTCGTTGTGTCGCTGCACCCCACGACCAGCATCAAGATCGCTACTACCGTTGACATCGCTGTGCGCATACCGGTCACCCCCGACTACAGAATGCGCTCGTTGGCTGCGCCGGACAACTGCTCATCAGGGCAACCTTTTGTTCACTCTCCGCTGTTGCTTTCGTTCCTTCTCGTGACAGAGTGGTACTTGTGAGGCTAGGGGGACCTATGAGTGAGCATGAGATCCGGATCGCGCTGGTTCTCAACGGTGGTGTCAGTCTGGCTGTGTGGATGGGCGGTGTGACGCACGAGCTGGATCTGATCCGGCGTGCGTCCGGGTCGTCGTCGGCGCCGGGTCCACAGCCGTACGACGCGGTGCTGGCGGACCGTTGGCGTGAACTCTGCCAGCGTGGAGACGAGCGGCGGCGGGTCGTCGTGGACGTCATCGCAGGCACGAGCGCCGGCGGGCTGAACGGATCGTTGCTGGCGACCGCCATCTCGAACGGGTCGACGCTGGACCCGGGTGGTTCGGACGGGCCGTGGCTGCGGCAGAAGTGGATCGGGCTGGGATCGCTCGAGGTCGGCAAGCTGGTGCCGTCGGCCGGGAAGAAGTCGAGTTCGGTGCTGGACGGCAACTACTTCCTGCAGGAGCTCGACAGTCTGCTCAAGGATGTCGCGGATGCGGGCGAGACGGCGGCCGAGGAGCCGGTCACGTTGTTCGTCACCGCGTCCGGCCTCGGGGTGCAGCAGTTCGAGGCGCGGGATGCGGCCGGCCAGCGGTTCGTCGTACCGGATCATCGGTATCTGTTCGCGTTCACCAGTGAGAACGCGGCGACGTACGACGGCGCGACCCGCACGTTCGAGGTCAAGGACACGAACGGGTTGAAGGACACCAAGCTGCTCGCCCGGGCCGCGCGGGCGAGTGCATCGTTCCCGGCCGCGTTCGGGCCGGTGCTGGAGACGCCGAAGCTGGCGGCGTCACCGCCGCGGCTGCAGCCGACCACCGCGGAGTCCGGTGCCTGGCTGGTCGATGGTGGCGTGCTCGACAACGCGCCGTTCGGTCCGGTGCTCGACGTGGTCGCGCGCCGGCCGGTCGCCGGGCGAGCGAGCAGATACGTCCTGTACGTCGTACCGTCCGCGGGGATCGGGAGTGCGTCGACGGCGCTTCCCGAGGCGAAGGAGCCGAGCTGGCGGGTGGCGGCGTTGTCGGCCGTGCAGTTCCCGCGGGAGGTGGACTTCCGCTCCGATGTCGAGCAGCTCGAGCGGTTGCTGCTGGAGGCGGACGCGTCCTGGTCCGACACCCAGCGGCTCTTCGATCGTTGCATGGAGCAACCAGCTGAGCGGGAGCGGCTGCGGTCCGCCGCGACAGCGCTGCAACCGGCGTACTCGCGTGGCCGGGCCGCCGGGGGAGTCTGGGAGGCCGTGACGATCGCGAGCCATGACCAGTCCACCGTGCTCGACGCGGCAACGGCGTTGTCCGAGCCGGAGATCGACGAGATCCTCGCGACCGATCATCCGTGGGTGCCGGATCCGGATGGTTCGATCGAGCCGTTGCAGAAGGACGGCGATCCACTGTGGCTGTGGGGGACCGGCGCGGCCGAGCGGGTGATTCGGTTGATCCTGCGGTCGTTGCGGACCCGGATCAGCGTGGCACAGGTCGAGGAGCGGCCGGAGCTCGAGCGGCGGTTGAAGGCGACCAGCGACTGTCTGCTGAAGACGCAGGCCATCCGGGACGCGTTGACCGAGCAGCTCACCACCGCGGATCTCGACCTGCAACCGGCGGGTGGCGCGGAGGCAGTCGCGGTCGGGCTGGCCGACATCTTCGAGGACCTGCAGATCCAGCAGGCACTGGGATTCGCGTTCGCGGACCTGATCGCGGTGATCGGCTGGAACCTGGTCGAGACCGCGCTCGAGGTGGAGATCGTCTCGCGCTGTACGTCGGCTCGGACGCCGCAGCAGCGCAGTGCGCCGTTCCAGTTCCTGCGCCTCGGACCTGACATTCCCTTGACCCTGCTGGATGATCTGCCGGCTGGATCGATCGCCGACGATCTGAAGGACCGCATTCTGTACGGCAGTCAGGTCGGGCACTTCGGTGCGTTCGGTGCCGCGGACTGGCGGCGGTGGGACTGGCTGATGGGCCGCCTGCACTGTGTCGCGCATCTCGGCACGATGCTCGGCGCGGATGCGGACTGGATCCGGGAGACGCAACGTCAGGTGCTGCTGGCCGAGGACTGGAAGCCGCAGGCGGTGGCCGACCGGATCCAGCGGCTGGCCGAGGACTTCCCGGCCAACGCCGGGCTCGGTGCGCTGACGACGATGCGCGACGAGCTGAACCAGTCGGCCGAGGGCCGCGCGACCACCAAGGGCCTGGCGGATCGGATGGTCGATGTCTCCAGCGGCCTCGGACCGCAGGTGGGCAACGCGGTCAAGGCGATGGCCGGCCGCAAGCAGCAGCCGGAGACGTGGCTGCTGCGGACCGCGCGCTGGTTCACCGAGCCGGCCCGGGAGACCGTGTGGGGGCGGGTCGTGCGCGGGGCCAAGCTGACGCCGGCCAAGCGCCCACTGCTCTTCGAGCCGTGGATGCCACTGGCCGCGCTCGGTGTCGGTGTGATCCTGCTGCTCGTCGCCGATGCCGTCGATACGGTCTGGGTCCGGATTCTGGCCGCCGTACTGGCCGGGATGGTGCTGGCCACGGGTGCGCTGCTTGGTGCCGTGACCTGGTTCGTACGGCGAGCACGCCGGCTGATCCAGGCCTGGATCGCGAAGCGGTTGCCGGAGATCAGTCCAGCGTCACGAAATCGATGAGCTCCTCGACCCGGCCGAGCAGGCTCGGGTCGAGGTCCGCGAAGCTGTTCACCTTGGACAGGATGTGCTTCCAGGCCGCGGCGACGTCGGCCTGGTCGGTGGCCGGCCAGCCGAACGACTGCAGCACGCCCTTCTTCCAGTCCTGGCCGTGCGGGATCCTTGGCCAGGCTTTGATACCGACCGAGGACGGCTTGACCGCCTCCCAGACGTCGATGAACGGGTGCCCGACGATCCGCACGTACCGGTTGTCGATCTGCGCGGCGATCTTGGACTCCTTCGAGCCCTCGACCAGATGGTCGACCAGTACGCCGAGCCGCCGGCCAGGGCCGGGCTGGAACCGGTTCACGATCGCGAGCAGGTCGTCGATGCCTTCCAGGTACTCGACGACGACGCCCTCGATCCGCAGGTCGTCGCCCCACACCTTCTCGACGAGCTCGGCGTCATGGCGGCCCTCGACGTAGATCCGGCTCGCCCGGGCGACCTTGGCCCGGACGTTGTCGACGGCCACCGAACCGGACGCCGTACGGGTCTTCTTGGCCGGGCCGGCCTTCTTCGGTGCTTTCAGGCTGACCGGCTTCCCGTCCAGCCAGAACCCAGGACCCATCGGGTACGAGCGGATCTTGCCGTGCCGGTCCTCGAGATCGACCACGCCGTGTTCCCAGCGCACGATCGCCCCGACGAACCCGGACGAGGGTTCCTCGACGACCATGCCCTTCTCGATCTCGACCTCGACGGTCCGCCCGTTCTTGGGTTTGCGCCAGTCCCCACTCAGTACGTCGTTCCCATACCGATCAGCCACCCGCCAACCGTACCCGGCAGTGATTTAGCGTCCGAAAGACACGCGGGCCACGTACGACGTTCCTTCGGACGCTAGGGATCAGACGGTGGCGGGTTTGCGGGCGGGGAGGAACTGGGTGAGGGCGTAGAAGGCGATGAAGCCGGCTACCAGGCCGACGGCCCACGAGTAGTCGTAGAAGGGTTTGAGGAAGGGGATCAGGCCGTCGGCGGGGAAGGGGCCGGCGCCGGGGTTGGAGTAGGCGCCACCGACGCCGAGGATCGAACCGAACAGGGTGGCGACGACGGCGCGCCAGTTCCAGCCGGAGGAGTACCAGTAGCGGCCGGAGGACTTGTAGAGGTCGGGGAGGACGAGCGCCGTACGGTCGATGAACCAGTAGCCGGCGATCAGGACGCCGGCGACCGAGGCGAGCAGGCCGCCGTAGAAGGACAGCCAGACGAAGATGTAGATCGACGGGTCGGAGATCAGCCGCCACGGCTGGATCACGATGCCGATCACGCCGGTGAGCAGGCCGGCGGTGCGGAAGTTCAGCCAGCGTGGCAGTGCGTTCGCGAAGTCGTACGACGGGCTGACCACATTGGCCGCGACATTGCAGGACATGGTCGCGAGGATCGCCATCACCAGACCGATCGTGACGACCACCGGGTTCTCGAAGCGCCGGGTCAGCTCGACCGGGTCCCAGATCGCCGAACCGTAGACCAGGACCGTGCCGGAGGTGGTGATGATCGAGACCAGCGCGATGAACGACATCGTCGTCGGCAGGCCGATGATCTGCCCGATCACCTGCTGGCGCTGGCCTTTGCCGAACCGGGTGAAGTCCGGCATGTTCAGGCTGAGCGTCGCCCAGAACGCGATCATGCCCATCAGCGACGGCGCGAAGATCTTCCAGAAGTCGGCGTCCCAGCCGAGTTTCGAGGGCTGCGACAGGATCGGGCCGAAGCCGCCGGCCTTGACCAGGATCGCGATCATCAGCGCCAGGAACGCCACCGTGACCAGCGGTGCCGCCCAGTTCTCGAACCGGCGCAGACCTTCGATCCCACGCCAGATCAGCACCATCTGGAGCAGCCAGAAGAAGCCGAAGCTGAGCCACAGCGTCCACGGATGACCGCCGACCACGGACGCCTCGGTCCAGCCCTTGCCGGCCAGTTCGCCGACGATCACGAAGATCGCCTGGCCGCCGATCCAGGTCTGGATCCCGAACCAGCCGCAGGCGATGAACGCCCGCAGCAGGGCCGGGAAGTTCGCCCCGCGGACGCCGTAGAAGGCGCGCGCGAAGACCGGGAACGGGATGCCGTACTTCGTCCCGGCGTGGCTGTTCAGCAACAGCGGGACAAGCACGATCAGGTTCCCCAAGGTGATCGTGACGAACGCCTGCAGCCAGTTCATCCCGAGCGCGACCAGCCCCGCGGCGAGCAGGTAGCTGGGGATGTTGTGCGCCATCCCCATCCAGAGGGCGGCGTAGTTGTACGTCGTCCAGTTCCGGTCCCGCAGGCGGGTCGGAGCGAGCTCCGCGTTCCCGTACCGGCTGGTCGCGATCACGTCCGGGTCGGTGAGTTCGACCCGTCCGTCGGGATGCGTGGTCTGCTCAGTCGTGGCCATGGATCAAGTTGCGCCTTTCACCGAACCGCTGTCAACGAGTAACTACTACTTCACCAGGCGAAGGGCGAACGGGTACTTGTACGGCAGACCCTTGCTGGCGGCAATGGTGCCCAGGATCGCGAAGACCAGGGCGGCGATCCAGAGCGCGAAGAACGTGAAGATGCCGATGATCACGAACATCAGGATCGAGGAGATGACGTACCCGATCGTGACGGTGATCTGGAAGTTCAGCGACTCGACGGAGTGCGCGCGCACCATCGGCGACTTCTCGCCCTGCACGAGCAGGGTGATCAGCGGCGCGATGAAGCCCAGCACGATCGTGCCGACGTGGGCGAGCAGCGACCAGGTGCGCTCGTCCTGCGGACTGAGCGGCTGCTGCTGGTACGGCGGCGGCTGGAATCCAGGCTGGTACCCGGGCGGCGGCTGCTGGTAGGGCGGCCCCTGCGGCGGCGGGGCGTTGTCCTGCGGCGGCTGGCCAAAGTTCTGGGGTCCGGTGTTGTTCTGCGGTTCGGTCATGCCAGAACGGTAGGGGTTCCAGGTGTACCGATGATCAAGTTGTCGCATCGATCGTGCACTTGTGCACGTTGGGGCAGCTAGGGGTGTCTCTTAGCCCGGCCCGAGCAACGGGATCGTCGGCCGCCGCGGCGGGCCGAGGACGCCGTACGCGCGCTTGATCGCGTCCTGCAGATCGGCGCCGTCCCAGGGCCAGCCCTCGGTGTGCTTGAGCGCGTCCTCGAGTGAGGTCCCCGCGTGGTGCAGGTCGGAGATCGTGTTCGCGACCTGACCGATCTCATCGCGTTGCGCGGTGGCGAACGTGGCATCGACGACCGCGCCATGCCCCGGTACGACGATCGCCCCGGCAGGCATCGTGCCGATGATCCGCTCCAGCGTGTCCGGCCATTCGAGCGGGAACGAGTCGTCGCCGTACTGCGGTGGCTGCGACTCCTCGACGAGATCACCGAGGAAGAACACGTTCACATCCGGTACGACGACCACCGCGTCGCCGGCGGTGTGCGCGTTCCCCAGGTACAGCAGCTCGACCCGGCGATCACCGAGGTCGATCACCTTCGCCACCGAGAACGACACCGCCGTCAGCCCAGCGGCCGCCACCGTGTTCTCGTGCGCGTACGCCGTCGCCTCCGTGAACACGCCGTTCCCGTTCACGTGGTCGAAGTGCGAGTGCGTGTTGACCACCCACCGCACCGGCAGCTCAGTCACCTCCCGAATGTGCCCGAGCAACTCCTCGGCCTCTTCGGTCGTGGCGCGGGTGTCAATCACCAACGCACCATCGGATCCAACCACCAGCCCGACATTCAGGTCCCACTCGTCATACCGACGTACCCAGCACCTGTCGCCGATCTCGGTCCAGCTCATACCGCCGACCCTACTTCCCGATCACATCGCCCCTGCCCACCCGGTCCTTCGCGACCCTCGGCTCCCCCTCCACCGCATTTGAACGGATAGCCCCTCAAAGCGCCGGTTCTCCCTTCAAATTTTCAGGGGAGAAGGGACAACATCCGGGGAGATCCCCTCAAATGCGCCGCAGCCCGGGGCCTCGGCGCGAGCCGGTACGACGTTGGGCACGGGTCAACCACGTGCCGGGCCGGAGCATGGTTGATGGGCGCTCAAGGTGCACCGGGCGGGCGACCTTGAGCACGGTTCGACCATTCCGACGGGCCCCAGATGGTTGGTTGGTGCTCAAGGTGACTCCCGCCCGCGATCTCGGGGAGCGCCGGCACCGGTCGCGTGGGGGTCTGGGGAGGATTCACCCCCCCCCGAATCGGTCGCGGATCCTCCCCGAACCGGTTTGGGGAAGGGGATTCGGCGTCCCGTTCGCTGCAGGTTCCCTAACGTCCGAACGACCGGAGGCGGGCCCTCCGTTCTTTCGGACGTTAGCTGGGAGTGGTGGCTAACGTCCGAACATCCGGAGGCGGGCCCTCCGGTCTTTCGGACGTTGTGGTGGGGACTGGGATACCGCGGAGGCGGGCTTTGGCCAGCAGATGGGCTGACCCTAGACCGGGCGTGGGGCGGAAGCATAAGGTCGTTGCGAATCTTCCGGTGATGATTGCGAAACTTTCGAGGATGGTTGATGTGACGACACGGCGTGCGCTGGTGGTGCGGGGTGGCTGGGACGGGCATGTGCCGGTGGAGGCGACCGAGCTGTTCATCCCCTTCCTGAAGGAGAACGGGTACGATGTCACCACGTCGGACAGCACCGAGAGCTACCTGGATCTGGACGGTGTCGATCTGGTCCTGCAGTGCGTGACGATGTCGAAGGCCGACCCGGAGCACCTGAAGAGTCTGGAGCAGGCGATCCGTGGTGGGACCGGGTTCGCCGGGTGGCACGGCGGGATCGTGGACTCGTTCCGGGACAACGCCGACTACAGCTTCGTCACCGGCGGCCAGTTCGTCTCGCACCCCCACAACTTCATCGACTACCGCGTCGACGTGGTCGCCGACCACCCGATCGTCGAGGGCATCACACACTTCGACGTCCACACCGAGCAGTACTACATCCACGCGGACCCGACCAACAACGTGCTGGCGACCACCAAGTTCGACACACACCCGGACTTCCCGTGGATCGAGGGCGCGTTGATGCCGGTGGTCTGGACGCGCACGTGGGGCGAAGGCCGCGTGTTCGTCTGCACGGTCGGTCACAAGCTGGACGACTTCGACGTACCCGAGGTGCGCACGATCATCGAGCGGGGGCTGCTATGGGCGAGCAAGTGACCAGAGTCGGCATTGTCGGCACCGGAGTCATCTCCGGCACCTATCTCGATCACCTAGCCAAGCTGCCCGGTGTCGAAGTGGTCGCAGTCGCCGACCTGGACCTGACCCGCGCCCAGGCGGTCGCCACGGACAGCATCCGGGCGCTCTCACCTGACGAGCTGTATACCGCCGACGACGTCGACATCGTCATCAACCTCACCATCCCGGCCGCGCATGCCGCCGTACATCAGGCCGCTCTCAACGCCGGCAAGCACGTGTACGGCGAGAAGCCCCTGGCCATGGATCGCGCGGAGGCCGACCCGCTGCTCAAGTACGCCGCCGCGAACAACCTCCGGATCGGCTGCGCACCGGACACCGTCCTCGGCACCGGCACCCAGACAGCACGCGCAGTCATCGACCGCGGCGACATCGGCGTACCGCATGCCGCGACCGCCTTCATGGTGACGCCCGGCCACGAGCTGTGGCACCCGGCACCCGAGTTCTACTACCAGCCCGGCGGCGGCCCGGTCCTCGACATGGGCCCGTACTACGTGACCAGCCTGGTCACCCTCCTCGGTCCGGTACGGCGGGTGACCGCGCGCGCCGGGCAGTCGAAGCAGGAGCGGATGATCCACACCGGTCCCCGGGCCGGGACGGTGTTCCCAGTAGAGGTGCCGACGCACGTGACCGGCGTACTGGAGCATGAGTCCGGTGCGCTGACCACGGTGCTGATGTCGTTCGACGTGTGGGCCGGACGGCTGCCGCGGATCGAGGTGCACGGGACCGACGGCAGTCTGTCGGTTCCGGACCCCAACGGCTTCGACGGGACCGTTGAGCTCGTCACAGCCGCGCAGCGCGAGTGGACCGAAGTGCCAACAGCCGGTGGGTACGCCGGAGCGGGCCGGGGCGTCGGTGTGGCGGACATGGCCCGGGCGCTGCGCAACGGCGAACCGCACCGGGCGAACGGCGAGCTGGCGTACCACGTGCTCGACGTACTGGAGTCTTTTATCGACTCTGCCGTCCAGGATCAGCCGCTTGATGTGGCCAGTACAGTGACGCGCCCCGCAGCCGTTCCATTGGGAGCGTCGCCCGACACCGCCTAGACTGGCACTCTGACTATTTGAGTGCCAAGAGTGTCGAGAGGGTGGTGCGCGTGCTGGACGAGCGCAAGCTGGATGTACTCCGCGCCATCGTCGAGGACTACGTGGCGACCCACGAGCCGGTCGGCTCGAAGACTCTGGTCGACCGGCACAACCTCGGTGTCTCCCCGGCCACGGTGCGCAACGACATGGCCGCGCTGGAGGAGGAGGGGTACATCACCCAGCCGCACACCAGCGCCGGCCGGATCCCGACCGACGCCGGCTACCGGCTGTTCGTCGACAAGCTGAGCACGGTCAAGACGCTGTCCGCGGCCGAGAAGAAGGCCATCACGTCCTTCCTCGGCGGCGCGGTCGACCTCGACGACGTCGTACGGCGGACTGTCCGGCTGCTGGCCCAGATCACCCGCCAGGTCGCGATCGTGCAGTACCCGTCGCTGAACCGGTCGAGCGTCCGGCACATCGAGGTGGTGACGATGTCACCGCGCCGGCTGCTCCTGGTTCTGATCACCAGCAACGGCCGGGTCGAGCAGCGGATCGTGGAGCTGCCGAAGGACATCGACGAGCAGCTGGTCGCCGACCTCCGATCCCGGCTGAACACGGCGATGGTCGGCCAGCGACTGACCGAGGCCGCCACCTCACTGGCCACGGTCGCCGACAACTTCGCGCCGGACGACCGGTCGCTGGTGGCCGCGATCGTCACCACCCTGCTCGAGGCGTTCACCGACGAGATGGGTGAGCAGCGGATCGCGGTCGGTGGCGCGGCCAACCTGACCCGGTACGGCGACGACTTCGAGCGGAACGTGAAGCCGGTGCTGGAGGCGCTGGAGGAGCACGTCATCCTGCTCAAGCTGCTCGGTGAGGCGACCCACCCGCAGACCCTGACCGTCCGCATCGGTCACGAGAACCCGTACGAGGAGCTGGCCACCACCTCGGTGGTCGCGACCGGCTACGGGTCGAAGTCGGAGTCGCTGGCCACCCTCGGCATCGTCGGCCCGACCCACATGGACTACCCGAGCACGATGGGCGCCGTACGGGCCGTCGCGCGGTACGTCAGTCAGATCCTGGCTGAATCATGATGCATTCACTTAACCCCTGGTCTGGAGTATGAGCACCGATTACTACGCCGTCCTGGGCGTCAGCCGTGACGCTTCAGCGGACGAGATCAAGAAGGCGTACCGCAAGCTGGCGCGCCAGTACCACCCCGACGTCAACGACTCCGAGGACGCGCACCACAAGTTCCAGGAGATCGGCCGCGCGTTCCAGGTGCTCAGCGACCCGCAGAAGCGGCAGATGCACGACCTCGGTGGCGACCCGTTCGCGTCCGCCGGTGGTGGGCCCGGTGGGTTCGCCGGCGGTCAGGCGTTCACCTTCACCGACATCATGGACGCGTTCTTCGGCCAGACCGGCGGGGCCACCCGCGGGCCGCGGCCGCGGACACGGCGCGGCCAGGATGCGCTGATCCCGCTGCGGATCGACCTGGCCGAGGCCGCCTTCGGGACGACCCGCGAGCTGAAGGTCGACACCGCCGTACTGTGTCCGACCTGCTCGGGTTCCGGTGCGGCGGCCGGCTCCGAGCCGGTCACCTGCGACATCTGCCACGGTCGCGGCGAGGTCACGCACACCCAGCGCTCGTTCCTCGGCGAGGTGCGCACGATGCGCCCCTGCCCGAACTGCCGCGGCTTCGGGACCACGATCCCGAACCCGTGCGTCGAGTGTGCGGGCGACGGGCGGGTTCGCTCCCGCCGTACCGTCACCGTCAAGATCCCCGGCGGCGTCGACTCCGGCACCCGCGTGCAGCTGTCCGGTCAGGGTGAGGTCGGCCCCGGCGGCGGCCCGGCAGGTGACCTGTACGTCGAGATCGAGGTCGAGCAGCACGAGGTCTTCACCCGCAACGGCGACGACCTGCACTGCACGGTCACGCTGCCGATGACGGCGGCCGCGCTCGGTACGACGATCGACCTGCCGACCCTGGAAGGCGAGACCACTCCACTGGAGATCCGCCCTGGCACCCAGTCCGGTACGGCGATGACGCTGACCGCGCGCGGTGTGCCGCGGCTGCGGCATGCGGGACGTGGTGACCTGATCGTCCAGGTCATCGTCGAGACGCCGACCAAGCTCGACGACAGCCAGATCGAGATGCTCAAGCAGCTCGCCACGGCCCGCGGTGAAGAGCGTCCGCACGGCCAGATCCAGGCCGCGCACAAGGGCGTCTTCGGTCGGCTTCGCGACGCGTTCGGCCAGCACTAACAGTGGGAGTCGCGGTCTTCTTCGCCGCCGAGCTGGACGGCGAAGAGCTGACGCTGGACGGTGCCGAGGGCCGGCACGCCGCCGTTGTGCGGCGGATCGGCCCCGGCGAGCGGGTCCGGCTAACCGACGGGCGGGGTGCCTGGGCCGAAGGGCCGGTGGCGACCGCCTCGAAGACCGGGCTGACCGTCACCGTCGACCAGCGCGGAAGCGACCCGGCCGGTACGCCGCGACTCGTCGTCGTCCAGGCGTTGCCCAAGGGTGAGCGGGCCGAGCTGGCCGTGGAGATGCTGACCGAGGTCGGCGCCGACCTGATCGTGCCGTGGAACGCGGAGCGCAGTCAGTTCCGGAGCAACCCGGAGCGGTCCGCAAAGACCCTCGCCAAGTGGCAGGCCTGGGCCTTCGAGGCCAGCAAGCAGTCCCGCCGCTCGTGGTTCGCCGAGGTGGCTCCGATCGCCACCACCGCCGAGATCGCCAAGCTCGTGCAGGACGCGACGCTGCCCGTGGTACTGCACGAGGAAGCGACCGTGCCGCTCGCCGGCCTCGACGTACCGGCCACCGGCGACATCGTGATCGTCATCGGTCCCGAAGGCGGAATCGCACCGTCCGAGCTGGCCGCCTTCGCCGTCGAGCCGGTCCGCCTCGGCAACACCGTGCTCCGTACGTCGACCGCCGGGGTGGCCGCCGCGTCCGCCCTGCTCGCCCGCTCCCGCTGGAGCTAGCGAGCTAGCGCACCTGGATCGTCTTGGTGTCCAGGTCGCTGATGCTGCTGTCCTCGCCGGAGAGCAGATAGGCCTCGATCTGCCAGGCACCCGGGTCGAGCTTGAGCTGGATGGTGAACGGCGAGAACTTCTGGCCCTCCAGCGTGTTCACGATGCTGCCGAACTGCCGGCCGGTCTTCAGGTTCGTGGCGACGTAGTTGACTGTCGCCTCGTAGGCGGCAGCCGTGCCCTTCACGGTGACGAGGCCGCCGGACACCACGGCCCCTTCGGTCGGTGACTCGATCGAGACCAGCGCTTGGACGTCGAGGGCCTGCGCTCGGCCGATCGGCATGGTGGTGTCGACGTGGCCGAACAGCCGGAGGCCGGCCCGGCCGCGCTGGGTGACCTGGACCGGCTGGGTGCTGTCGTTCAGCGCGCCCTGGACGGTGTAGACGAGCTGCTGAGCGGCCATCTCGGCCATCTCCGCGTCGATCCCCGCCTCCGGGAACCGCTTGAAGTCGACCGTGACCACGTCGCCGTTCAAGGTCACCGAACTCACCTCAGCGCCCTTCCAGACCGAGTAGTAGTCCGCATCGTCGGGCTGCTTCGACGTCATGATGCGGACCGCCTGGTACGCCGGCCGCCCGGTCACCTTGGACCAGGTCCGGTAGAGCCGGGTCGCCGACCGCGCCTGCACTGCCGGCTTCTGCGTGGCGGCGCGGCCGGCGGTCGCGTTCCCGAGCCAGTAGATCGGGACAGCCTTGTCCGACACCGCCGCCTCGGGCTTGCCGCGCGCGGGCTGGGTAGAGGCCGACTTGTCCTCGGTCGGGGGCAGCGTCGGCTCCTTCCGCGGGGTGTCCGGCGGGACGGTCGGCGCGCCGCTCGCGGAGGTGGCGTTGCCTTGACCGGCGACCGCGTCACCCTCGTCCGCCGTGTTGAAGTTGCCGTTGAAGACGGTGAACGCACCGACGGCAGCCGCCGTCCCGACGGCGGCCAGCCCGGCCGTCATCACCCACGGGCGGCGCGCGACCGGGCGCCGTACGGCGTGGGCGCGGTTCAGGATCTCGGGTAGAGCGTCGGTCGGCTCGATGCGGTCGGCCTCCTCGGCCAGAGATCGCCGCATCAGCTCGTCGAACGGGTCGTTCGGGTTGTTGTTCATGCGGTCCGCTCCAGGAGCTGGCGCAGCGACTTGGTCGCCCGCGCGGCGTGGCTCTTCACCGATCCCCGGCTGATACCCATCGTGTCGGCGATCTCCGCCTCCGACAGGTCACCGTAGTACCGCAGCACCATCACGGTGCGCTGTTTCTCCGGCAGGTTGCGCATTGCCTCGATCACGCGGTCGGTCTCGGCCGTCCGCAGCGCTGCCTGCTCGGCGCTGGGCTCGTCCGGCAGGCTGCGCGGCATGTGCTTGTCGACCACCACCAGGTGGCGCTGGCGGGAGCGGGTGCGGTTCACCACGGCGGTGCGCAGGTAGGCGAGTGCCTTGTGGGGGTCGCGCAGCCGGTGCCAGCGCCCGTGCATCGCGACGAACGCGTCCTGCACGATCTCCTCCGCCGTTCCGGTGTCACGCAGCAGCAAGGCGGCGAGGCGGACCAGCGACGTGTAGTGCGCCGTGTAGACAGCCGTCAGCGCCTCGTCGGCATTCCACGAGGACTCATGTGTCACGCACTCTTCGTACACCACCGCAGGTTGTGCCACACAACAGAGACGCGAAGGCCCTGTCCCAGGTTGACAACAGGATTCGATGAACCATCAGAGTGGCACTCTCTGTGCATGAAGCAACACGGAGACGGTCACTGGTGCGGGCACCGGGACATCACGTACGCCGCCGTCGCGCGTCTGTACGACCGGTTGTCCCGGGACGGCCTGAGCCGCCAGGAGTACTCCGAACAGCTCGACAAGGCCCAGGCGTACCAGGACCGCCCGCTGGGTGCGGGGGTGATCAAGAACTTCGCCGGTACCGGCAAACCCTTCGTGTACGTCGGACTCGGGCCGACCGGTCACTCGGCGTACGCGAACCCGGACGCGCAGCGAGCGCACTTCATGGCCGACCCCTATCGGCGCGGTGCCGACAACCTGAGGTCGAACACCGAGTACCTCTTCGAGCAGCTGGCCGCGGCCCAGACGGCCGAGTCGCCGCGGGACGAGATGATGCACCTCGGTGCGGCCGCGCACGCGCTGCAGGACAGCTACTCCGGAGCGCATGCCTGGCGAGAGCTCTCCGTGTACGACGGCGATCCCACCGCGCGGGTCCAGTCGTTGCACGTGTTCACCCCGGGGCATGTGGTCGGGTTGGACAAGCATCGCAACACCCACGCCGACGAGTTCGACTCACCACCGGCTAATTCCGGGTCCACGCTGGCCGCGATCGAGGCGACGTACCGGATGTTGCGGGTCTATGAGACGACTCGGGGGATGCCGCCCCAGCAAGCCGAACTTGCGCGCCGGGCCGCGCTCGACGAGCTGGTCCGACCGGCGGAGAACGTCACGGTGAACCTGCACCCGACGCCGGAGTGGGCCGCCGAGCGGGACGAGCGGCTCGCGCTCGAGCAGGCCGGTCCAGGGGCGCAGCGTTCCGGCGAACTCGGCCAGTTGCGAGGCGTCCTGACGGGCACCGCCGCACCCGGTCGGGTGTCACCCGGAGGCCTCCACTTGCCGCCGGAACGAGCGGCTACAGGCGTGTCCCGGGAAATTCGCAGTGAGGCTGTCGGCCGGGACGGCTAGCATGGTCGGATCACCACCACACTCAGGAGGAAGAGCCTGTCCAGGCCACGCAGTATCGAACCGGAGGCGCGCGCAGACGGCGCCACCGCCACCCCGCAGACGTCGCACAAGATCGTCGTGCCGAACAGCATCGACATGGTGGCCCTGCTCGGAGCCCGGGACGAGTTCCTCCGCATCATCGAGAAGGAGTTCGCCGCCGACATCATGGTCCGCGGCAACGAGATCACGCTGAAGGGCGAACCCGCCGAACTGGCGCTGGCCGAGCGGCTGCTGGACGAGCTGGTGATCGTGATCCGGACCGGGCACGGTCTGACCGCCGACTCGGTCGAGCGGAGTATCGCGATGGTCAAGCAGGCCACCGGCGACAGCCCGGCCGACGTCCTGACCCAGAACATCCTGTCCAGCCGCGGCCGCACCATCCGGCCGAAGACGCTGAACCAGAAGCGCTACGTCGACGCCATCGACAAGAACACGATCGTGTTCGGGATCGGCCCGGCCGGCACCGGCAAGACCTACCTGGCGGTGGCCAAGGCGGTCCAGGCGCTGCAGGCCAAGGAGGTCAGCCGGATCATCTTGACCCGGCCGGCCGTCGAGGCCGGTGAGCGGCTCGGCTTCCTGCCCGGCACGCTCTCGGAGAAGATCGACCCGTACCTGCGGCCGCTGTACGACGCCCTGCACGACATGCTCGACCCGGAGTCGATCCCGCGGCTGCTGACCGCGGGCACGATCGAGATCGCGCCGCTGGCCTACATGCGCGGCCGGACCCTGAACGACGCCTACATCATCCTGGACGAGGCGCAGAACACCTCGCCGGAGCAGATGAAGATGTTCCTCACCCGGCTCGGCTTCGGCTCCAAGATGGTCGTCACCGGTGACATCACCCAGGTCGACCTGCCGACCGGGACGAATTCGGGACTGCGGGTCGTCCAGGGCATCCTCGAGGGTGTCCAGGACCTGGAGTTCTGCCGGCTCACCTCGCACGACGTGGTCCGGCACAAGCTGGTCGGCCGGATCGTTTCGGCGTACGAGAACTACGAAGGACAACGGGGCGCTGAGCACCAAAGATGAACGTTGAAGTGAACAACGAGTCCGGCGTCGAGATCGACGGTGGCGGACTGATGCGGCTGAGCCGGTTCGTGATGTCGTCGCTGCGGCTGCACCCGGAGTGCGAGCTGTCGATCAAGCTGGTCGACGAGGACACGATGGCCAGGTATCACGTCGAGTTCCTGGATCTGCCGGGACCGACGGACGTGATGTCCTGGCCGATGGACGAGCTGCGGCCCGGTTCGGACGGCGGTGACGACGCCGAGCTGCCCTTGGGGCATCTCGGCGACATCGCGCTGTGCCCGACCGTCGCCGCCGCCCAAGGTGCGAAGGCCGGCCACGGCACGTGGGCCGAGCTGGAGCTGCTGACCGTCCACGGCATCCTGCACCTCCTCGGGTACGACCACGCTGAACCGGCCGAGAAGGCGGAGATGTGGGACATCCAAGGCCGGTTGCTGGAAGCCTGGCGTGCCCCCGGGAATCGACTCGAAGGACAGTGACGTTGCCGTGAGCTCTCACGACCTAGTACTCCTGGTCGTTGCTGCGGTGCTCGTGCTGCTCGCCGGTTTGCTGGCCGGTGCGGAGGCGGCACTGTCGTCGTACTCGAAGGTGCGGGCCAATGAGCAGGTCGAGCAGGGCAACCTGCGGGCCGTCCGGCTGAGCGCCCTGCTCTCCGACGCACCGCGCTACCTGAATTCGCTGCTGCTGCTCCGGCTGATCTGCGAGATCACCGCGATCGTGCTCGTCACCCAGGCACTGTCCGAGGTCTTCCAGATCACCTGGGAGCACGTCCTGATCACCGCCGTGGCGATGGTGCTGATCTCGTACGTGATCATCGGTGTCGCGCCGCGGACCCTGGGCCGGCAGCACTCGGACCGGTTCGCGATCGTCTCGGCCGGGCCGGTGATGGCGCTGACCCGGATCCTCGGGCCGCTGCCGAAGGTGCTGATCATCATCGGTAACGCGCTCACCCCCGGCAAGGGATTCGCCGAGGGCCCGTTCGCGACCGAGGCCGAGCTGCGCGCGCTGGTCGACTACGCGGAGAAGTCCGCGGTGATCGAGTCCGGCGAGCGGCAGATGATCCACTCCGTCTTCGAGCTCGGCGACACCATCGCCCGCGAGGTGATGGTGCCGCGGACCGACATGGTCTACATCGAGAAGCACAAGAAGCTGCGCCAGCTCACCTCGCTGGCGCTGCGCTCGGGCTACTCGCGGATCCCGGTGATCGGTGAGTCCCTGGACGACATCGTCGGCGTCGTCTACCTCAAGGACGTGATGCGCCGGGTCTACGACAACGCCTCGGCCGAGTCGACCGAGCGGGTCGAGTCGGTGATGCGGCCGTGTATGTACGTGCCCGACTCCAAGCCGGTCGACGAGCTGCTGCGCGAGATGCAGGCGGCCCGGATGCACCTCGCGATCGTCGTCGACGAGTACGGCGGCACCGCGGGCCTGGTCGCGATCGAGGACATCCTCGAGGAGATCGTCGGCGAGATCACCGACGAGTACGACGAGGATCCCGACTCGGTGCAGGAGCTGTCCGACGGCGCCTTCCGGGTCTCCAGCCGATATCCGATCGACGAGCTTGGCGAGCTGTTCGGCGTACCGCTGGACGACGACGACGTCGACACCGTCGGCGGCCTGATGGCCAAGCTGCTCGGCAAGGTGCCGATCCCCGGCGCCGAGGTCGAGATCGCCGGCCTGTCGCTGACCGCGGAGCGGCCGTCGGGCCGCCGCAACCAGGTCGGTACTGTGCTGGTGCGCCGCGAGGAGCCAGCCGCCGGCCGCACCGACCAGAACCACCAGCACGCCTAGGAGCGTTCACTTGTCAGATCTTTCGGCGGAGGACGCCAAACTCGTCACGCTCGCCCGCGCGGCGCGTGCGCGTACCCGTGCGGCCGAGGGTGCCGCCGTACGCGACTCCGACGGCCGCACGTACTCGGCGTGCACGGTCGCCCTCGACACCGTCGACCTGACCGCACTGCAGTTGGCAGTCGCCATGGCGCTGGCTTCCGGCGTGAAGGGTCTCGAGGCGGCAGCTGTCGTCACCGAGGCGGATACTGCTGACATCAACGTCGTACGGCACTTCGCCGGCGCCGCTATTCCGGTCGTCGTGGCCGATCCGACCGGAGAGGTCCGCAATGTCATCAACACCTGAGAAGCCCACCAAGGGCAAGGGCCGCCCGGCCCCCGCGCCTGCCCCCACTCAGCAGCCCACTGGGTTCAAGTCGGGGTTCGCGTGCTTCGTCGGCCGGCCGAACGCGGGCAAGTCCACGCTCACGAATGCGCTCGTCGGCCAGAAGATCGTGATCACCTCGTCGAAGCCGCAGACCACGCGGCACGCCGTACGGGGGATCGTGCACCGGCCGGACGCGCAGCTGATCCTGGTGGACACCCCCGGTCTGCACAAGCCGCGTACGCTCCTCGGTCAGCGGCTGAACGACCTGGTGAAGAGCACCTGGGCCGAGGTCGACGTGATCGGGATCTGCCTGCCGGCCAGCGACAAGATCGGCCCGGGGGACCGCTTCCTGGTCGCCGAGGCCGCGAAGGTCGCCAAGACGCCGAAGGTCGCGCTCGCCACCAAGGCGGACCTGGTCGCACCCGAGCGGATGCTCGAGCACCTGACCGAGATCCAGGAGCTGGGGGAGGCGGCCGGGATCGAGTGGGCCGCGATCATCCCGGTGTCGGCGACTTCCGGCTTCCAGGTCGAGCTGGTCGCGAGCGAGCTGACCCAGTTGCTGCCCGACGGCTTCCCGCTCTACCCGGACGGCGACATCACCGACGAGCCCGAGGAGACCCTGGTCGCGGAGCTCATCCGTGAGGCCGCGCTGGAGGGCGTCCGCGACGAGCTGCCGCACTCGATCGCCGTCACCATCGACGAGATGGGTCTGCGCGAGGACCGTCCCGAGGACAAGCCGCTGCTCGACATCTACGCGAACATCTTCCTCGAGCGCGACAGCCAGAAGGGCATCGTGATCGGGCACAAGGGCGCCCGGCTGCGCGAGGTCGGGGCCGAGGCCCGCCGTCAGATCGAGGCTCTGCTGGGGACGCCGGTCTACCTCGACCTGCACGTCAAGATCGCCAAGAACTGGCAGACCGACGCCAAGCACCTGCGCAAGCTCGGGTTCTGATGGGTTTGCGGAACCCGACGTACGACGCTCTCACCGGCCCGCACGCGCTTTTCGCGGAGTCCCGCGGTAACGCCCACCGCTACCTCCCCGAGGTCGCGCCGTTCCTGAGTGTTCCCGACGAGCCGACCGAGCAGGACTGGGCCGACGCGGCCGCCCTGCTCGACCCCGGTACGACGGTCGCTCTGATGCGACCGGACTTCCCGCTGCCGGAGTCGTTCAAGCTGGACCAGCAGTTCGACCTCGTCCAGTTCGTGGCACCGGACGGGCTGGGCGCGGTCGACGATGAGGCGGTCGCTCTGACGGCGGACGACGTACCGGAGATGGTCGCCCTGGTCGCGCTCACCGACCCGGGCCCGTTCCGCACCCGCACGATCGAGCTCGGCCCGTACCTGGGCATCCGCCGGGCCGGCGAGCTGATCGCCATGGCCGGTGTCCGGCAGACGCTCCCGTCGTACGCGGAGATCAGTGCTGTCTGCACGCACCCCGACCACCGCGGTCAGGGCCTGGCGCGCCGCCTCATCCGGGCGGTCGCGGCCGAGATCACCGCAACCGGCCGCACCCCGTTCCTGCACACCGGCGGCACCAACGTCACCGCCCAACGCCTCTACACCGCCATGGGCTTCACCATCACCAACCGCATGCACGTAACCATCGTCGAAGCGGTCTAACTCCCGCCCCGGTGGTTGCTCGCCGCGGCTGGGCTTACAGAGGGGGTGTGGACACCCTGTGGGGGGGTGTGAACAAGTAATGACCTGTTCACGCCCACCATTTCCTGTTCAAACCCCCGGTTGTCGGCGGGATGACTGCGAACCGCTGAGGTGCTACAGCTTCTTCTGGTAGTCGAGGAAGCGGGCGACGATCTCGTAGTTGAGCTGTTCGTTGATGCTGATCATGTGGTTGTTGGACTCGGCGTTCCAGGTGTCGACCCGGGCGAGCTGGGGCTCTTCCTCGCGCAGCCACTGCAGCATGCCGGCCTTGAGCAGCGCGCCGAGGCGGTGACCACGGTGATCGCGGGAAACCGACGTGTCGTGCTGCCAACCCATCTCCGGACGCTCACGCTCGACAGCGATCACGGTGTGACCGGCCAGTGCACCGGTCTCCTTCTGCCGCGCGACGAGCCGGTAGATGGTGTTGTCGCACTTCGCCTGGGCCTCTTCGTAGGCGCGCAGCCGCTCGGTGCTGTAGACGTCGTCCTCGATCTCGAGGTCGTCGGTCGGCGCGTCGTTGATCGACTCGGCGACGGCGATCATTTCCTCGACCATGTCGTCCGGCAGCGCGCCCTTGATCCGCAGCAGTTCGTACTCGGTGGACTTGGCGACAGCGCCGTCGTACAGGTTCTGTACGGCGTTCCAGTCGAGGCCGGTGAGTTCCTGCTTGCGGTTCACCTCGACGGCCTTCTGCTCGTAGCCGTGCTCGGTCGCCAGGGCGATGTCCCGCGGGGTGTCGAAGGTGTTGAGGCCCATCATGGTGCGGCCGGCGTCCCGGGCTTCCTGCTCGGCGAACGCCGTCAGCTCCGCCCAGACCGTCGTACCGTCGCGATGGTCGGGATGGACCCAGACGTCGAACCACACCTGGTCGGTGTTCTCGTACTTCGGGAAGTGCAGGCCGACCGTGCCGACCAGCGTGCCGTCGGCGTCGTGGGCCAGGTACTTCTTACCGGGGTTGAGGTCCCAGCCGTAGCGCAGTGCGTTCGCCAGCCCCTTCGGGGTCGACATCACCAGCCCCGGGCAGTCGACCTTCGCGGCGGCAGTCTCCAGGGCTGACGCGGCGGCTACGCCGGCTTCGTCGTCAGGCGACAGTCTCGTGATCTCCACAGCCCCAGAGTGCCTCCCGCGACCCGGTCGCGCGACCCATTTAATGTGTCAGCTGGGCGACGGCATTCCGTAGGCGTGGTCCACGGTCATTGAGAAGATCAGCCGTTTGTCCTGCACCATCACGGCCCGGTACTCATCCCAGTCCGGGTGCTCACCCGACCCTTTCCGGTAGTAGTCGACGAGCTCCTCGACTGTCGCGTCGTACGGGTCGGCGGCGACCGGAGTGAGCTCCGCCTTTCCTTCCAGGACCAGGTACGAGCGGCCGTTCGCACCGTTGATGTAGATGCTGGCGCGCGGGTCCCGGCGCAGGTTCTTGGTCTTCGCGCGGTCGTCGGTCAGCGAGATGCGGACGCGCTCGCCGTCGTACACATAGGTGATGTTCGACAGTTGCGGCCGGCCGTCGCGCTTGAGCGTGACGAGCACACCGAGGCCGGTAGTGCCGATCCGTTCGAGGAGGGAGGTCATAGCCGAGAGCCTAGGTATTCAAGTGCCCTTGAAGGCAAACTGCGCGGCGCGTTCGGCTCTGGTGAGCCTTCGGTGGGCGGCGGCAGAGTGGTAGGCATGGAGCGGACCGGCCTGCGTGAAGACGAACGCTCCAGCCGGCCGCAGGTCAGCCGTGCCGAACCTGAGGTGAACAGCTCCCAGGCCACGATGCTCCAGCTCCAGCAGCAGGCAGGCAATGCCGCCGTCAGCCAGAAGGTTGCCGAGCAGCAACCGGCCGTCGTCGGCCCGTCGGGCAAGCTCACCGTCAATGCCCCGGAGGAGAAGGCCACCAAGGAGCTCGGGTTCGGCCAGTTGCAGCTGGTCGCCGGAGGGTCGGCCGATTTCGAGGTCATCGCGCCAGGTGCCGGCGACAGTGCGGTCAAGGGTGCAGGCGGAGTGGTGACCGACGGCAAGGGTGCGTCGTACCAGGGTGAGGTTTCGACCGAGCTGCACAAGTTCACCAGCGGACTGCTCGAGGGCAGTGCGTGGAAGGGGAAGTTCGGCGGCGAGGCGAACGCGGACAAGGGCAAGCTCGGGCTGGAGACCTCGCTCGACGGTGAGGCGTACGAACTGAAGTTCGGGTTCACGCTGCTGGAGGTGGACGGTAAGGCCGCCGCGGACGAGCAGATCAAGTTCGCCACCCTCGAGGCCGGACTCGATCTGAAGCTCAAGGAGTTGTCCTTCACCGCCGCTGACGGAACCCAGCTCAAGATCGCCCCGAAGACCACTCTCAAGGTCGTGCTCGAACCGAACTACCGGCGGATCGCGACCTCGCTCGCCGAGAAGGCCGCAGCGCTGCTCACCGCCGAGGCACTGATCGCCGGTGGACTGATTGTGGGCGGGCTGGCCGCGATCGTCGGCACGCTGGCGACCCTCGGCGACGGTGAGGACGAGGCCAAGGCGGTCGACAACGCGGTCAAGGGCCGCGCCCAGATCGTCGACGGGTTCACCGCCGGCGCACTCGGGCAGAAGCTGTCGATCGCCGACGACTTCACCGGTGAGGGCTACAACCGCGGTCAGCAGTGGCGCCGGGACATGATGTCCGGGCAGAACGCCCAGGGCATCCCGGTGCCGGCCGTCGTACTGAACGAGAAGCTGGCCGAGATCGAGCCGCTGATCCGGGCGAGTGCGCAGAAGACCGCGAACCAACTGATGCACGAGGCCCTGGTCGAGCGCTACTGGGAGATCCACAGCTGGCAGCGGGAGCTGTGGGGCGAGATCGACACCCGTTTCATGATGCTGATGGAGGGTGGCGGATTCGGCCGGCCGGGGATCATCGAGGGTCGCGACGGCGGCGGGCGCTCGGTCCTGCCGCAGTAACGCTCCGTGTCTCGGTCCGTGGGACCCCCGGTTCGACGCGTGGGCGGGGTTGTGCATAGACTCACAGTCACTATGCGGCACCAGCTTCTCCTCCTTCGCTGCCGCGGCGAGGCCTGACAAGGCCGGTTCCCTCGCCGCGGAGTTCTGTTGTACGCCGGTCGGCCCGCGTACTGCACATACTTCCGAGGAGAATCCCCGTGGCACCGCAGAACCAGCCTCAGCCTGTACAGCAGCCTTCCGGCATGCCGATCCACCGCTACAGCGCGTTCCCGCCGATCGACCTGCCGGACCGCACCTGGCCGGCCAAGACGGTCGCCAAGACCCCGCGCTGGCTGTCCACCGACCTCCGCGACGGCAACCAGGCGCTGGTCGAGCCGATGTCGCCGGCCCGCAAGCGGCGGATGTTCGACCTGCTGGTGAAGATGGGCTACAAGGAGATCGAGGTCGGTTTCCCGAGTGCGAGTCAGTACGACTTCGACTTCGTCCGCAGCCTGATCGAGGGTGACGCGATCCCGGACGACGTGACGATCTCGGTGCTGACCCAGGCCCGGGACGAGCTGATCGAGCGGACCGTGCAGTCGCTGCAGGGCTCGCCGAAGGCGACCATCCACCTCTACAACGCGACCGCGCCGCTGTTCCGCCGGGTCGTCTTCAACGTCGACAAGGCCGAGTGCCTGAACATCGCGGTCCGCGGCACCGAGACGGTGATGAAGTACGCCGACGACATGCTGGGCGACTGCGAGTTCGGCTACCAGTACAGCCCGGAGATCTTCACCGGGACCGAGCTGGAGTTCGCGCTCGAGGTCTGCGAGGCGGTCAGCGACCAGTGGCAGCCGGCCGCCGGGCGCGAGATCATCCTGAACCTGCCGGCCACCGTCGAGATGTCCACGCCGAACGTCTACGCCGACCAGATCGAGTGGTTCAGCCGGCACCTGACCCGGCGCGAGCACAGCACGATCAGCCTGCACCCGCACAACGACCGCGGTACGGCGGTCGCCGCCACCGAGCTGGCGCTGATGGCCGGTGCGGACCGGGTCGAGGGTTGTCTGTTCGGCCACGGTGAGCGGACCGGGAACGTCGACCTGGTGACGCTGGGGATGAACCTGTTCAGCCAGGGGATCGACCCGCAGATCGACTTCTCCGATATCGACGAGATCCGCCGTACGGTCGAGTACTGCACCCAGATGCGGGTCCCGGAGCGCCAGCCGTACGCCGGTGACCTGGTCTACACCGCCTTCTCCGGCTCGCACCAGGACGCGATCAAGAAGGGCCTGGAGGCGCTGGACAAGCAGGCTGCCGCCGAGGGTCGTCCGGTCGGCGAGATCCACTGGGAGGCGCCGTACCTGCCGATCGACCCGAAGGACGTCGGCCGGTCGTACGAGGCCGTCATCCGGGTGAACTCGCAGTCCGGCAAGGGCGGTATCGCGTACATGATGAAGGCCGAGCATCGGCTCGACCTGCCGCGCCGGCTGCAGATCGAGTTCAGCCGGGTGGTTCAGCAGCACACCGACACCGAGGGTGGCGAGGTCGGCCCGCAGCAGCTGTGGGACATCTTCGCGGCCGAGTACCTGGCGCCGGGCAAGCTGTCGCTGCTGACGGTCAACTCGTCGTCCGGCGAGGGCCAGAGCGACCAGCTCCGCGTGCAGGTCTACTCCAACGGCGTACCGCACGAGCTGACCGGTGAGGGCAACGGCCCGGTCTCGGCGTTCGTCGACGCGATCAAGCCGCTGAAGTACGACGTACGGGTGCTGGACTACCACGAGCACGCGCTCTCGGCCGGTGGTGACGCCCTGGCCGCGGCGTACGTCGAGTGCGAGGTCGGCGACGACGTCTTCTGGGGTGTCGGCCGCGACGCCAACATCCTCACCGCCTCCCTCAAGGCCGTGGTCTCCGCGATCAACAGAGCCACTCGCTGACCTAGCAAACAGTCGCCCGTCATCTCAAGGGATGGCGGGCGGCTTTTGCGTTGCGGTCGACCGTGATCCGGCACACACCGTGGCAGGATCGGTGCGGAGGGCGATGGTGGTCTCACGATTCGGTGTCTGTCACTTCCGAACGTCTGAAACCGTTGACTTGGTGCCTGCGGCTGCGCAAACTAGCGCCACTGTGCGCAGATCAATGCAAGAGATCGTGCATTAGACCAGTCCTATGTCAGCTCGTCGGGGTCCTCGATGGAGGTGAGCAGTGAGCGGTGCGGTCGACACACCTGCCCAACAACTGATCGAAGGGCCGGTGGACGAACCGAAGCCCTCGGCGGCGCGGCGGTTTCTCAGCGCCTGGCTGGTCCGGAGACTGGCCAAGGCGATCCTGACGATCTTCCTGGTGTCGACCCTGACGTTCTTCCTGGTCCGGCTGCTGCCGGGGAACCCGGTCGACACCTACATCCAGACCCAGATCGCGCAGACCGGTATCTCGTACGACGACGCCGCGGCGCAGGCGAAGAACCTGTTCTCGCTGGACCCGGACGAGCCGCTGATCCTGCAGTACCTCACCTACATGGGCAACCTGGTCCAGGGTGACTTCGGTACGTCGCTGCTCTCGCCCGGCACCACGGTCGCCCAGGTGATCCAGACCTACCTGCCGTGGACCCTGTTCTCGGTCGGTATCGCGCAGATTCTCAGCTTCGTGCTCGGCATCATCGCCGGCATGATCATGGCGTACCGCCGGGAGAGCTGGATCGACCATCTGCTCACCTCGATCGGATCCCTGCTGCACGCGATCCCGAACTACATCGTGGCGATCCTGATCGTCGTGTTCCTCGGCGTGAAACTGCAGGTCTTCAACCTGACCGAAGCCCGCGGTTCCTACACGCCAGGCGTCGAACCGGCGTTCAGTCTCAGCTTCCTGAACGACATCCTGTACCACGCAACCCTGCCGATCCTGGCGTATCTGCTGACCACTGTGGGCTCGTGGGCGCTGGTGATGAAGTCGTCGACGGTCGAGACGCTCGGCGAGGACTACGTGACGGTGGCCCGGGCGCGCGGCCTGACCGACAGCCGGATCCGCACCGGGTACGTCGGACGGAACGCCGTACTGCCGCTGTTCAGTCAGCTCGCGGTGTCGCTCGGCTTCGTCGTCGGCGGCTCGATCTTCGTCGAGAAGATCTTCGGCTACCAGGGCATCGGCTTCAGCCTGTACAACGCCGTCTCCGGGCGCGACTATCCCGTTCTGCAAGGCATCTTCCTGGTCGTCACGATCTCGGTCGTGGTGGCCAACCTGCTCGCCGATGTCCTCTACAGCCGGCTGGATCCGCGGATCCGGGTCGGCGGGAAGGCCAAGGGGTAAGCGCGTGGCCACCGACACTGTGACCAGCGGCGCCGTCGCCGCGATCGGGACGACCGGGGTCTCCCGGTTCGCCGGGATCCTGCGCTCGTTGCGCCGCAGCCCGGCCGGGTTCATCGGCTTCATCATCGTGGCGCTGCTGGTGCTGATCACCTCGATCGGCCCGATCTTCACCCCGACGATCGAGCCCAACATCAAGGAGATCCTGCTGCCCTTCGGGTCGCCCGGGCATCTGCTCGGCACCGACAACGAGGGTAAGGACGTGCTGATCCAGATGATCGACGGCGGCCGGTCCGTCATCTTCATCGGGTTCGTCGCCGCCGCCATCTCGACCGCCCTGGCGATCGCGCTCGGATCGCTGGCCGCCTACCTCGGCGGCTGGGTCGACTCCGCGGTCGTGACGGCGGCCGACGTCGTACTGACCGTGCCGCAGATCGTCCTGCTCGCCGTCCTCGGCGCGCTGTTCAAGCTCGACTCACCACTTCTGCTGGCGTTGCTGGTCGGTGGATTGTCCTGGCCGGTGCTCACACGGGCTGTGCGGTCCCAGGTGCTGTCGCTGAAGGAACGTGAGTTCGTCGAGGCGGCCCGGCTGCTCGACCTCGGCACGCCGCGGGTGGTGTTCGTCGAGATCCTGCCGAACATGGCCAGCTTCATCCTGATGAACTTCATGATCGGCGTGACGAACGCGATCTACTCGCTCGTCGGCCTGTACCTGCTCGGCCTCGCACCACTGACCGGATCGAACTGGGGGATCATGCTGAACCGCGCCTGGATCGCCGGCGCGATCTTCAACGACGCCAGTCTGGGGTTCATCCTCAGTCCGGTCGTCGCCATCACGTTGCTCCTGCTCGGTCTGGTGATGATGACCAGATCGCTCGAGGAGATCCTCAACCCCCGTCTCCGGGACCGGTGATCGGCATGACTGTTCCTGTGACAAGTGCTCGCGCCGTGCGTGGCGGGACCGGCAAACCCCTGCTCTCGATCCGCGACTTCAAGGTCGAGTACCGGACCGGCTCCGGTACGACGGTGCAGGCGGTCCGTGGTGTCGACCTGGACCTCTATCCGGGCGAGAGCCTGGCGCTGGTGGGCGAGAGCGGTTGCGGTAAGACGACGTTCGGGCTCGGTCTGCTGCGGTTGCTGCCGCGGCTCGGGCACGCGTCCGGCCAGGTCACGTTCAACCGCGGTGACGGGACCGAGATCGACGTACTGGGTCTCGATGGTCGCGATCTGCGGCAGTTCCGGTGGCGGGATGCCGCGATGGTGTTCCAGGGTGCGATGAACGCCTTCAACCCGGTGCTGAAGATCCGCGGGCACATGCACGACACGATGCGCGCGCACACCAAGGCCACCAAGCAGGAGATCGAGGAGCGCGCGGCCGAGCTGCTCCGGCTGGTTCGGCTCGAGCCCGAGCGGGTGATGGACTCGTATCCGCACGAGCTGTCCGGCGGAATGCGGCAGCGGGTGCTGATCGCGATGAGCCTGCTGCTGGAGCCCGAGGTACTGATCCTCGACGAGCCGACGACGGCACTCGACATCCTCACCCAGCGGTCGGTGGTCGACGTACTGCACGAGGTACGCGAGCGGCTCGGCTTCTCGATGATCTTCATCTCGCACGACCTCTCGCTGGCCGCCGAGCTCGCCGACCGCGTCGCCACCATGTACGCCGGCCGCATCATCGAGACGGGTGGTGTCCGGGACATGTTCTACAAGCCGCGGCACCCGTACACGCTCGGTCTGATCAAGGCCGTGCCACCGATCGTCGGCGACCTGCCGGATCTCGAGTCGATCCCCGGCGGACCGCCGAGCCTGGCCGCGTTGCCGACGGGCTGCTCGTTCCACCCGCGGTGCAAGTTCGCGACCGACGAATGCCAGGAGGTGGATCCGCCGTTGATCCCGATCACCGACGAGCCGGGTGACGCCCACGACGTCGCCTGCATCCACTCCGATCAGGTCCACCTCGAACGGAGGACCGCATCATGACCGCGGTCGACGAGACTCCCGCCGTACAGGATGCGTCCGGCAAGCCGTTGATGACGCTAGACGGGGTCAGCCAGGTGTTCGACACCAAGGCCGGGCCGATCCGTGCGGTCGACCAGGCCAACCTGTCGATCAACCCGGGCGAGGTGTTGTGCCTGGTGGGGGAGAGCGGTTCGGGGAAGACGACGGCGGCCCGGATGGCGGCTGGGCTCACCCGGCCGAGCAGCGGTCAGGTGATGTTCGACGGCACCGACATCTGGTCGCTGAAGAAGCGGGACTTCCGGGACTTCCGGCGCAGCGTGCAGTACGTCCACCAGGACCCGTACGCTTCGCTGAACCCGACCCGTACGATCCAGCAGACGCTCACTGCGCCGCTGCTCAAACACGGTGTGGTGAAGGGGAAGCAGGCTGCCGCCGAGCGTGCGTACGAGTTGCTCACGAAGGTCGATCTGACGCCGCCGGAGAACTACCTCTCGAAGTACCCGCACCAGCTGTCTGGTGGCCAAAGGCAACGAGTTGCGGTCGCCCGGGCGCTCACCCTGGACCCGAAGATCATCATCGCCGACGAGTCGACCTCGATGCTCGACGTGTCGATCCGGATCAGCGTGCTGGCGATGCTCGGCCGGCTGCGCGACGAGCTCGGCGTCGGGTTCCTGTTCATCACCCACGACCTGGCGATCGCGAAGTACTTCGGCTGGCGCGGCCGGACCGCGGTGATGTACCTCGGCCGGATCGTCGAGTTCGGCCCGACCCCGCGGATCATCAACGCGCCGACGCACCCCTACACCCGGGCACTGATCGACGCGATCCCGGAGCCGGACCCCGATCTGACCCGCACCAAGAACGCGGAATCCCTGCGCAGCCTGGAGATTCCGAGCCTGGCGCACCTGCCACCGGGCTGTGCGTTCCACCCGCGCTGCGGCCGGTTCGAGGACGGGCTGTGCGACGGCGACGTACCGCAGCTGATCCAGGTCCGGCCGGGCCAGTCGGCCGCCTGTCACGTGGTCGCCCGGGACGGCGCCGATGAGCCGGCGGCCTGATGCCTCCGGAGCTGGGGCGGATGGCGCTCGGCTGGGCAGCCTTTCTGGTGCTCGGCGCGGGCGTCCTGCTGCTCACGCTCACGCCCGGTACGCCGGAGTTCGTGGTCACGTTGTTCACCTTGTTCTTGGGCCTGTTCCTGGGCCTGATCGTCGTCGCCGGTGTCGTCTGGACCCGCCGACGGACGAAGCGAGAAGACGGTCAGCAGTAGTTCAGTACAACTGGTCGCGCGACGGCGTGCGGTCAGGATCAGGAAAGGACCGAGGATGAGTCCCACCGGCAGTAACGAGTCCGCGGCACGGGCCCGGACCAACGAGGTCTCCCGCCGCAACGTGCTCCAGCTCTTCGGCTTCGCCGGTCTCGGCGCTGCCGGTCTCGGCTCGGCCGTGGCGTGCTCGCCCAGCAAGCCCGCCGCCCAGGGCGGCAGCGGCGGTGAGAAGGAGTTCCACGGCGCGTATCCGTACCAGCTGCCGCCGAAGGGCCACTTCAACCTGGCCGCCGGTGTCCTCGACGGCATCCAGCAGGCCGGCAGCCCGTACATGGACCTCGTCTACCCCAGCGCCGGCCTGTACTACTGGGCCGACAAGAAGTGGGAGTGGATGATGGCCGAGTCCGGCACGCTGGACGAGGCGGCCAAGACCTACACCCTCAAGCTGCGGTCCGGCCTGACCTGGAGCGACGGATCGCCCGTGACCAGCAAGGACGTCGTCGCGACGTCCAACCTGCGCTGGCTGATGCGCCAGCAGGACTGGACGTTCCTGTCCGACGTCAAGGCGACCGACGACACCACGGTCGTCTTCACGATCGGTACGCCGTCGACTGTGCTCGAGCGGTACATCCTGCGCGCCCCGATCCTGCCGTCGGCCGTGTACGGCGAGTGGGCGACCAAGGCCGAGACGCTGCGCAAGGCCAAGGGCAGCCTGGACGACGGCGAGGGCAAGACCCTCAACGGCGACTTCCAGAAGTTCCACCCGGAGAACCCGATCGTGTCCGGGCCGTTCAACTACGACCCGAAGACCATGACGAACGCGCAGATGTCGCTGGTCAAGAACGACAAGGGCCTGTTCGCCGACAAGGTTGGCTTCACCAAGGTCGTGCTCTACAACGGTGAGACTTCCGACATCACCCCGACGGTGATGAACAAGGACGTCGACTACGCGACCCACGGCTTCGCGGTGGCCAGCGAGAAGACCTTCGAGAGCAACGGTTTCCGGATCCTGCGCCCGCCGGTGTACTCCGGTCCCGCGCTGGTCTTCAACTTCACGACCCGCCCGGAGTTCGCCGACGTTCGCGTCCGGCAGGCGATCGCCTACGTCCTGGACCGCGGCGAGAACGGCACGATCGCGCTCGGCGAGTCCGGCAAGGCCTGCAAGTTCATGGCCGGTTTCTCCGACCAGACCGTTCCGGACTGGGTCTCCGACGCCGACCAGAAGAAGCTGCAGGCGTACGAGAAGGACTTCGCCAAGGCCACCCAGCTGCTCACCGAGGCCGGCTGGAAGAAGGCCGGCGACAAGTGGCAGACTCCGGCCGGTAAGCCCGCGGCGTACGACATCAAGTTCCCGACCGAGTTCGCCGACTGGAACCCGGCCGCCACCAACGCGGCCGACCAGCTGACCAAGTTCGGCTTCAACATCACCAAGCGCGGGATCACCTTCACCCAGCTGACCCCCGACGTACTGGCCGGCAAGTTCGACCTGGCGATCCAGAGCTGGGGCGCGTCGTCGCACCCGCACCCGTACTTCTCGTTCGTCCAGGACCTCTACACGTTCAACTACGTGACGGCCGCGAACCAGGGCGGCAAGGGGATGAACTTCCCGCTCAAGCAGAAGACCTCGGCCGGCGACATCGACCTCAAGGCCGTCGTCGACAAGTCCGCGCAGGGTCTGGACGTCGAGGAGCAGAAGAAGAACGTGACCGCCGCGGCGCTCGCGTTCAACGAGCTGCTGCCGATCATCCCGCTGTGGGAGCGGTACGGGAACAACCCGGCGCTGGAGGGCAAGCGGGTGGCCAAGTTCCCGGCCGACGACGACCCGATCCTGAAGAACGCGCCGTACGCCGACAACTTCGTCATCATGGGCATGTACTCGGGGAAGATCGCGCCGGTTTAATCGGTAGCTTCTGACCCTGGGAACTGATTGGGTCGGCCGGGTGATCACCGTTCGCGAGATCGACCCGGCCGACCCTGTTCTGTTCGACCAGTGGTACGACGCCCTGCACGCGGGGGTGGTCGCGGGACGGTCGGCGGCCCTCCTCGGAACACGGGAGACGTTCGCCGTCTCACTGCGCGACCCGTCGCCGCTGAAGACCCGGCTCGCGGTCGTTGCCCTGGACGACGATCAGGTCGTCGGGGCGATGCTCTTCGAGTACCGGTTGCAGGACAACCTGGACAACGTCGACGTCGAGATCGACGTACCGCCTTCGTTTCGGCGCCGTGGCGTTGGTACGGCGTTGTGGCAATGGGCCGCGACCCGTGCCGCCCAGCTCGGGCGGACGATCTTCCAGACCGAGCTCGGCGTTCCGTCGTCGCCGTGGCCCGGGTCCGTGTTCGCGGAGGGGTTGGGTTTCACGGTCGAGCACGTCGAGGACCATCTCGTCGTACCCCTGCCGTATGACTCGGTGCGGCTGGCTGAGCTGCGGGAGTCGGCGGGCAAGCTCGAGGGTTACACGCTGACGTCGTGGGCGGGGGTCTGCCCGCCGGAACACCAGCAGGCGTACGCCGATCTGCACACGGCGATGGACAACGACGTACCGACCGGCGGGATGACGCGCGAGACGGTGCCGTGGACGGTCGAGCGGTTGGTGGAGGGTGAGGAGCGCGTGGATCGCAGCTACCTCGCGCTGGTGACGATGGCGCACACCGACGCCGGCTCGCCTGCTGGGTACACGCTGATCTACGTTCCGCGGACGGATCCGGACAATGTTCAGCAGGACGACACGCTGGTTTTGCGGGACCACCGCGGGCACAACCTCGGCACGCACTTGAAGCTGGCGAACCTTGAGTTGCTCGCTGAACATCTTGAGGCGCAGTCCTCTCTGCACACGTGGACCGCGCTCTCCAACACGGCGATGCAGAAGGTCAACGCGCGCTTCGGCTTCTCTGTTGTCGAGCAGAATCAGGAGCTGGAGCTCACGCGCCCTCGATTGCGCCCGGCCGCACGCGCCATCATCCTCGATCCCGACGACCGGCTGCTGCTGGTCCGCTTCGAGTTCGACGACGGGCCGCTGTGGGCCACACCCGGCGGTGGGCTGGAGCCGACCGAGTCCCTGCAGGAGGGCCTTCGTCGCGAGCTGACCGAAGAGGTCGGCCTCACCCTGACCGAGGATCCGCCGCTCGTCTGGCACCAGGAAGTAGTTGCCGAAGGCCACGCCGACGGCTACGAAGGCGTCATCAACGACTACTTCCTGATCCGCACCCCGGCGTTCGACGCCGCTGGCACCTTCACGGCCGACGAGATGGCCGCCGAGAACGTTCACGGCCACCGCTGGTGGACCCTGGAAGAACTCCAAGCCCACGAAGGCCGCTTCGCTCCCCGAGACCTCCCGTCCCTGGTCGCCGACCTCCTCCGCACCGGCCCACCCACCATCCCCCTCGCCCTGGGTC
>NZ_SMKA01000490.1 GCF_004348455.1 Kribbella albertanoniae
CGGCCACGCCCCACGCACCATGGCCAGCCTCCGCAACCTCGCGATCACCCTGCTACGCCACGCAGGCTGGAACAACATCGCAGCCGGACTCCGACATCACGCCCGAGACCACAAACGCGTACTCAGCTTGCTTCTGGCCAAGTGAAAAGACGACTTTGCCGAGGCCCTGGTTGACTAGCTTAACCGGCACGCCGATATACCAACCGTCGTCACTCAAGAAGCTCTGCCATGCCTCTGGTAACCCGTCCGTGCTTGATATCTCGGACAAGTCAACTCGCATTGAGTCAGGACTAAGAAGACCCTCAGGGGTCAGGCGTTGGAGCCATGCGAAGCCGTCTACGCAGAATATCCAGCCTTGCTGTAGGGCTGTCATTATCGGCCCTTTAACGCGTCTGCAAGTTCTCGCACGGTTTCGCGTTTGCGTTCCTTGATCGGCACTGCCTGATAGACACGCTGCCCCAGTCCTTTAATGACTCTGCTGTGTTCGGTATTCACCAACTGGGAGGCTTGGGTTACACCCTCGTCCACGTCTTTCGCTTGCACAGCAGCCCATGCACGGTGCATGTCAAGCTGGGCCCGCCACCGACTAGCGGCCGCAGGAAGCCTCTCGGCTTCCGCTTGAATTGCCTCCGCCTTTGTCGAATCGCCTAAAGCTGTGTAAGCCCAACTCGCGGCTATAGCAAGACGCCAACCAGGCATTGCGAATATGGAGTTCCCGTCCTGCTCATGCGCCAACTCAAGAGCCCGATAAGCCAAGCCGAGCGCCTCATTCGCCAATCGGGCGTCTCCTCTACCGGCATAGACATGTGCCCTAGCAGCATGCGCTTCAATTACGGCGGCAGAGGACCTGCCAAAGGCAATTGGTAGCTCAGTCGAGCTCAATACCTCCGCATCGTCGCCGCCTTCGTAGAAGATGCGATAAGCGAGACGCGCGCGACTCCATGCGCGTAACTCAATTTCTCCGGAATGATCTGCCAACTTGACCGCTGTGGAGTACCAGCGTTTCGCCGTCACGGTGTCTCCCAGACTTGCCACCGATGAGCCGTAAACCATCGCGAGACGCGCCCCATGTCTGCCGCGCAACTGTGGATCTGCCGAAAGCACCAAAAGGTCAGCTACTGCTCTCTGAGATAAATCTGAGAGCGGCTCTGTCATGAAACCTCGACCATATGTGGCGACGATATCTTCCCAGTCATCTGCATTTGGCGCGAGACTTGCCGCCCGGTCGAGCGAATGCCGGAGAGTTTCGGCAACAGCACTGGGCGCGATTGCGCCGACAGTCGACAGTGTTCCGAGCGCCTTTATAAGTGTGCGGCGGTACACTTCGTCATCATCTCCTAACCGCGCAAGTTCGGTGAACAGACCTGACGTACTAAGCGCCTTATCTACCGCTTCCGCGAATTCTGGTGTTGGCTTCCTTAGCCCGGTCTCGACATGTCCGATAAAGGCAGGCGAGAAATAAACTAAGCGCGACAGTGTTTTCAAGCTCAACTGTCGCGAATTCCGTACTGACCTCAGCGTTTCACCGAAGCTTGTACCCATCATCCCTCGCTTCTACGGCCATTCCGTGCACAGCCGCAGGTTTGTAGACGGCTGTAGACGCCCGAGTGCTGGTCACCAGGTGCACCAGCTACCAGGCTACTCACTCAACGGATACAGCGTCGACACAACCAGTGGTGAAGCCAACCCGCGATCGGCGGGTCGTCGAGACAGGGGAAGGGTTCGCGAGCCATGACAGCAAGTGCGACGGAACCAAGAACTATGAGTAGGTCGAGCCACGGAGTCGAGTGGAAACACGGGGAAACTATGGAAGATGACAAATCCGAAAGACCTTTTGTTGTCGCATACTTGCGGGAACATGTGCTCATGACGCCTGCTGAAATGGCCCGAGCGCAACGTGGATTGATCGAGTTCGCCGAGCGGCGGGGTCTGGTTCTGAGTGAAATATTCATCGAAAAACTTGAGTCGGTCCCGGAAGCATTCGCGAAGCTGGCCGCACGTGTGAGTGAGCCGGGCGAGCGAATTGTGATCATTCCCGGCATTCATCATTTGGCTGGTCTGGGCGACCCGCCGCTGTCCGTGCTTCGGGCCTTTGCGGCCGACGGCGTGCAGGTGCTGATTGCTGGTCACGTCGAATAGGCCCGTCAGGGTGGTTGGTGAGCCGTCGTTCTCCTGCCCGGTCACCCTGGCGTCGGCGGGGCGCGGTGTGGCGAGTCCATTCCGTACCTCCTCAAGCGGGAAAGTGAACCACACTCCGCGCCCCGTCGTTTCCAAGCTGGGCAGTCCCTCGAAAAGGGCGAGGTTTGAGGGACTGCCCGTAATC
>NZ_SMKA01000491.1 GCF_004348455.1 Kribbella albertanoniae
ACTCGTACAAGTCGACGGCCTGCCGACAAAACTCCTCGGAATAGTTCCTACGGGCCATAACTCAGAATCATCTCGCTTCCCCAGCAAATGCTGGATTCAGCGTGTCCAAGAACCAGGGTCAAGGCCCGACCTTGAGCACGGTTCGACCATCCCGGTGAGTGATCGGTGGTTGGTGGGTGCTCAAGGTGACCCGCTGCTGGTGGATGTTCGCCCTGGCCGGCCCCTGTTCCTCCCCGAACCGGTTTGGGGCAGGCGACCCGTTCGCCGCAGAAACTATCCGGCGGGTTAACCCACGAGGTTGCGGGTTCCCCACCCGCATGCGGGTCCAGAACCCACAAGCTGATGGGGGAACCCATGAGATGGCGACCTCCGGGAGGGATATTCGGTCGCGGGGCTACGAGCTGACGGCTAGGGAGCCGCCCCAGTTGTCGGTGGCTTGGCGGGCTTCGGCGTCGACGAAGTAGCGGTGTTCGAGGGAACCGTTGGCGATACGGTAGAAGGCATGGTGGGCGTCGGCGGTGGAGAGGCCGATCGGGTCGTCGGTCACCACGCCGACGGCACCCCAGTTGTCGGACTCGGGCGGGTCGATGGTGGGGGACCAGTAGAAGTGGACCAGGTCGCCGTTCTCCTTGCGGGCAAGGACGTGCTGCTGGTTCTTGTGCGCGAACGCATGCGGGTTCCCGACGAACGGTCCGCCGGTCCAGATGTCGCCGAGCACCGTCGTACCGTCCATGAACCGGTGCTGCAGCTGCCCTTCGGCGTTCCGGAAGAACACATGCGCCTGTACGCCGGTGCTGAATCCGGTCACGTCGGACGTGACACCGCTCGTGACACCCCAGTTGTCGAGTGCCGGATTACCACCCGGAGCCCACGACCAGTGCTTCAGCTCGCCGTTCGGGCCGCGACCGAAGATGTGCTGCTGGTCCTTGTGCACAAAGGCCATCGGGTTGCCGACGAACGGTCCGCCGGCCCAGACACCGGTGGTGATCTGATCGGTGCCCTGATCCCAGAACTTGTGCTCCAGGTTGCCGTCCGGGTTGCGGTAGAACAGGTGCTGCTGGTTCTTGTAGGCGAATCCGGTCGGGTTCGACAGCACGCGTCCTTCGGTGCCCCAGTTGTCGAGTACCGGGTTGCCGGTTCCCGCCTGCCACCAGTGCCGCACGGTGTTGTCGTTGCCGCGGGCAAACACATGCTGCTGACCGTTGTGCACGAACCCGAACGGCTTCCCGACCAGGTTGCTCGAACCCCAGTCCTGGATGACCTTGTCGGTCGCCGGCGACCACATCAGGTTCACCAACGTGCCACCCGTGCCGACCGCCGCCACGTGCTGCTGGTCGAGATACCGGTACGCCTGACCAGCCGCGCCACCGCCACCGGCGAGCTGCTGCGCGATCTCCGCGCGCAACGCGTCCAGATCGATGAACGACGGATCGATCTTGCCGGTAGTCGACGTCTCCCGGTGCCCGCGGACGTAACTCGCGTCACGACCGAGTTGCCGCAGTACGGCGACCGTCGCCTTCACGGAGGCGTCGTACTGTGCCGGTGTCATGTGCTGGTTGACGCCGTTGTAGTCGATCTCCCAGCCGATCAGCATCGTGTTGCCGTCACCGGCCGGGATCGGACCGCTGGCCCGGGCCGCGCCCGCGTGGTTCGCGCGGTTGGCGGAGATGACGTGGAACACGCCGTTGTAGTCGACCAACGCCTGGCACAACGGGCCCTGCAGGTCGGAGCGGCCGTTGATGCAGATGCCCAGCGCCGGATGCGGGTTGCTCGGGCTCGACGTCGCCGCGGTGTGATGCCAGAGCACGCCGATCGGGTTGAACGACCCGGACACCCCACGAGCCTTCCAGTTACCCTCCTCGACGACCTGTACGCCGGCCGCCCGGAGCACGTCGGCCAGCCAGGTGATGCTGGCCATCAGCGGAGCACCAGCATCGGGTCGGCCGCGATCAGGTCGGCCAGGCACTCAGGCTTCTTCTTCAACGCACTCGCGGGAGCGGCCGAGAGCCCGGCCTGCGCGGCCAGCGCCACGGCCGGAATACTCAACAGAACTCGACGGCGGGAAAACCTGGGCGGGGTCATAAGTCCTCCAACGATGAAAAGCCGGTGGAGACATGGGACCAGGAGACCCAACCCCTGAGCAATCAATCAAATACAGGTGGAATGGCCCACCCACCTTGTGCACCCCTCAACCACCGCAGCCCGGCGCCCATGGTTGACGGGTGCCCAAGGTCGACTTCGCCCACGACCTTGAGCACGGTTCAGTCGTGTCTGGGTGCGGGAGGTGGTTGATGGGTGCCCAAGGT
>NZ_SMKA01000492.1 GCF_004348455.1 Kribbella albertanoniae
ACCCCAACCCGCCCCGAACCACCAGCGGTCTCCGTACGGCGCCCACCCGACCCATTCATGTCACCGGCCTGGTCGCCTCCCGGAGCAGACGGTGGTAGCCCAGCCTGCTGCCCGTACGACGGTCGCCCACCCGGGGCCGCGCTCGGCCCAGTACTAGGCGGAACGCCCAGCTGCCGGCCCTGGGGTCCAACCGGCCCAGCACTCGGCGGAACGCCTAGCTGCCCGCTCTGGGGTCCAACCGGCCCAGCACTCGGCGGAATGCCCGGCCGCCCGCTCTGGGGCCCACCTGGCCCAGCACTCGGCGGAATGCCCGTCCGCCCGCCCTGCGGACCACCAGGTCCGACCTGGGGCCGAGTGCCCGGCTGCTCACCCTGCGGCCCAGCAGACCCGATCACCGGCCAAGAGCCTGGTTGCTGACGCTCCGGACCACCTGGTCCAACGCCCTGTGGAATGCCTGGCTGCCCACCCTGCGGACCACCAGGTCCAACTGACGGCCGGGGCCCTGGCGGCCCCTGGGGACCCGTCGGCCCAGCCGCTGCCGCACTAGGCCCGTACGCAGGTGGCCGACTCTGCACACCAGGCGGCGCAGGCTGACTCGGTGAACCCGAACGCGGGGGCGGCCCATCGTACGGACCGGCTGTCGGCTGTGCACCCTGCCGCGGACCCCCAACAGCAGGACCCCCAACAGCAGGACCCCCAGCCGGCGGAACGCCAAGCTGCGGACCTCCAGCCTGCGGGCGTCCAGTCTGCGGAACCCCCGGCTGCGGACCTCCAGCCTGCGGATGCACGGGTTGCGGCCCACGAACCTGCGGGCCTGCAGCCTGGGGACTTCCGAGCTGCGGATTTACGGGTTGCGGACCTCCAGCATGCGGGCCTGCTCCAGTCTGTGCACCGCCAGGCTGCGCACTGCCAGGCTGCGGGTGGCCAGGGCCGTACGCCGGGCCCGGTGCCGCTCCTTGCCCAGCGCCCTGCCCGAACTGCGGTCCCGACTGTGGTCCGGCCTGAGGCGGATACCCCGGCTGCTGTCCCACCGGCGGAACCGGCCCCTGCTGACCCTGCCCCGGGGAACGCGGCGGCGGAGGTGGCGGCGGTGCAGGAGCAGGCGACTGCCCCATCAACACATCATCCGACCCACCTGACGAAACCGGGGGAGTACCCGGACCACCCGGCGCCCATTGGCCAGCACCGGGGCCACCTGGGACCTGTGACGGAGTACCCGGACCACCTGGGACCTGCGACGGAGTACCCGGACCACCCATGACCGGTGGAGGCGCAACCGGACCACGCGGCATCGGCGGCGTACCAGCTGCGGGTAGCACGGCGTCCGCCGTACCGGACTCGTCCACCAACGGCCCAGGGGGCGGTGGTGGACGGCGTACGGGATCGACCGGCGGTGGTGGTGCGCTGTGCCGGCCAGAACGCTGCGGTGCGGGCGGAGTGTCGTTCTCGTTGTCAGCCAACGTTGATTCCCTTGTAGGCCTGGCTTTCGGCCGCCTTCAGATCCGGACGGTTGGTGGGGACGTCGCTGATGTACGCGACGGCCGTCCCGTCCCCGAGGTCGAAGACGGCCACTGTCAGGGTAAGCACCCGGGCGGTCACTTTGGCCGACTTGGCGGTCACCGTCTGCTGGACGTACCAGCCTGACTTGTCCGACCGCTTCACCTGGCCGTTCATCCCCGGCTTCCGGGTGATCGCGATCCCGCCGTACAGCGACGCCGGCACCTCGTTCGCCAGGGCCAGCGCGGTCGCCTTCGGATCCCCGCCGTAGCGCGCTTGGTTGCCCAGGGCACCGACAAAGATGTTCGCGTACCAGTTGTTGGTCCCGTCGAACTTCTGCTGCAGTACGACGTACTGCCCGCTCGAGTCGAGCAGTTGGGGCACCAGCCGCTTGCGGTCCGACCACAACCCGGTACGGCGCGGGAACGAGATCGCGGTCGACGCGATCCGCTCGCCTTCGTGCAGCTTGGGGTTCTTCGACTCACCGGGCTTGGTCGCGCCGGTGGGCTGGTTCGTGGGCTGATTGGTCGGTGGCGGGGGAGTGGGATCCGCCTTCTTGTCGCCGGGGTTCACGATCAGGAAGATCGCGGCGACCACCAGCATCACCAGCGCGATTCCACCGGCGACGATCAGCGGTAGCTTCGCACCCAATGACCCGCCACCGCCGCCGGACGACTTCTTCTTCGCGCTCCCACCAGACTTCTTGGACGGCTTGCCTCCGCCCCGACCGGAACCACCGGTCCCCGGCCCAGCACCCCATCCGCCGGCCTGCTGCCCGCCACCCCAC
>NZ_SMKA01000493.1 GCF_004348455.1 Kribbella albertanoniae
GATGTGTGTAAGAGACAGGATGGGGCCCAACCCGGTGTGGCAGGCGGAGGCTTTGAGTGGGGTGATGGCGCTCGAGGCGGGGATGCGAGTGCTTGATCTGGGATGCGGTACGGCGCTCAGTTCGATCTTCCTGGCCAAGGAGTTCGGGGTGGAGGTGTGGGCGGCGGATCTTTGGGTGAAGCCGGATGAGAACTTCCGGCGCGTGAGCGAGGCCGGCGCTGCGGATCTGGTCCATCCGATTCATGCGGAAGCGCGTAGCCTCCCGTTTGCTGAGGGGTTCTTTGATGCGCTCATCAGTGTCGGCGCTTATCACTACTTCGGGACGGACGACCTCTATATCGGCTATTGCTCGCGGTTCGTGAAGCCTGGTGGGCAGATCGGGATCGTGCAGCCTGGGTTGGCCGAGGAGTACGAGACGTTGCCGCCGCCCCACTTGGCGCCGTACTGGAAGTGGGACTTCTGTGCCTGGCACAGCGCCGGCTGGTGGCGACGGCATTGGGAGAAGACCGGGCTGGTCACCGTTGAGCTCGCGGATCGGTTGCCTGATGGGTGGCGAGACTGGTTGCAGTGGAACGAGGCGTGCGATCAGGACAGCGGTCTGCCGCCTCAAGAGGAGGCGCAAATGCTCCGGGTCGATGGTGGCCGATCGCTCGGCCTGGTGCGGGTCATAGCCCGCCGCACGGAGTGAGTGTCGTACCGTTCGCAAGGTGACCATTGATGTGTGGGCCTTTTATGAGCAGTACACGGAGTCGGACAGGTCCTCGCTGAGCGAGCGGGAGCGGCAGGTGCTTGCTGTTTGCGACTTCCGCCAGGAGGTCAACTCGGGTGGATTCGACTCGTACTTCCGGTACTTCGGCGGTGATACGGCGATGACCGCGATGAGAGGGCTGCCGCGACTGCTGGGTTCGCCGTGGGCCGAGCTGCTGGGTGAGGCCGTTGCACTGCTCGGTACGCCGTACCCGCGTGATCCGGACGATCGCGCCGAGAAGCTCGACAGCGACGACCTCGACGCGATGCTGGGCGACCTGGATGCGCGGTTCTACAAGTTGGAGGCCTCCGCCAACGCCGATGCCCGGCTCGCCGAGGCGCTCAACAACTAGCGGTTGTCGCCGCTGCCGCCGAGCACGGCCCGCTGCTGCCGATCGGCGAGTTTGGCAATGTTGCGTTGGGCAACATCTTCGAGTGATACGTCGAAGTGGTCCGCGATCACGGCGAGGTACCACAGCGCGTCACCGAGTTCCTTCGTCAGATCCTCGAGGTCCCACTGGGCGAAGTCGCTGTCGTGGTCGCGGACGATCTTCTTCGCTTTCTCGGCGATCTCGCCGGTCTCACCGACAAGGCCGAGCAGGAGATGGAACAGCTCGTTCTTCTTCTCCTTGGGCGCAGCGGTCCGCAGAGCGGCCTGCTGGTAGGCATTCATGTCCACGCGCCAACTCTAGACGTCAGCTGCGCTGGAGGGTTCCGCGGACCTTTGGGCTGTCGATGTAGTAGCGGAGTTGGCTGTCTTGCAGGATGAGCGTGATCGGGACGGTGTCGATACAGCCCGAGCCAGTGTCGATCAGTTCGGTGACACGGATGCTGTTCGTCGTACCGCTTTCCAGCCGCCAGATGCCCCCACACTGCAGTTCGGGGTATTCGACTGTGCCGAGACTGTCGCCGATGATGCCGGACGAGATCGTGACGATGACGGAGTAGTCCTTGCTGCCGTCCTGGTCGATGGGCCCGCGCCAGGTCCCGAGGAAGCCTTTCGGCACCTTGTACGGCGTCGCCACCGGCACCGTGCTGACCGGAGGCTTCGGCGGTGGCGTGCTGACCAAAGTCGGCGCAGAAGTCGGCGCAGGAGTCGGGGCAGAGGTCGGGGCCGGTGTGGATGGCGGGCCGATCGAAGCCGATTGCGTTGGGCTAGGTGTCGGGGTGGCCGACTTGGCGTCGTTGTCGGCGATCAGGAACCCGATCACAGCCAGGACGAATCCTGCAACCGTGCACCAACCTGCCCAGTACGCAACGCTTCTGCGATCCGGCCCTGAGCCTGAATGCGCCACCGTGCCATCCCCCTGCACACCACCTCGCGTCCGACCGCGCCGGACGCTCCCCTTGCCTCGTGTATCGCGAGATCAGCGGCAGCGTTACTCCGACACTCGCAATGTGTCGGGGTTGCAGCGGCGCGGGGCGGCTGGTGTGCTGGGGAGCTGTCTCTTATACACAGCT
>NZ_SMKA01000494.1 GCF_004348455.1 Kribbella albertanoniae
CCCTAGGGGGGTATGGTGCGGGGTATGGATGAGCACGTGGGACATGGTGAGCAGACGGGTCACGCCGGGCACTCCGGGGGGATGGAGCACGGCGGGCACTCGGGGCATGGGGATCATGCGGCGCAGTTCAAGGACCGGTTCTGGATCAGCTTCGGGCTGTCGGTGCCGGTCGTGTTCTTCAGCGAGATGTTCGCCGATCTGCTCGGGTACATGCCGCCCGAGTTCCCCGGATCGCGGTGGATCGCGCCGGTGCTCGGGACGGTGATCTTCCTGTACGGCGGCCGCCCGTTCCTCACCGGTGGCTGGGGCGAACTGAAGTCGCGGCGGCCCGGCATGATGCTGCTGATCTCGATGGCGATCACCGTCGCGTTCGTGGCGTCGTGGATCACCACCTTGGAGATCGGTGGCTTCGATCTCGATTTCTGGTGGGAGCTCGCGCTGCTGATCGTGATCATGCTGCTCGGGCACTGGCTGGAGATGCGCGCGCTCGGCGCTGCCTCCGGAGCGCTTGATGCGCTGGCCGCGCTGCTGCCGGACGAGGCCGAGAAGGTGACCGACGACGGGGTGGTCGCGGTGTCGCTGCACGAGCTGCAGACGGGCGACGTCGTACTGGTTCGTTCTGGCGGGCGGGTGCCGGCGGACGGGACTGTGGTCGACGGTCAGGCCGAGGTCGACGAGTCGATGATCACCGGGGAGTCGCGGCCGGTGTCGCGTGGTGTCGGAGACGCGGTCGTCGCCGGAACCGTTGCTACCGACAACGCACTGCGCGTCGAGATCACCGCGGTCGGCGACGACACCGCGCTGGCCGGCATCCAGCGGTTGGTTACCGAGGCGCAGGCCTCCTCGTCGCGGGCGCAGGCGCTGGCCGATCGGGCCGCCGCCTTCCTGTTCTACTTCGCGTCGATCGCCGGGCTGATCACCTTCGTGGTGTGGGCGTTGCTCGGCGAGCTCGATCAGGCCGTCACTCGTACGGTGACCGTGCTCGTCATCGCCTGCCCGCACGCCCTCGGCCTCGCGATCCCGCTGGTGATCGCGATCTCCACCGAGCGCGCGGCGAAGGCCGGCGTACTGGTGAAGAGCCGGTTGGCGCTGGAGCGGATGCGGACCGTCGACGTCGTCCTGTTCGACAAGACCGGCACGCTGACCAAGGGTGAGCCCGCGGTGATCGGCCTCGCGCCGGTGAACGGTGTTTCCGAGGATGAGCTGCTGGACCTGGCGGCCGCGGTTGAGGCCGACAGTGAGCACCCGCTGGCCCGAGCAATCGTCCGCGCCGCCAAGGATCGGGTGACGGCTGGATCCGAAGCGGCTCACGGGCGGCTGGTGGCGAGCGGTTTCACATCGCTGACCGGACGCGGCGTACAGGCAGTTGTCGATGGCAACGAAGTGGCGGTTGGTGGGCCGGCGTTGCTGCGCGAGTACGACGTGGCCGAGCCGGCTGAGCTCGAGTCGCACGTGGCGGAGTGGAAGGCGCAGGGCGCGGCCGTTCTGCAGGTCATCAAGGATCGGCAGGTGGTAGGCGCGATCGCGCTGGCGGATGCGATTCGGGAAGAGTCGCGGCAGGCTGTGGATGCGCTGCACAAGCGGGGTGTTCGGGTCGCGATGATCACCGGCGACGCGCATCAGGTGGCCGACGCGGTGGCGAGCGAGCTGGGTATCGACGAGGTGTTCGCGGAGGTGCTGCCGGGCGACAAGGACGCCAAGGTAAGCGAGCTGCAGGCCCGCGGGCTGAAGGTCGCCATGGTGGGCGACGGCGTGAACGACGCACCCGCCCTGGCGCGAGCCGAGGTCGGAATCGCGATCGGCGCCGGCACCGACGTGGCGATCGAGTCGGCCGGAGTCGTGCTGGCCGCCGACGACCCGCGCGCTGTCCTGTCGGTCATCGACCTGTCGCGCGCAAGCTACCGGAAGATGTGGCAGAACCTCGTGTGGGCAACCGGGTACAACATCATCACCGTCCCACTGGCCGCCGGCGTACTGGCCTTCGCAGGCATCCTCGTCTCCCCGGCCGTCGGCGCCGTCCTGATGTCGGTCTCAACCATCGTCGTAGCCCTCAACGCCCAACTCCTCCGCCGCCTAGACCTCCGCCCCGACCGCCTGTCGGTAAGGACCTGAGGTAGTCGGTCGCACCACCCCTCGGCCCGCCTGGCCCACCGCCCGGCGGGCCTGTCAGCGGCACCACCACGTGTCCTTCC
>NZ_SMKA01000495.1 GCF_004348455.1 Kribbella albertanoniae
CCTCTAACCCCCCAGCCGGACGGCTCCTGGCCCCCACTTATCCACAGCCCCACCAACTGACGTTCCCCACTCGTGCCGACTCCGTTTACGATCAGTAATGACTACGGAGAGGTGACCCCGGTGACAATCCGCAACATCCCGACCTTCCTGGCAGCCACCTGCCTAAGCACCCTCCTCCTAAGCGCCTGCGGCCCGGGCAGCCCTGAAGCCGGCCGCCCGAACACGGCCCCGCCGAGCACCTCCAGTTCGGACCCGACGGCTACACCACCGGTGTCCTCCTCGAAACCAACCGAGCCACCGCCTCGGCCCACGGCAGCCCAGGGGCTCACCCTGGCGTCCGCGGAAGAGTTCGTCAGGTACTACAGCGCGCTGATGAATTACGCGGCTGACACCGGAGATACGAGCCCCATGCTCGACGCCAGCGAAAGCGGCTGTGAGAACTGCAAGTCCTATGCGACCTCAGTGCAGAGATCCAATGCAGCGAATGGCCTGCTGACCGGCGACTACCACGAGCACCTGGCCGAAGTCTCGGAGCTGGTCCGGGGCGAGAGCGGGCGCCTCGGCGGGTCGGCGAACGTGACCGTCGGCGCGTACACGACCAAAGAGAGCGCCAAGGCCACGCCGTTCAAGAGCAAGCCAGCCAAGTACAAGCGCGAGTTCGCTCTGTCGCCGCAGGCCGGAAGCTGGGTCATGTACGAAATGAAATCCGTCGCACAATGATCACCTCGAGGCTGGCGACGGTGGTGTTGGTGTGTGCGCTCGCCGCACCCGCAGGACTGCCTGCGAACGCGGCGATGCTGCCCGATCAGGTCCTCGCATCAGGAGCAGCGACGCTCGCCATGCCTCGTCCGCCCAAGCCCGTGATCACCGCGGACCCCACGAAGGACGGCACGCTTGTCAGAGGGAAGACCAGGGTCGACGGCCGTTTGTCTTCTGGGAAGCCGCGTTCCAGTCGTCCTCAGCGGAAGCCCAAGCACCAACAGATCAAGTCGACGAAGACGGCATCCAACAAGGACGTCGCCGTAACAGATGCGCCGAAGCGGGTCGATTTCAACCTCAATCTGGGGATCTGCGGACGGCGGCAGCCGGACGGCACATTCCCAGGCCCTGCGAGATGTCAGCCCTTCGAACCCGATCCGCCTCGCCGCCCAGGACAGCCTCAGGTCATACAACCCCGCCCCGAAGACGTTACGTGGGAGCAGGTGTTGGCCGAGTCGAAGAACGTCTTGTTTCCGAAGTTGACGGTTTATGTGCAGCCGCGGGACCGGACTTTGGTCAATCTGGACACGATCGTTTATACCGACGACAACGGTGTGACCACGGTGCCTGTGAATGTTGCTGGGTTTGGTGTTGTGGTGACGGCGGTGCCTACCAGCTACACCTGGCATTTCGGGGACGGGACGAGTAAGACCACGGAGTCCGCGGGGAAGCCGTATCCGTCGAAAGAGGTCACTCACAAGTACCTGAAGCGCGGTGACATGCGGTTGTCGGTCACCGTCAACTACGACGCCAGCTTTGAGGTTGAAGGGCTCGCCCCGCAGTTCATCGGTGCTGTCCCGATCACCGGGCCCGCCACACCGCTCCAGGTTCGCGAAGCCGTACCGGTCCTTGTCGATCCACCTCGCTGAGGCGAGCGTTCGCGAGTCCGGGCGGCGCCAAGCGCAGTGCTGCCAGCGGCGTTGGGGAGCGTTCCCCGTTGGCACGGTGGCTTCGCTCGACGCGCAACCACCAGCAGCCCCGCATCGACTGTGCGGAGATTTGCCGCCGGTAAACGATGTACAGCGGCACGGAGGTCACACTCGACCGCGCATTCGTCATATTCACCGATCGCTCGGCTCAGGCACCGAGGCGGATGACGACGTCGGGCGGCGCGCGTTCGCGAGGCATGCCAGACGGTCGACCCCTTGGTCTGCCGCTAGTGGAGGGCTGTTTTTAGGTGGGTGGTGAGGGTTGTGATGGCTTCGGCGGTGGCGCCGGGGATTGTTTGGAGGTTGTAGTGGCCGTGGGGGAGGGTGGCGTGGTTGAGGTGGGTTACATCGACGCCGGCGGCTGCCAGGGCTTCGGCGTACTCGGTGCCTTCGTCTCGGAGGGGGTCGAAGCCGGCGGTGGTGATGAAGGCCGGGGGGAGATCGGCGAGGGACTCGGCCAGTAGGGGGGAGACCTGTCTCTTA
>NZ_SMKA01000496.1 GCF_004348455.1 Kribbella albertanoniae
TCGCTAGCCCGAACAGCCAGCCCGGCGCCTGCCCGTCCCCGCACATGCTGATGCGGTGCGGCTGCCCGGATGGTCGCCAGCAGGTGCGGCCGACCCGACTCACGTCCCACGCGCGCCCGATCACCCACGACTCGTCCGACCTCGGTGATCGCTCGCGACCGGCGACCGGCCACGCCGGCACCCGCCGCCTGCACGCTCAGCAGGCGCGCCTTGTACGGCTCGGAGCTTCCAGCAACATCACCAGTCGGCGCAGGCCCCGGGATCTGCTTCTCGGGCTGGCCGGCATCCGGATCACGGTCGGCGTCCGGTCCATCGGTCGAGTCCGTCGGCTCCGGGTCCACGCCACCACCCGGGCCGTCGTTGTCCGGGCCGCCGTCGGGATCGTCGTCGGGGTCCGGCGGAGGCGGCGTACTGTCCTGGATCGCTTGGTCGAGTTGGTCTTCGTCCATGCCTGGGGCGTCGAAGGGGTTTCGGCGGCGGCGGTGCGGCAGGGCGAGTTTGGCGGCGGCGCGGACGTCCTCGACCTCGACGACCGTGCGCCCCGACCATGCCGCGTGCGCGACCGCAGTCCGAGCGGTGACCAGGTCGGCGCGCATGCCGTCCACGTCGAACGACGCGCAGATCTCGGCGATCTGCCGCAACGCCGAGTCGGTCAGGATGACCTCGCTCAGCAGGTCTCGCGCCTTGACGATCCGCTCCGCGAGTTCGCGCTGCGGGCCGTCGTACCGGATGACGAACGCGGCCGGATCAGCCTCGTAGGTGAGTCGCGCGCGCATCACCTCGACGCGTACGGCGGGATCGCGGCTGGCGACCACGTCGACCGTGAGGCCGAACCGGTCGAGCAGCTGCGGCCGCAGCTCACCTTCCTCAGGGTTCATCGTGCCGACCAGCACGAACCGCGCCGGGTGCGTGACCGATACCCCGTCGCGTTCGACCGTCGCCCGACCCATCGCCGCGGCGTCCAGCAGCACGTCCACCAGGTGGTCGTGCAGGAGGTTGACCTCGTCGACGTACAGCAATCCACGGTGCGCGGCCGCCAGCAACCCCGGCTCGTACGCCGTGATCCCCTCGGCCAGTGCCTTCTCCAGATGCAGCGACCCCAGCACCCGGTCCTCGGTCGCGCCCACCGGCAGCTCGACCAGCCGAGCCGCCCGGCTCACCGCCTCCGGCGCCGCGTGCGGCCCGTCCGGACAGTCCGACGCGGGAGCTGCAGGATCGCAGGAGAACCGGCACCCCGGTACGACGTCGACCGGTGGCAGGATCTCGGTCAGCGCGCGGACGGCGGTCGACTTCGCCGTACCCTTCTCACCGCGGATCAGCACACCGCCGATCGCCGGTGAGATCGTCGCGAGGATCAGCGCGAGCTGAAGGTCTTCCATCCCGACCACCGCAGTGAACGGAAAGCCGGTCGAGGGTGGCGCAGGCCGCATCAGCGGGTAGTCCCTTCGTCAGCGGGTGTCCGCGCCCGCTTCGGCAACTGGGTACGCCACGGGGACCGCGGCGGACAGGGTGTGGATGTCCTGGCTTCCGGTTTCCCGGTCACAGTGGCGGGACCGCCCCGGATTTCCGGGCCAAGACCCGGTCACCGGTGTTCCTCCACACCTGTCCGCTCGATCATGGCACACCCCGCCCCGCCCCTCAGCGACCAGGTTCACACCTACCCTGGCCGCATGATCAAGGCCTGCCTGAACGGCGACCGCACTCGCGCCGACCACCCCGGTGTCCCCATCACCCCGGCCGAACTCGCCGACGCCGCCGCGGCCGCCGTACAAGCCGGGGCCGATGCCCTGCACCTTCACCCCCGCGGCGCCGACGAACGGGAAAGCCTGCACTGGCCCGACATCCGCGCCGCCGTCGAAGCAGTCCAAGCCGCCTGCCCCGGCATCCCGCTCGGCGTCTCCACCCGCGAACCGATCGTCCCCGACCTCACCGAACGCCTCCGCCTGATCGCCGAGTGGCACCCCGGCCCCGACTTCGCCAGCGTCAACTTCCACGAACCCGGCGCCGCCCAGGTCGCCGACCTCCTCCTCTCCCGGGGAATCGCCGTCGAAGCCGGCCTCTTCACCCCCGAAGCCGCCGCCACCTACCTCACCTGGTCCGGCCCCACCCTCCGCATCC
>NZ_SMKA01000497.1 GCF_004348455.1 Kribbella albertanoniae
CCCAAGCACCGGCAGCTCCCCCGGCCCCGGCCGAGAAGCCCGCCGAGGCTCCGGCCCCCGCAGCCGCTCCGGCTCCGGCTCCGACTCCGGCTCCGGCCGCACAGGCACCGGCTCCGGCTGCTGCTCCCGCTCCGGCTGCCGCTCCCCCAGCTCAGGCGCCGGCCCCGCAGGCGGCTCCGGCGGCCCAGGCCCCGGCTCCGCAGGCACCCGCCGTACAGACTCCGGCCGCGTCGTCGAACGGTTCCTCCACCGAGGGCCCGAACTACGTGACCCCGCTGGTCCGCAAGCTGGCGGCCGAGCACCAGGTCGACCTCAACGCCGTCCAGGGCACCGGCGTCGGCGGCCGCATCCGCAAGCAGGACGTGATCTCCGCCGCCGAGGCCAAGAAGGCCGCCGCGGCAGCACCGGCCGCCGCTCCGGCAGCAGCCGCAGCACCGGCCGCGTCGATCAGCCCGCTCCGCGGTACCACCGAGAAGATGAGCCGGATCCGCAAGGCCATCGCCTCGCACATGGTCAACAGCCTGAAGGTCTCGGCGCAGCTGACCACCGTGGTCGAGGTCGACGTCACCGAGATCGCCAAGCTGCGGAACGCGAAGAAGGCCGAGTTCGAGGCCCGCGAGGGCACCAAGCTCTCCTTCCTCCCGTTCTTCGCCCTCGCTGCCATCGACGCACTCAAGCAGTACCCGAAGCTGAACGCGTCGATCGACGAGGAGAAGGGCGAGATCACCTACCACGCTGCCGAGCACCTGGGCATCGCGGTGGACGTCGAGCGCGGCCTGATGGTCCCGGTCGTGCACAACGCCGGTGACCTGAACATCGCCGGCCTGGCGAAGAAGATCGCCGACCTCGCTGACCGCACCCGCAACAACAAGGTGACGCCGGACGAGATGGCGGGTGGCACCTTCACCATCACCAACACCGGTAGCCGGGGTGCCCTGTTCGACACCCCGATCCTGAACCAGCCGCAGGTCGGCATGCTCGGTACCGGCGCCGTGGTCAAGCGCCCGGTCGTCATCACCCACCCCGAGCTCGGCGAGACCATCGCCATCCGCCAGATGGTCTACCTGGCCCTCACCTACGACCACCGCCTGGTCGACGGTGCCGACGCGGCCCGTTACCTGACGGCCGTCAAGCAACGCCTCGAAGAGGCCCAGTTCGACGTCTGATCCACTCTCAGTACAGCGCGACCCGGCGCCGTTCCGTTTCGACGGACCGGCGCCGGGTTTCTGTCCGGCCCTGGTTTTCGGTACTGAGCAAACTGTCTGCAAGGAGCGAACTGGATGAAGTACGTGCTCGCCGGCGCCTCCGGCTTCCTCGGCCGGTCCCTGGCCCGCGATCTCGCCGCCGACGACCACGACGTCATCCGCCTGGTACGACGGACGCCGTCCGGCCCCGGCGAACTCCAATGGGACCCGGCCCGCGGTGAACTCGACCTCGCCGCGATCGCCGACGCCGACGTCCTGGTCAACCTGGCCGGCGCGAACATCGGCCGCCCCTGGACCCCGACGTACCGCAAGACCCTTCGCGAAAGCCGCGTCACCACCACCGCGACCCTCGCCAACGCGGCCGCCCAACTCGAACGTCGCCCCGCCCTCCTCACCCAGAGCGGCGTCGGCGGCTACGGCCTCGACTGCGGCAACGAGATCCTCACCGAAGACTCCCCCCTCGGCGACGGCTTCCTCGCCGACGTGGTCCGCGTCTGGGAAGGCTCCCTGGAACCAGCCCGCGCCGCAGGCTGCCGAGTAGCCGCCCTCCGCACCGGCGTAGTCCTGGCCCGCAAAGCCCCCGCCTTCCAGCTCCTGACCCTCCCGTTCCGCCTGGGCCTCGGCGGCCGCTTCGGCTCCGGCAAGCAGTACTTCCCCGTCGTCTCCCTCACCGACTGGCTCCGAGCCGTCCGCTTCGTCGCCGAGCACGAGACCCTCTCCGGCCCGGTCAACGTCACTCTCCCCGTCCCCGCAACCAACGCCGAAGTAGCCCAAGCCATCGGCACCGCCATGCACCGCCCGGCCCTCATCCCCGTCCCCGCCGCCCTCATGCGGCTGGTCCTCGGCGAGTTCGCCTGGGAACTCCTGGGCAGCAACCGAGCCCTCCCC
>NZ_SMKA01000498.1 GCF_004348455.1 Kribbella albertanoniae
GTTGTGGGAGGCGTCGGTTCGGGCTACTCATGACTTTGTGACTGAGGCGGATCTGGACGTGTTCCGGCCGTTGGTGCGCGAGGCGATCGCGGGGATTCCGCAGTTGGCTGGGTTGCGGGACGGCGACGGGTACCTGATCGGCTTCGTGGGGGTGGCCGAGGGGAATGTCGAGATGCTGTTCCTGGATCCGGCGTACCGGGGGCAAGGTGGTGGGACGTTGCTGCTCGACCATGCCTGCAAGGAGTTTGCGGCGACTGCGGTCGACGTGAATGAGCAGAACCCGCAGGCCGTCGGGTTCTACGAGCACTACGGGTTCACGCTGGTCGGCAGGAGCGAGCGGGACTCGACCAACAAGCCGTACCCGATCCTGCACTACAGGCTTTAGCCAGCGATTTCGAGGATGTCGATCTCGGTGTAGGGGTCGGCCTCGGCGAAGCGGAGCGCCCAGCGGACCGCGTCTTCCTTGGAGTCGACGCGGATGATCGACAGGCCGGCGACCAGCTCCTTGGTTTCGGCGAACGGGCCGTCGAGCACGCGCGGCGGACCGGGCTGCGCGACTGAGATGCGGGCACCGTTGGCGCTCGGCATCAGGCCTTCGGCGACCAGCAGCACACCCGCCTGGCGCATCTCCTCGAGGACCGCGTCGGCGCGGGCGAGGATCTCGGGGTCCGGCGGGTTGCCCGCTTCGAGTCCGTCGTTCGTCTTGTGGAGCAGCATGAACCGCATAGCGCTGACCTTAGTAGGTCGAGAGCTCTGCCCAGAAGGCTTCCGGGATGGCGTGTTCCAGCCAGGCTGCGACCTCGCTGACCTCCTGCGGGCTGCGCGCTCCGACCACCACGGCCGGTACGGCGGGATGCGCCAGTGGGAACTGAATCGCGGCCGCCAGCAACGGTACGTCGTACCGGCGGCTCAGCTCGCGGAGTCGATCGATCCGGGCGAGCAGCTCGGCCGGGACCCGCGCATACCCGTGGGGCGCGCCATCTGCGGTGTCGGCGAGCACACCGCCTTGGAAGACTCCGGCCGCGAGTACGGCGACGCCGAGCTTCTCGCAGAGTGGCAGGAGCTCGTCGGTCGCGGAGCGGTCGAGCAAGGTGTAGCGACCGGCGAGCAGGATGCAGTCCGGGCCGGCGGTCCCGGTCTCGCGGAGGAAGCGGGCTGCCACGTCGGCGTGGTTCACGCCGAGGGAGATCGCTCGGATCGCGCCGCGGCCGCGGAGTTCGTTCAGTGCGCGGAGTGCGTCGGTCGATGCGGTGGCGAAGTCGAGGTCGGGGTCGTGGATGTGCAGGATGTCGATCCGGTCGATCCCCATCCGCTCCAGACTCGCCTCGAACGAGCGGATCACCGCGCCGTACGAGTAGTCGAGTCGAGGTCCGACACCGGCCGGCGGTTCGGCCCAGATCGGCTGCAGGTCCGGTCCGCCGGGCTCGATCAGGCGGCCGACCTTGGTGGAGAGCACGAAGTGATTCCGAGGGCGGCCGCGGAGAGCCAACCCGGCCCGCTGCTCGGAGACGCCGTACCCGTAGACCGGCGCAGTGTCGAACAATCGCACCCCAAGCTCCCACGCCCGGTCGATCGTCGCGATCGCCTGCGACTCCGGCACCGCCGCAAACATCCCCCCGATCGAAGCCAACCCCAGCCCCAACCTGCTGACCCGCAACCCCGTCCGCCCCAACTCCACACTCCGCATGCCGCGACCCTAGAAGCCCCCACCGACATTTCACCTAGAGCACCGATCGACCATCCCCCCGGGCCGCGAGTGGTTGGCGGGTGCCCAAGGTGCCGCGACCTCGGCACCTTGTGCACGGGTCAACCGTGTGCGGAGGCGGGGCGTGGTCGAGGGGTGCTCAAGGTGGGGCCTCAGCACCTTGTGCACGGGTCAACCGTGTGCGGAGGCGGGGCGTGGTTGAGGGGTGCTCGAGGAGGTGGCGTCCCACCTTTGTGGGCGGGCGCTGACCTTGGGCGCGGGTCGACCATTCCGCCGGGCTGCGCGTGGTTGGTGGGTGCTCAAAGTGGTGGTCCGGCGGCACCTTGTGCGCGGGTCGACCGTGTGCGGAGGCGGGGCGTGGTTGAGGGGG
>NZ_SMKA01000499.1 GCF_004348455.1 Kribbella albertanoniae
TGTTGGTGCCGGATCAGCGGGGGCATGGGGAGACGGGGGCGGCGGACGGGTACTCGTTCGAGTTGCTGGCTGCTGATCTGGGGGAGTTCCTCGATGAGCACGGGTTGGTGGCACCGGTGGTGGTTGGGCATTCGATGGGGGCTGTTGCTGCCTATCTCCATGCGGCCCGGCATCCGGAGCGCGTGGGGGCGTTGGTGCTGGTCGAGTCACCACCGCCGTTTCCGCAGGTGCGACCGATCCCGGAGCGGCCGAGTGAGCCGTTGACGTATGACTGGCGGGCTCGGGTGGAGTTGATCGGGCAGGTGAATGCGCCTGACCCCGGGTGGTTCGGGGAGTTGGCGGGCGTACGGGCACCGACGTTGGTGATCGGCGGGGGGCCGACCAGTCCGTTTCCGCAGGAGCAGATGCGGGCGATGGCTGAGCAGATACCGGGTGGCCGCTTCCACGAGCTGGCGGTGGGCCACGGCGTACATCGAGAGGCACCGGAGGCGTTCGTGGAGCTGCTGACCGAGTTTCTAGCGGTTCACGGCCCGGATCGTCAGGTCGCCGGTGGTGGTGACGTCGCTGGGAGCGAAGCCGGCTAGCTGGAGCATCCAGAGGAGCTCGTTGCGGAAGTACCAGCGGCCTTGGCCGGCGCGGATCTCGGTCCGGATCAGCGAAGCGCCGTCGTACAGGTCGTAGCGGCGTTCTTCGTGCCAGGTCTGCTCGACGCGATCCACCGCGGTCCAGCGTGACGAGACCTGCAGGCGGCGACCGTCGGCGAGGTCGGTGTGCCGGCGCCTGCCTGCCAAGGAGTGGGGAAGTCGTCGGCGGGCGGTTCGGTGTAGTTGATCGGGACCGGAAACACGTTGAAAACAAGGACACCGCCCGGTTCGAGGTGTTCGCGACAGCGCCGAAGGGTCTCGAGTGCTTCCTGCCGATCCATCACACACACGAAGCTGCCGCACGGGATGTAGATCGTGCGGAACTTCCCCGGTACGTCGAGATCCTGCATCGCCTGTTCGTACAGCGTGGGCGTCACCCCAGCGACTGCGCGCCGGCACATCGCCAGCATGTCGGCCGAGATGTCACACCCCTCGACCTCCAGACCTTCAGCCAGGAACGTGAGCAGCAACCGCCCGGCACCACATCCCAACTCCAGTGCACGCCCGCCCTGCTCCCGGATGACCTCCCGATAGAACGGCGCATCCCGCCGGGCATCCGTCGCCGAACTAGCGGCCCACTGCTCCGCAGCCAGCCCCCGAAACAGCTCGCCCTCGTCGAACCCGCCCATCCCCGAAGTCTCGCCGTACCGGCACCCACCCGCACCCCGTTTTGCCCGAACAGGCAGCCAGCTCCCGGCACCGGAGTACGCCGGCTCGAGCTGCCCATTTCGTGGGCCGGCCAGTCAAATGGCGGCGGGCCAATCCGGTTGGCCAACCCACCACCGGCCGGGTCTACCCACCAGATGGGGCGCAGCGGCAGCGCGCGCAGGTCGAAGCGGCCGGTCGCACACGCCCGCCCACCCACACTCCGGCACCCGCGGCCGCCATCTCATGGGTTCCCCCATCAGGTTGTGGGTTCTGCACTCGCATGCGGGTCCAGAACCCACAACCCCATGGGTGAACCCCAACGCCGGTCAGGCTGGCTACCACGGGCGCGCCCGCCGTCACAACGTCCGAAAAATCGGAGGGCGGCCCTCCGCACCTTCGGACGTTAACCACGACCCCTCACTAACGTCCGAAACATCGGAGGGCCGGTCTCCGCACCTTCGGACGTTAACCACGACCCCTCACTAACGTCCGAAACATCGGAGGGCCGGTCTCCGCACCTTCGGACGTTAACCACGACCCTTCACTAACGTCCGAAACATCGGAGGGCCGGTCTCCGCACCTTCGGACGTTAACCACGACCCTTCACTAACGTCCGAAAGATCGGAGGGCGGGTCTCCGTTCCTTCGGACGTTAACCACGACCCCTCACTAACGTCCGAAACATCGGAGGGCCGGTCTCCGCACCTTCGGACGTTAACCACGACCCTTCA
>NZ_SMKA01000049.1 GCF_004348455.1 Kribbella albertanoniae
GCCCGCCCCCGGCCCGACCACGCCCGACCTCGGTCCGGCACACAACCCGGCGTACGTGCGCGGTGAGGCAATGGTTGCCGAGGGCAAGTTCGGCGCCGGTCTGGCGCTGGACGGCGTAGACGATCGCGTCGAGGTACCGTTCGACCGGTCGATCGATGTCGGTGCGCAGGACTTCACGATGATGACGTGGATCAAGTACGGCGCAACCACCGGATCACACGCGCTCCTTTGGGCCTACCGCACCGGATCGGGGACGACACCACAGGTCTGGCTCCGCGCCGAACCTGAAAGCAACCGGATCCGAGCGCTGATAGCGGTCGACCGTTTCAACATCACGGTGCAATCGACGTCGTCGTACAACGACAACCAGTGGCACCACGTCGTCCTCCAACGCAGTAACGGCAAACTCCGCCTGCTCGTCGACGGAACCGAGGTCGGCTCGGCAACCGCACCTCCTGGCTCAGTCACCGCCGGCAAGGAGTTCGGCGTCCAAGGCATCCACATCGGCCAACGCATCGACGGCGCCAACCGCTTCCGCGGCAACCTTGACGAGGTCCGCGTCTACCGCCGAGCCCTCTCCCCCACCGAACTCACCCAAATCCGCGAACGCAACTCCGCCGTCCACCCCGCCCTCGGCCTCTCCCTCCCGTTCGCCTAGCGGTTCGGGTGCGTCCACCGGCGGAGGGCGTCGGCTGTGGTTTCTGGTGAGGTGTTGAAGCAGAAGACGATGCCGGGGACCAGTTCGTTGAGCAGGTTGACGAGCCGTTCGAACAGCAGCGTGTGCTCGGCCGCCATCCGTAGCCCTGCGCCGATCATCACGACGCCGACCGGGTTGGCGGCGACGCAGTCGCGGACCGTCTGCGCTGCGTCGTCCGGGTCGGCGGAGACCTGGCACGGAACGATGTCGAAGCCCTGATCGTGCAGATCCGCCTCGCCGGCCGCGATCCGGGCGGTGAGGGTCGCCTCGTCGAGTCCCGGGTAGCGGCTGTAGTCGATCGCACTCGGATGCAGCCCGAGCGACAGGATCCCGGTCACCACGGAGCCTCTCCGTCACGGTTGAAGAAGCCGCCGGTCGGACCATCCGGACCGGCCGTGGCCAGCCGGACGATCGCATCCGTTCCCTCGGTCACCGTCTGAAAACCCTTGTGTCCATTGAGGTCGGTCGCGGTGTAGCCGGGGTCCACGGCGTTGACCTGGACGCCGTCCAGGGCACGGGCGTACTGGCTGGTGATCATGTTCAGAGCCGCTTTCGATGCCGGGTAGCCGAGCTGTGGCGGCACGAGCCCGAACCACCGCGGGTCGTTGGCCACGGCAAAGGATCCCATCCCGCTGGACACCATCACGATCCTGGGCTGCTCGGCGGTGCGCAGCAGCGGCAGGAAGGCGTTCGTCACCCGGATGGCACCGAACACGTTCACCTCGAACACCTCCTTCAGATCAGCGTCCCGTACGTCGGCCGGTGGGCTGACCGAACCACCGATCCCGGCGTTGTTCACCAACACGTCCAGCCGGCCGCCGAGTCGCTTCACCACGTCCGCGGCCGCAGCGACGGACTCGTCGGACGTCACGTCGAGCGGGACGAACCGTACGTCGATTCCGTCGTCGGCCAGTTCCGCCACCGCCGCCATACCGCGGGCCTCGTCACGGGCCGCGAGGAACACGTCCCACCCCAGTACGGCGAGCCGTCGTACCGTCTCTCGTCCCAAGCCCTTGTTCGCCCCGGTGACCAGGGCCGTCGTCGTTGTCATGGGCCTCAGCCTCACCGCGGACGCGGCCGGCCGCCAGGGACCGCTGAGGCATGGGATCAGCGGTACCACCCCGACCCTTCTCCGGTCCGGCAGGATGGTGTGTGTGGACAGAGCCGAACTAGCCGCCGTACTGCGCACGGCCCGGGCACGCATCAAGCCGGCCGACGTAGGCCTGCCCGCGGGTCCGCGCCGGCAGGTACCAGGGCTGCGCCGCGAGGAGGTCGCCCAACTCGCAGGCCTCGGCGTCGACTACGTGATCCGGCTGGAACAAGGCCGCGGCCCCAGGCCGTCGGTACAGGTCCTGCGCGCGCTGGCCAGGGCGCTACGACTCAGTGACGACGACCGCGACATGCTGTTCCGGCTGGCCGGTTCCGCTCCCCCGCAAGCCGGACGCGTCCCGATGCTGGTTCGGCCGAGCGTGCATCGGCTGCTGGACCGGCTGTCGGATCTCCCCGCTCTCGTGCTGTCGGCCAAGTCCGACGTACTAGCCTGGAACCCCCTGGCCACCGCACTGTTCGGCGACTTCTCCGAGTTGCCATCTGTACGGCGCAATCTCATCCGCGAGCGGTTTCTCGGCGACGGCGTCGGCCGCATCGCCCTGTCACCGGACTCCGACTCAGCCGCCGACTGTGTCGCCTGCCTGCGAACCGCACAGGCCAACTACCCGCAGGACCCCGACCTCACCCGCCTCGTCAACGACCTGCGTGCCGGCAGCCCACGGTTCGACAACCTCTGGCTGTCCGGGCGCTCCGGTCGCCTGCGTGCCGGCAGCACCGCCATCACCCACCCAGAACTCGGCACCCTCACCCTCGACTGCGACATCCTCCTGGAGCCGGAGGCCGACCAGACCGTCCTGGTCTATTCCGCCGAAGCCGGCACCCCGGAGGCCTCAGCCCTGAAACTCCTCCGCGTCACCGGCCTCGAACAATTCACCTACTGACCAGCTGATCGCCGGCCCGACCACCTCCCGTGCGATCCTCGACGACATCATCGCCACCGCAACATCTACCGGCTGACGGTCGATCGGGCCTTGCTGAAGGTCTTGGTCGGGTCGCCGCCGACGTACTGCCACGGATGGGTGGTGATCTGGTCGCCGAGCCGGGAGAACACGGCCGCGGCGGCGGGCTTGTCGCCGGCGTTGGTGAAGGCCATCGCAAAGGTGTTGAAGTACAGCGGCCAGCCGGGCCGGAGGTCAGCGGCCGGGTGCAGAACGGAACGGTCGGCAGCCGCTCGAAGCTCCGCCTGGACGTCGGGCCGATTCATGTAGAACCAGGCGGCGCTGTCCTCGAGGTCGAGCGTCACCTCCAGGTGGGCCAGCGGGATCAGCGCATGCAGCATGTTGCCGTCGGGCGCCGCTGCGGCCGCGGACCGGGCCAGGTGGAACATCCGGTCGTGACTGCCTTCCCATTTCTGGCAGCAGGTCTGCAGCCATTCCGCGTGCGCCTTGAGGTTGGTGGCGTGCCTGGAGATCGCCTGCTGGAAACGGAACTCCCCGTCCTCGAGGCCGAGTTGCAGCCCGCGAGCGGTCCGTACCAGGAAGGCCCAGGCCGCGACCTCGTCAGGGTTCGCCGCGACCACGTCGTACAGGCTGCTCTCGGCGGCGCGGAGCCGTTCGAAGAAGAGCCGGAACTGCTCGGCCTGGGTGTACTGAGCGAAATAGCCGCCACGTGCCTCCCAAGCCCACGCGGTGGCATGACAGCCGCGAACCAGCTGCGCCAGCGGATCAGCAGCTGCGATCGTGCCGATCCAGTCCTGTACGTCGGGAACGGATCCGCAGGCATCGAGCAGGAAGCAGCGGTCGTCCGGGTGCTCGGTGCCGAGCAGGATCTGGCGAGCGGTCGGCCAGTCGCGGTTGGTCAACGCGTCACAGAACGACCGGGCCAGCGGATCGCCCATGCACGGATCGATCGCGGGCGTCGACCCCGCCCGGCGTCGTCTCAGCTTCACTTCTTGCTCCTGAGTTGTCTGAAGAAGGTGACCACCCCGATGGCGATACCGATCGGGATGACGCGTCCGACGATGGATGCGATCTCGTCCGGTGCGGTGGTCAGCACCACACCGAGGATCACGAGCACCAGGAACGGAACCCACACGACAGGCTTGTTGAGCCAGCCTCGGACGGTGTCGATCCGGCGGACCTTGACGTACGGGATCTGGTCCTTCGTCCGCTCCGGCAGCCGGATGTGCAGCGCGGGAGGGATCGCCGCGTCGATCAGTGCGACCGCTTGTGAACCGTGGCGCCACAACGTCGGTTCGACCTGCGCCCCGTAGCCGTCGTGCTGGATCAGCTGCCGGCCGCCGTCGGGGTACCTGACCATGCCCGCGACCTCGTCGTACGCCGCCGACGCGCGCCCGTCGGCGGTCTCCAGGTGCACGCCGGTGGCGCCAACAGTCAGCGCACCTTTGTGCTCCGGGTGGATCGGCCGGAACCGGCGTCCGTCCGACGGCTTGACCACGGCCGGCGGACTGTCCAGCCAGGTCAGTTGCGGATCGCCGCCAGCTTTCGGATCGACCGACACGAGCAGATCGCGCCACACCGACAGCGCGACTTCGCGCACCTGTGCCACGGTCACAGCATCCGTCTCGGCTGATAGTTCCTCGACGCTGTTCGTCACTGGTGTACCGAGCAGTGCGTCCCGAGCGGCCAAGATGGGGAGCCACTGATGGGCGGGACGCGTGCCGAACTGGCGGATCTGGGCATCGAGGTCGTCACGCAACTCGACCGGATCGGGCCCACGATCGCGCAACCTCCGCAGTATGGCGATGGACTCGCTGACCGCGTCCCGCAATGCCTCCGGGATCACATCCATCCCGACCGTCAGCATCGCCCGGTCGGCGTCGACCACCTCGTACGACGACCATGCGCTGTAGCCCACTCCGGAGTCGTGCCGGAGCCCGCCCTGCAGGCCTCGCTCGAAGGCTCGCAGCATCGCGCTGGCCGCGGTCGATCGGGCGGCCGTCCCAGACAGGGCGATCGCATCGGGTCGCCCCGCGAAACCGCCGGGCAGCGGCTGCTCGCACTGGACAGAGCGAGCGGGAATCATCCGAGGGCCCGGAGGCAGCGGCAGTTCGAGCCCTGCCGGCGGTGGCCCCGACAGGGCGAGCACGGCGTTGCCCCGGGCATACGCACGGGCCGCGAGCTCACGCAGCCCGTCCGGCTGGGCGGTGTGGAGGCCGAACTCGTCGTACTCGGCGAGGCCTACCCCGCGTGCGCCGTACCGCCAGAGCAGATGGCTGCCGACCGGGTTGCCGCCGCGCCGGGAACTCTCGGCCCGCAGCACGCGACGCTCGTGGTCGAGATCGGAGAAGGCCGGCTGGCTCAACCAACGGCAGAGGTCGCGCAGGTGCGCGACCACGTCGTCAGGCTCGCCCTCCACGTCGAACGCGGTGTGCAGCAGGCTGACCTGTCCGTTGACCGGTGTCCGGATCGAATGCCGGCCATGCAGCGCCAGGTGCTCCAGCAGGTGCAGCCAGCCGTGTGTTGGGAGCGGCTCGTCCGCCATCCCGGCCCTGAACCACAGGTTGGCCCGGAGCGTGCCGGGACCCGGCAACCAGTAGACCGGTACGCCGTCGACCTCTGTCGTGCGCAGCTGCTCGCCGCTCATCTGTCCGGATCCCCCCGTGCTCGTCAAATACCGGCCAATCGTGCCGGATGTCGAGAGGTCGCGGCAGAGGCATCCGCCGAATTGCACCTTTTGACATGCGCTGTACGACGACCAGCGCCTGAAGCCTGGGGTTCGTTGCGTTGGGTCCTGCTCATCGTCCCCGGCGGTTGAGCTACTCGGAAATCCAGCCGCGCTTGGCCGGCCATTCGCGCGTGACGTCTTCGGCCGCGGGCAGTGTCAGGATCGAAACGGCATACAGAGCAGCGAGGAGGCCGATCGGAACTGCCCAGGCGCGGAGGTGCGTTGCCGGCCGTCCGTCGCGGCGGCGGTCGGCCGGCCTCAACGCCCAGGACGTCAGCGCGAGCACCGCGAACATCAGCGGCGGCCCCCAGGACACAACACTGTCGCCGGTGGTCAGATGCGACACCACGGCACCCAACCACATCAGAACCGTGCCCGCGTACGCCCAGTCCTTGAGCCGCCCGAATCCGGGCGCGATGATCGCGGCCGCCGCAGCGACATGACAAGCACCGAGAACGTAGGCGAAGAAGTGCGGGTATCCCAGGTGGCTCATCTGCATTTCCACCCAGTCGATCGTCGCGAGGTTCCACACCGATCCGGCGACCAGTTCGGCGAGGACGACAACCGTGCTGACCCAGAAGGCGATCGAGCGGATGCGGCCCCGGTGCCTCTCGGCCTCGCGGTCAGGTCGACGTGATCGGCTCATGCAGAACTCCTTGCCGGTTGGTGAACGATTCTGGGTTCGAGTTCGGTGAGGCCGTAGTGCCGGCGATGCGGCTCCTACACCCGGCTGATCTGCCGCGGCGCCATCACCGCGAGGAGCTTGTCCGGGTTGCGGATGACATAGAAGTCAGTGATCTTCTGATCGACGATCTCGATCAGGAAGACGCCCTCCACGTGCTCTCCGCGGGAGGCGACCAGCGCGGGGGTGTTGTTGCAGTTGACGATCGCGACCCGTAGGTCCGGTGTCTCCTGCCCTCTGCGGAAGAGGTTCACGAGGAGGGCGGCCACTCTTTCCGCACCGACCACCGGCCGGCGGGTCGCGGTGGTCTTGCCGCCACTGTCGGCGGTCCAGGTGGCGTCCGGTGCGAGCAGCGCGAGCAGCCCTTCGAGATGCCCGGTGGTGGCCGCGGTCATGAACTGCTCCGTGATCCGCACGGCCGTCGCGGCGTCAGCGGGCTCGAAGCGCTTGCGCCTCGCCTGGACGTGCTCGCGGGCACGGTGCGCGATCTGGCGTACCGTGCCAACGGACTGCCCCACCGCCCCGGCGACGTCGTGGTGACTGAAACCGAACACCTCGCGCAGCACGAACACCGCACGTTCGTTGGGGGTAAGGGTTTCGAGCACCACGAGCATCGCCATCGACACCGACTCGGCGAGCACCACATCGGCCGACAGATCGTGGTCGTCGACCAGCAGCGGCTCGGGCAGCCACGGGCCGATGTAGTCCTCGCGACGGCGCGCGCCGGCCCGCAACGCGTTCAGTGCCTGCCGAGTCACCAACCGCGCCAGATACGACTTGGTGTCCCGCACTGCCGCCAGGTCAACCTCGGCCCACCGCAGATAGCTGTCCTGCAGCACGTCGTCGGCATCCGTCGCCGAGCCGAGGATCTCGTACACGATCGTGAACAGCAGTGGCCGCAACGCAGTGAACCGTTCGGCGTGGTCGTCGTTCGGTCTGCTGTGCTCAGGCATGCTCTCAAGACACCGCATCCCGCCAAAACGTGACACCCCCAGACGTGACCCGACCCACAGGGGCACACTCAGTCGTGGAGAACGCGCAGGGTCTGTACGGCGGGATCGGCGGCATCCGGGATGACCATGCCGGCCTCGACGCCGGAGCGCAGGTAGTCGACGACGCCGGCGGTGATGCGCTCGCCGGGCAGGATGGCTGGGATGCCTGGCGGGTACGGCGTGACCTGTTCGGCCGCGATCCGGCCGACGGACTCGGTGATCGGTACGACGTCCTGCGCGGCGAAGAACGCCTTGCGGGGCAGCACAACCTGCTCAAGTTCGAGCTCACGCGGATCAGGCAGTACGACGCTCGCCGGTGCGGGCAGGCTGGTTCGCGTCAGGTCAGCGAGGGCTGACACCAGTCGATCGGTCTGGGTCTTGTCATCCGCGAACGTCAGCTGGGCCAGGATGCGCCGATGGTCCGACAGGCCGACGTTGATCGCCCGCTCCGCGCGCAGCCAGTCTGCCGCCTGGTATCCGGAGATGCCGGCCTCCAGGGTGTCGATCATGATCTGCAGCCGGTCGAGATCATGCGAGGCTTCCTTCTCCAGCAGCTCGTCCTCGACGACTCGTAGGCCCGGTAGCCCGTCGATCTCGGCACGCGTCGACCGAGCGAGTTCGAGCGCGGAACCGAGCAGCTCCTCACCATGGAGCACCATCTGCCGCCGCCATCCGTCCATCGCGGCGTACAGGAGGACGTTCGGGCTGGTCGTCGACAACAGGTCCGCGCTTTCCTTGAGCCGCACAGGGTCGACCAGATCGCCTTGCAGGTGGAAGACCGAGCCCTGCTCGAACCCGGCGCCCATCTTGTGGATCGACACCACGCAGACATCCGCGTCGGCATCCATCGCCCAGGTCGGCAGCTCGTCGTGGAACGGCAGATGCGCGCCCCACGCCTCGTCCACGACCAGCGGCTTCCCGCGTCGATGACAGACTGCGGCGATCGCCTTCAGATCACTACAAGTCCCGTACGGCGAGGGGCTCGTCACCAGCGCGCCGACAGCATCAGGGTTCTGGCGGAAGGCCTCTTCGTACGCCTCCGGTCCGGGCGGATGGGCCAAGTGCAGCTCGCGATCCCACCGCGGCCGCACCCACACCGGCCGGATACCCGTCAGCGCCAGCCCCGCGATCACCGACTTGTGGGCGTCGCGCCCAATCAGCATCGACTCCCCCGGCGCAGCGACCGCCATCATCGCGCTCTTCACCGACAACGAACTCCCACAGGTCGAGAAGAAGGCCTGCTCGGCCCCGACCGCGTCCGCCATCAGCTCCTGCGCCTGCTCCAGCACCTTCTGCCCAGACTTCCGGTCGTCCAAAGCGCCAGTAGCCAGCACATCCGACCGAAACACCTCGGCGCCGAGCACCCGCCGTACGGCGTCATCCGCCCCAAGCCCCTGCTTGTGCCCCGGCGGCGCGAAATTCGCGTACCCACGCTCGTGATACTCCGCCAACGCCTCCAGCACCGGGCTCCTGTTCTGATCCATGATCACCCGGTACCCGACCGTTGCCGAAGTCAACGACGCAGGGCTCGTTCGAGTTCGTCGCGGCCCATCTTCGAACGACCCGGGAGGTCGCACTTCTGGGCTTCGCGGTACAGCTCCTGCCGGGTCTTCGGCTCCGAACTGCCCGTCCGCTGCTTCTCGGTAGCCATGCCGTGCCGGTTCCCCCGGCTCTGCGCGCCAATCATCCGTCCGGTTGCACGCGGAGCCAGCGGTAGCCGTAGCCGGCGAGCTGGATCTCACCATCGGCCGCCGATGCGTAGGTGCGGTCGGCAAGCAGATCGGCCTGTACGGCGTACTGGGTCTGCACCTGCACCTCGTCCGGGCAGAGGTTCACGAGCATCAGTACGGCGTCGTGGTCGCGATGATGCAGGACCCCGAGCACCGAGCGCGCCTCGAACGGGATGGCCTCGCACCGGCGCATCGGCAAGGGGCCGAGCTCTCGTCGTTGCTGCACCAGCTGCGAGACCCGGCTGAGCAGCGAGCCCGGGCGGAGTTCCTGGTCGGCGACGTTCACCCGGGCGGCGGCGTACCGGCCCGCTTCGATCGGCGCGGGCTCGACGAACTCCGGACGAGCCTTGCTGAAACCGGCGTTCTCGTCGTCTGACCACTGCATCGGGGTCCGCACCGCGGCCCGATCCGGGAGCGACAGATCGTCGCCCATCCCGATCTCGTCGCCGTACCGGACGACCGGGACACCCGGCAGTGCCTCGATGACGGCCTGGGCCGCGGCGATCCGCCGTTCGTCACCGAGCATCGGCGCGAGCCGACGCCGGATGCCGCGACCGAACGCGCGCATCTCCTCCTCGGGTGCGAACGTCGCCAGCACCTCGTCCCGCTCATTCGGCTCGAGGCGCTCAAGATCGAGTTCGTCGTGATTGCGCAGCCAGTTCACGTAGGTGCCGTTCCTCGGCGGCTCCGGCTGCTGGTGCAGCGCACGGCGCAACGGCTCGGCGTCGCCGCGCGCGAGGGCGAGGAACAGCAGGTTGTTCACCCAGAAATCCAGTACGGCGTGCAGCCGGTCACCTGCACCGAAATAGTCGCGGTACTGCTCCGGCGGCGCATCGACCTCACCCATCAACGGCGCATCGCCGGCGGCCGCGCACAACTCGGTCAGGAACCAGTAGCCGTCGTCTCGCCCATCCTCGACGGCTGCCTGCCGAACCATGTACGGAACGGCATCGACCCGGAACCCGTCCACCCCGCGCTCCAGCCAGAACCTGATGATCTTGCCGATCTCCGCCCGGACCGCCGGATGACCGACGTTCAGATCCGCCTCGTGCCGGTAGAACGCATGCCGGTAATACATCCCGGCCACCTCGTCGTACTCCCAGATCGAGTCCTCGACGCCAGGAAAGACCGGCTCGGAGACCACCGGATCGTCACCCGGCTCCGCAGCCCACACATAGAAATCCCGGTACGGCGACGCCGGATCCGCCCGTGCCGCCCGGAACCACGGATGGTCGGTCGACGTGTGCTGGACGACGAGCTCGACCAGCACGGCGAGCCCGAGCTGATGACAGCGCTCGACCAGCTCCTCGAAGTCCGCCATCGTCCCGAACCGGGCGGACACCCCGCAGTGATCGACCACGTCGTACCCGCCGTCCAAGTACGGCGACACGTAGAACGGCTGCAGCCAGATCGTGTCCGCCCCCACCGCCCGCACATGATCCAGATGCCTCAACACTCCCTGCAGGTCACCCGATCCGTCACCGTCCGAATCGAAGAACGTGGCCGGATCGAGCTGGTAGATCACCCGTCCTTCGAGCCGCAGACCGGTCATGTGCAGGCGGTACCCGACCGCGAAACACAACTCGGCATACCCCGGGGAACCGGGGTGTCGGGGCACCACGGATCCGAGGAGGTCGTCCCATGGCGAACACAGCGACTGAGTCCACCGACGCGGCGCACATGCCGTCGGACGTGCCGGCACGGGTCGGATTCTTCGACCGGTTCGCCAGCGCGGCATCCCGGTTCGCCTCGCGGGCCTGGTTCTTCGCGTTCTGTGTGCTGCTCGTGCTGGTGTGGGCGCCGTCGTACTTCCTGATCGGCTCGGTCGACACCTGGCAGCTCATCATCAACACCGCGACTACGATCATCACTTTCCTGATGGTGGCGCTGCTGCAGAACTCGCAGACCCGCGCCGACGCCGCCGTACAGGACAAGCTGAACGCCATCGCCGCAGCCCTGGCCGACCTGATGCAAGCCCACGCGGGCGACTCCGCGGAACTCCGCGACAAGACCCGCGAGCTACGCAAGGCGGTCGGCCTGGAAGACCGCGAAAGCTCCTCGTGAGGTGGTGCGAGTTTGTTTTCTGCGGGGTACGTGCTGGCGCTCCTGTTCCTGGGGTCGTGGCTCGGGCAGTTCTTCCTGCAGTTGAGCGAGTTCCAGCCCCGACTAGAGGCGGCCGGAGAGGCCACACCTAGGGCATGTAGCCGCGTGTGGGCAAGTTGAGTGTGCAACCAGCCCACAAACAGCCCACACACTCCCTTACAAATAAGGGGTTCTGAGCTCGAAAACTGTCGGTGGAGGTGGCTAGGCTTTGGGGTATGGAGATCTTGGCGATGCCCCCGGTGTACACCCAGAGCGTCAGCGAACTGCTGGCGCGTCTGGACACCATTCAGGCTGCCAAGGCCCTATTGAAGGCCGACGAGCTGCAGACCATGGGCCGGCTGGAGGAGATGGGCGCCGCTCAGGAGCTGGGTGCCCGGGACACCATCGAACTGGTCTCGGAACGCTACCGGCTCGACCGTCGCGAGGTCCGTAAAGACCTCGCGTTCACGGTGGCTCTGCGCAAGTACCCGGTGGTGGCGGCTGCGATGGCTGATCCTGCCGATCCGACGCGGGCTGGGGTCGTGCGCTCTGACCTGGCCAAGATCGTCGTGGGGACCTTGGAGAAGGCACCCTCGACGGTGCCGGTTGAGACGTTGGCCGTGGCCGAGGAGCAGATGGTCAAGATGGCCCGGGTCTCCAATCCCCGTGAACTCGCCAAGTTCGGCCAGACGGTCCTGTCGAGACTCGACACCGATGGTCCCGAGCCGGCTGAGGACGAAGCGGTCGCGAAGGAGTTCTTGCGGTTGCGGCAGACCGCGGGTGGGGTGAAGTTCACCGGTTTCCTGGCCGGTGCCAGCGGCGAACAGCTCAAGACCCAGATCCACCAAGGATCGAAACCGCACAAGACGATCGACGGCGAACGCGACCCGCGGACCCAGGACCAGCGACAGGCCGATGCACTGAAAGCGACCATGGACGCCGCCGCCGGAAATCGCGAGTATCCCGGCGTCCCGCACCTGCCGGTCACCATCGACTTCAACGACCTCAAAGCCGCCCTCGCCGCCGCCCCAGCCGCGTTCGGCGGCGGAACAGGCGACAGTACGACCGGCGGCGCGGTCGGTGAACTGGTCTTCGGTGACAACCTGTCCGCCGGTGCCGTCCGGCTCCTCGCCTGCGACGCCGCCGTCCTGCCCATCGTACTGGGCGGCGACTCCCAGCCCCTCGACGTCGGCAGGGAGCAACGGTTCGTGAACCGCTACATCCGCCGCGCTCTCAACAAGAGAGACAAAGGTTGTGTGGTGTGCCAGGCACCGCCGTGGATGTGCCACGCCCACCACCTGACCCATTGGGCCAACGGCGGTCCGACCAGCCTGCAGAATCTCGCGTTGCTGTGTTCCGCGCACCATCGCGCGGTCCACGAAGGCCAATGGGCGATCTCGATCACCGCAGCCGGCGTCCAGGTCACCCGACCCTCGTGGGCCGACCCACCACCCGTACCCGACCGCGCCGCACTCGCCGCCCTGATCGGCTGGGTCACGCCTGCCCCCAACCCCGGTCCCAGCGCCAGCGCCAGCGGCACCCGCACCACCACAGCCAGCGCCAGCGCCAGCGTCGACTACTGGGGTGAAAGCACAGCCGGCGTCAGCAGCAGCGCCCGTGCAAGTACCCGCAGTGCCAGCAGCAACCCAACTCACGAGCACCTCGCCCGGCTCTTCGCCGCCAGCATCCGCCCCGACCCGGCACGAGCCGCCGACCGCGAAGCCTTCCGGGCTCAACTGCTCGCCCACGCGCCCAGTGACTTCGACCCCTGGGGCACCAACACCAGCCCGACAACCGGACCGCCGTAAATCTCCACCACCCCCAGATCCACCACCAACACCCACCACCACGCCACCGCGGCAGCCGGCCCCCAGGCCGGCCCGCGGACCTACCCATGCCCAGCCCACGATCCGCCCGGCAAGGTCGACCAGTTCGGTGCCGGGACGCACACTCGACCGCGCCGACGAACGCATCGGCCTCACGGGGAGGCAACCCGAGGCAACCCGCTGCCATAGTGTTTATGGTGCTGGGGCGACGCTGCATGCGATCGAGGACACCTGCACGGTCGACCTCCTGGTGGATCCGGTACGGCGGTCGCCGGTAGCGGTTGATGCCGGATCCGGACGCTGGCTCGACGAGCTGGCGTCGTACGGCGTGGACTCGGTGACCGACGTGATCGTCACGCATCACTGGACCGCTTCTCGCTGCTGTCGTCGGTCGCCGTCGACGGCGTGATGCAGGACTGCAGCACCCGCCGGATCGGGCACCTCGACGTCACCACCGTGCCAACGCCAGGGCATACCCAGGGCATACCCAGGGCAGCGTCACCTACCTCATCGAGCTCGACGGTCGCAGACTCGCCTTCACCGGCGACCTGATCCACAGTCCGCCAGGGCTAGGCGTCGACTGAGATGTCCTGCACCAGATCGCCGGTGGCGCTCTTGTTCAGGTGGCGGGCGATGTCTGCCTGGGCGAGCATGCCGACCAGATCGTGGCCGTCGATCACCGGCAGCCGGCGGACCTGGTGCTTGCTCATCGTTTGCAGGGCTTCCTCGACACTGTCATCCGCGCCGATCGTCACTGGCTTGCCCTCGCCGAACTGCCCCGCGGTCGCACTGCCGGGCTCACCACCATCGGCAATGCACTTCACCACGATGTCGCGATCGGTCAGCACGCCCTTCAGTCGCTGGTCCTCGCCACAGATCGGGAGCGCGCCGACATCCAGGTCGCGCATCTTGCGCGCGGCCTCCACCAGAGTTTCCTTCTCACCGACACACTCGGCGCCGGGCGTCATCAGATCACGTGCACTGGTCATCAGGGCTTCCTTTCCGCTTCGCAGGTTTCAGGTCCTTAAAGATGCGGTTCCCGCGCCGGCCCGGCCCATGCGGCGTACCGAAAAGTTCCTCCGGTTTCCTGGGGATCCGGCCGGGTACCGGTGGCCATGGATGTCTCAAGACTGCACAGTGTCTTCGACGGTGTCGGGCCTTTTGCGACGGTCACCGTGGACGTCAGCCACGACAGCGAGTCCGGCGCCCACGAGCACGAACTGCGGGTGCGCGGGGCCTGCGAGCAGCTGAAAGAGCTCGGTGCCGACGAGAACGTCGTACGGCGAATCACCGGGGCTCTCGGGCAGCAGGCCGACGAGCCGGCGCCAGTGGCGAGGACCGTCGTTGCGAATGCTGGCGGCGTCGTCTTCGACGAGATCGTCCACGAGCGGGTCGACCAGTCATCAGTCCATTGGGGACCTCTGCCCGATCTGTCCACCTGGGTCCGGTCGGCCGAACGGAACATCCGGTTCGCGTTGGCACTGGTCGATCATGAGGGCGGAGACGTCGCCATCTATCAGTCCGATGTCCCGGAGCCCGAGAGTGAGACCTCGGCCGGCGGGGAGACCTGGCATGTGCATCATGTGCCCGTCGGTGGCTGGTCGGCATTGCGGTACCAGCACGAGACCGAGAACGTATGGCACCGCAATGCCGAGGCTGTTGCGCAGGAACTCGATTCGGTGATCGCGTCGGGCGTCGGGCTGATCCTGCTCGGCGGAGATCCGCGATCGGTAGCCGACGTCGAGAAGCAGCTGGATACGTCAGTGGCGACCGTGGTTCAACTGCGCAGTGGAAGCCGGGCCGCCGACGGTGGCGACGAGACGCAGCAGCAGGCGATTCGCGAGGCCCTGCTGGAGTACGCCGTCGCACAGCGGCTGGAGCTTCACCACACCCTGAAGGATCGTCTCGGCCAGGACTCAGCCGTTGCGACCGGGGTTCGCGACATCGCCGACGCGTTCGTCCAGGGCCAGGTCGACACCCTGCTGCTGGACCCCGATGCGACCCACAAACAAACCCTGACCGTCAAGGACCACCCCGGTCTGGACCTCGGTGCGGTACCGACCGACGACGCTCTCCCGGCCGACCAGGCACTCGTCGCCGCGGCGGCCCGCACGAGCGCGAACGTCGTCGTCTTGCCTCGCACCGCACTCGGCGGCGCCCCCGCCGCCGCCCTCCTCCGCTGGAACACCTGACCTGCCCGGGAGCGGGCCGTCAGGGTTCTCAGTGCCTCGGACGTAGTAGCCGCCGAGGCCACCGGCCACCTTGGACATCCCGCGCCGCGAAGTAGTCAACGGGATCTGGGCAGCCGTGGCCCGAAGAGTAAGCATGCTCCTGGTCTTCTCACCAGGGGTTCCGCAGGTGATCATGGTTCCGGCTCGTCGAAACGCTTCGACGCATCGGTTGCCGCCCCCGACCGACCTTGTGGAGATGCCCCATGGACCCCAAAGACTCGAACTCACCTCTGGTACGCCGACGGTCGTTGCTGGCCGCGGGCGCCGCCGTACCGGTGTTAGCGGTGACGGCACCTCCTGCTGCAGCGGCGACCCGGGTGGTCGTCGAACCGGCGATCGTGCAGCAGAAGATCCAGGGCTTCGGCGGTATGAACCACCCCACCTGGATCCCCGATCTCACCGCCGAGCAGCGGGAGACAGCCTTCGGCAATGGCGCGGGGCAGCTGGGTTTCAGCCTGCTGCGCATCCCGGTCCCCGAGAACCGCGACGACTGGAGTCGCCAGGTCGCCACCGCCCGGCGCGCCACTGAACTCGGCGCGAAGGTTTTCGCCTCGCCGTGGAACCCACCGGCGTCGATGACCGAGACCTTCTCCGGAGGAAAGCGGCTCCGCTACAGCTCGTACGGCGCCTATGCCCAGCACCTGAACGACTTCGCCACCTTCATGCGCGAGAACGGCACGACCCTGTACGGGATCTCGGTGCAGAACGAGCCGGACTACGCGCACGACTGGACGGCGTGGACGCCGGCCGAGATGGTGAGGTTCCTGCGGGAGAACGCCGGCGCGATCAACACCCGCGTGATCGCGCCCGAGTCGTTCCAGTACCGCAAGACAGCCTCCGACCCGATCCTGCAGGACTCCGCGGCCCTGGCGAACGTGGACATCCTCGGCGCTCACCTCTACGGCACCCAGCCCGCCGACCTCCCCTACCCGCTGTTCCGCGAGAAGGGCGCCGGCAAGGAGCTGTGGATGACGGAGGTCTATCACCCGAACAGCAACGCCGACTCGGGCGACCTCTGGCCGCAGGCACTCGACGTGGGTGAGCACATGCACCGCGCATTGGTGGACGGCCGGTTCCAGACCTACGTGTGGTGGTACATCCGCCGCTCGTACGGCCCGATGCGCGAGGACGGACGGATCAGCAAACGCGGTGCCAACATGGCCCACTTCTCGAAGTGGGTTCGGCCCGGCTACCTCCGGATCACCGCGACCGCGAAGCCCGAGACGAATGTCTTCATCACCGCGTTCAAGAACGGCTCCCGCATCGTCATCGTCGCCGTCAACAAGAACTCGTCGGCCGTGACCCAGCCCTTCACCATCCGCGACACCACGGCCTCGACGGCCTCCACCTGGGTGACCACCGCCAGCCGAACACTCGCCGCCGACCCAACCATCACCCTGGCGAACGGCTCATTCGACACCCAGCTCCCGCCGTACAGCATCAAAACCTTCGTGGCCGGTTGATCAGGCGTCAGGTGGTGAATGCGAGTACGACGGCTGCCGTGCCGAGGGGGAGGTCGAGGACGATGCAGAACTCGGCCAGTGAGCGCGGGACGACTTCGTTGCGGCGCCAGTGGAGGTAGTCCCAGCCTGCGTGACTGGCCAGTGCGACGCCTGCAATCGCCAGTCCGAGGCGGGGCGACACGAGAACGCCAACGACGGCCAGGCCGGCGAACGCGAGCATCGCGATCCCCTGCGCGGTGAGGGGTCGGCTTGAGGCTCGCCGCAGTAGGCCGACCAGGAGGAGCACTACGGCGTACACCGAAAGACCCAGCCACCATGCGAGGCCAGTCACCTCGCTGACGGTGACTACAACCGAGCCGGTCAGCACGCCGGCCCACGCGATCCAGCGCTGGCCAAGGGCCGCCGCGGCGAGATAGCAGCTGGCTGCGACGGAGACGGTGATAGCGACGGCGTCGGCCGCCACCCCTGCCACCAACTGGAAGGTCGCCGCTGCGGCTCCCAGTACGACGGGCCAGTAGCTCAGCACCGACCGCCGCCCTTTCAGCTGCTCTGTCATCTCCGCCTCCAGATAACTCGAACACCACTGTTCGAGTAAGTCCTCGGACTGTAACTCGTACAGCCATGTTCGACAAGAGCCGCACCGAGACTTCCTGGCCGTACGACTCGTCACAGGTCAGCGCCGTGCATAGTTCCCAATGCGGCGGGGATGACCGAAGTCAGGACTTCAGACCGGGTTAATCACCTGCGATGCCTTAACACATAACTGCCCCCGGCCGCCGCCTGCTTCTCCGCGGCCGCCGGAGTGTACAGCCCCCGCAGTTCAGCCTGGATCCTCGGTCCGCAATCGCTTCGATCAGCACTGAAAGGGCTGCTACTGCCCCGGAGGCATGCAACCATGCGTTTGAAAGTCATTCCTTCCGAGACTTGGGGATCATCATGATGATTACTCGGAATTCTGCTGTCACGGCCGGGCCGATGGTCCTGGGGTGACCTCATATGCCCAATTCCAATCAGCTATCGATGTCACTTTTCCGGCCCGCCGGATCGAGCCGGCCAGGCGGCATTCGTGTGCCTGCGGCAAAGGGCAGCTGACCGTCGCCGAACCGTGCGCGGAGGCCGAGCTGCCGGGCGTGCGATTGGGGGACGTGGAGCTGGCGCAGGACCGGCCGATGACCGGCTGGCTGCTCACGAGCGGCGTGCGGATCGTCTTCGAGCTCCGCGACGCGCCGGTCGACGCCAGCAAGGCTCGGCCGGCGGTGCTGATCGGCCCGCGCACGCGCGCGCTGGAAGTGCGGCGGAACGGCGACTGCCACACAGTCAGCGCCACCTTGCCGCCGTGGATCGCCTTTCGGGCGTTCGGTGATTCGCTACAACGGCTCGCTGACCGGGTGGTCCGGCCGGCGGATCTGCTGGGCCCGGCGGCCTGGGCCGTCGAGCGGGATCTTGCAAGGACGCCCTGTTCGGAAGCCAGGCTTGGCGTTCTCGCCGCTGCGATCCAGCGCTGGTGTGCAGACGGACCGCGGTGGAGCCCGGATGTGGAGCGGGCCTGGCGGTTGCTTCAGAACAGCGGTGGCACGATCCGCGTAGGTGACCTGGCCGATGAGGTCGGGCTGTCGTCGCGGGCGCTGGCCGGCCGGTTCGCCCACCAGGTCGGGTTGTCACCGAAGAAGAGCGCCCGGCTGATCCGCGTCGGGCGGGCCTGCAAGGCATTGGATCGCGGCCGGTCGGTGGCCGAGATCGTGGCGGACGCCGAGTATTTCGATCCGGCGCACTTCATGCGCGATTTCAAAGGGCTGCTGGGAATGACCCCGGGCGCGTACGTCGCTGCCTCGAGCCGGCCCGGCTGCCGGTGCGCAACTGCTCCGCACTCGACGGTCGCACTGCCCGACGACTGCCATCTAATGCATTGATCAGCACATTACCCCGGCCGAAAGACAAGGCCAAGGTAAAAACCGGATCGGCACCATTGTAAAAACCGGCGTTCGCATTTCTACAATGCATCCCGCGCGTCCTCCGCCTAGCCTTCACAGGGTCCGGTTGTTTCCCCGGACTCAAACCAGTTCTATCTGGAGGTGCGATGAATCAGGCAACGATTTCGTCCCGGCTGAGCGACGGGCTGCGCCAGCAGTTCTACAGCCGCCCCACCGTGGTCGAAGAGACCTGTCAGGGACCTGGCGACGACTGTTGGTGGGACTCGGAGTGCTGCCCCGGCAGCCTCTGCAACTGGTTCCACTGCCAGCAGGTTTGATCGGCTGACCGAAGTGGCGCGGCTCCGGCCGCGCCACTTCGGCTTCTTACTCACGCAGATTACTCACGCAGAGTCTTGTTCAGGGAGAGCCATGCTCGGATACATCACAGCCGGCCGGGCCGCCCGGGATTTCCTGCTCGAGGCGCGGACCGAGGGCGGCTACCGGCTGCCGGAATGGCCGGTCGCGACAGCAGGCCGGCGACCGCCAAAGCTGGACCACGCAGTAGTTGGCCCCGCAGTGGCCAGGCTGCGGCTGATGGAACGGTTGCTGGTCGGCTTTCTCGATCCAGTCGAGGACGCGATCTTTCTGACCGTCGGCCTGCGCCGCCTCGGCCTTCCGGCCGCACTGCAACTGGGGCGTGAACTGGCACCCGCAGTCGCGCCCGGAGGGCTCTATGCCTGGGTGCGATGCGGCGACGAGGTGGTCAGCACGTCGCTACCGGTCTCAGAGGAGTACGTGGAAATCCCCATGGCGGAAAGGTGACGGACATGGTGTGGAGCGTCGACGCCGGCGGTGCGGTCACCGGTCCGGAGCAGTGGCAGAACCCACCTGGCGTACGGTTGTCGACGTCGCCGGACGGCATCGAACTTTCCCGGCACAGCCCGGGACCACAGCCCGTCTATTACCGGCTCGGCCGCGGCCGGCTGGAGTGGAGCACCGAGCTGGCCGGGCTCCGGCGCGCCGGCGAGGCGTCCGCGGTGGACTACGGCGCCCTGCTGGCGCTGGTCCACGGGTTGCCCGAGCCGCCGGACTTCACCGGAGTTCCCGGCGTACAACGGCTTACCGCCGGTACGGCGGTGCGCGTGGACGCCGCCGGCGTCTCGGTGTCGAGCCGTCCGCCGGTCATTCCGCAGTCGAGGCAGAGTCTCGAGGCCGCCGTACGCGAGGTGCTCAACGAACTGCCGGACGGTTTCACCATCGCCTACAGCGGTGGAGTGGCATCGACCTTCCTCGCGGTCTGCTCGGCCGCCCAGCAAGCCAAGCTGGTGCACGCCGTCCTGGACGGACTGCCCGGGACGCAGCCAGTGCCACCGAACATCCCCGGCCGGCACACCGAGCGGGTGACCATCGATCTGGTCACCGCCCTCGCTCCGCACCAGGTCACCGGTGAGGAGATCACTCCGCCGCTGCCGGAGGCCGCGCTGCGGCGGCACGTGGCCGCTGCAATCGCCGCGGTCTCGGACGGCCCGGTGGTTTCTGGATCCGTGCTGGAGAGCCTGCTGACCGCAAACCTGCCGGATTTGCCGCTCGGGCTCGCCGGCCGACGGCTGCTGACCTGTGAGCCGTTCCACCTGTCCGGCCAGCTGCCGCGCCTACGCGACGCCCGGGATTTCCTGGTGGCGCTCGGCGAAGGCGTGGAACGGCGGCAGGTCGCGGCGGTGCCGGACGGCGGCGAGGCAGAGTCGCAGCCGGTCGGGATCGCACCGGTCCGCTCCGGGACCGACCTGTACGGCGACGGGCTGCCAGGCCTGACCGAGGACGGGCGCGAGGCGCTGCGGTCGGCCCGGCTGGGCGCGAGCGCGGTCTGGCGTAAGCATCTGGAAGGACTGCCTGCGGCGCTCGGCCGGGCGGACGCGGAATTCGCGTCCCACGATGGCGAGGGTTCGCTGCAGTTCTTGCCCGCGTTGGACGATCGGGTGCTCGGCGCGATCGCCGCCATCCCGCCGCGGCGACTGGCCGGCATCAAGCACGGGCTGGTGCGCAACCAACTGCCGCTGCAGAAGGCGATCGAACGCCACGGTGTCCGCGGAGTGCACGGGCAGTCCGCCGGTTTTCGCGCCCGGCTCGCCGCAGCCGGCTACCTGCACCAGGTCCGCGAGAAGGTGGCCATCGACCTGGCCCGCGAATGCCCGCTGGCCGATCTCGGCCTGCTCGATCCCGAGCCGGTCATCCGGCTGCTGGACGACGGCCAGCTCACCGCGGACCGCGCCCTCACCATCCTTCGACTGGTCTGGATCAATCAATGGCTGCTGACCCGATGACGACGGCCCCTGCTTTCGCGCTGGCACCCGGCGTTTCCTTCGCCCGGTTGCCGTTCGGCGGCGGGGTGCTGGTGAACGCCACCACCCTCGCGGTCGCCGAGTGCGACCAGCAGCACCGGCAGTACGTCGACGTCCTGCTGACCGGCGTCGGCCCGGATGCCGGTCACGAGCTGCGCCGGTTCGCCGGGGACCTGGTGCGCCAGGGCTGGCTGGCTTTCCACGAAAGGAACGACTGATGGTTGACGTCGTACTAGCGGTACTGGCCGGCCCAGTGCTGGCCGCTGGGTTGGCGAAGCTAGCGGTGCCGGCCAGCCGGCTGAACTGGCCGTACCAGAGCGGGTTGCTGGCAGCGCCGCGAGGGCCGCGACTGGTCGGAGCCGCCGAGCTGACGGCGGTCGTCGTACTGGTGCTGGCACCTGGGCCGTGGGACGCGCTGAGCGGTTTCGTGGCGTACGCGGCCTTGGCGGTCGTCGCCTTCCGGCTGCGCGGCCAGTCCTGCGCCTGCTTCGGTGCCGCCAGGCTGGCCGCGGTCGGCAGCGGCCATGTGGCCTTGAATGCCGTCGGTGCCTCGGCCGCGGTGGCGGCGTTCCTGCTCCCGGCAGCGAGCCCGTCGCCAGCCGGCCGAGCGGTTGGGGCCGTGCTGGTCGCGGGCCTCATCGCCGGCACGCTCTGGCTGCTCGACCGCCGGAAGCCTCCGGTCCAGGCAGTTTGCGGTACGCCGATCGTCGCGGTGCGGCTGTACGAGTCCAGCACGTGCCCGGCCTGCCGGTCGCTGGAGCGGCTGCTCGACACCATGGCGGACGACCGCCGGAACGCCGTCGACACGACCGTGCTGCAGGAGGGGCAGAGTCTGCCCGATCGGCTGAGCGGACTCGGGGTGCCCTGCGCGATCGGCATCGATGCCGGCGGCAACGAAGTCTGTGAACCGGTTTCCGGCGTCGGCGAGGTCAAAGCGCTGATCGACCGGATCACCGTACGGAACGATGCTCGTGTCGGCTGACGTCCTCACGATCGAGCAGCCCGGGCCGGACGGGCAGACCCGCGCGGCGTTGGACTTTCCGGTGCAGCCGTCGATCGCCGAGTTCAACCCGGCCGGCGTGCGGTGGCGGGACCTGCGGATCGATCCCGCCCTGCGCGGTGCCGTCCCCCGCAGGGCCCGGCCGGCGCGGATCTCGGTGGCGGGCTGGGTCATCCCGATCGAGGCGCCGTACGGCGGTCTGCTGGCCTGGCATCCTGCCCGCCCGCTGGTTGCCGGACTGGCGTTCGCGGGCCGACGGGCCTATCCATGGATCGCCGATTACCACGACCGGACACTGACCCGGCTGACCGACTGGTCCGCGGTCACCTCACTGACCGAGCTGGCGGCCGGCGCGGGCGGTCCGCTGCTGTGGTGCGCCGACGACCGGCTTGCCTTCCTCGCCCCAGCCGAGGAGCTCGCAATGGACAGCGGCCTGCAGCCGTTGGTCTATGACGCTTCGGGCCCGGCGACCGTCGTACTGCAGGAGGACACCAGCCGGCTCGAGGGACTGACCGCGGCGGTGGTCTCAGTGCTGCAGCTCGACGGCCGCACAGCTACTCCGGTCACCTCACCGCTGGTTGTACGGCGGCTGTCTCCGGTGCCCGGCAGTTCGATCCTGGAGGTCGAGCACCTCGACGGCGAATCAGCGTCCGGTCTGAGCTGGGCGACCATCCGAGTACCGCTCGGTGGCGAGCCCTTCGCCGTACCGGCGCCGTCGGCAACGGTCGACCGCCCGCGACAGCCACCGCCCGAGGCGGAGCGTTTCCGCACCGAAGTCGTCTCCGGCGCGCGGCTGGCGTTGCCGGTGTCGTCGCGATCCGATGAGCCGGTGCTGCTGTGGTTGCGGCCGACCGCCGACGATCAGCCGCCGGACCGCCCGCCGTTCGTACCGGCAACGCTGGCCGCACTGCGTGACGACCTCGCGATTCTTGACCTGCCTTTGGACTGGCACGGCGAGCCCACGCTGGCCGAGGTGACGCAGCGGATTGTGCAGCCGGTCCAGCAGGCACTGGAACGCATCGGTGCACCCGTGGTGGTCGGCGGCCACAGCTTCGGCGCGTCACTGGCACTCTTCGCGCTGGTGCACGTGCCGCAGGTGGTTGGAGCGATCGCGCACAGCGGCTGCTACAACCGCATGCTGACGCCCTATGGCTTCCAGTACGAGCAGCGGTCGTACTGGCAAGTGCCGGAGCTCTACCGTGCCTTCAGCGCGCTGGACTTCGCCGACCGGATCGACCGACCGGTGCTGCTCGTGCACGGCGCGGAGGATGCCAATCCGGCGACGCCGCCGGAGCAGGCCGTCGAGCTCTACCGCGCGATCGTGGCAAACGGCGGAACGGCCCGGCTCGCGCTGTTCCCGGGCGAAGACCACAACTTCCGTTTCCGCGAGTCCCTGCAGCAACTGTCGGAGCTACAGCGCACCTGGCTGCACAAGGCCAACCGTCGGGAGCTTGCATGTCAGTAGAGCGGAGCAGTCCGAATTTTGTCAGCACCGGAATTTTCGCGCTGCGGCTGATCTGGCGCGCCGACCCGCGCCGGTTCGCCGCCGTACTGGCAGTCCAGCTCGTCACCGCGATCGGCCTGGCCGTCTCGCTGTTGCTGCTCCGGCACGTCCTGGGCGTCGGCCTGGCCGCCGGCACGGACGTCGGGGCGGCCGGCCGGGTGGTTTTGCCCGGTCTACTGGTGGTGCTCGCCGTGCAGGCGGCCGGCAGCGTGCTGCGCAGCATCAGTCAGGGCTGGCAGCGGGTGCTGGCAGTGAAAACCGACCAGCACCTCATCGACCAGGTCCTGCGATCGGCCGGCCGAGCCGACCTGGCGTCGTACGACGATCCGGGCTTCTACGACCGTCTGCAGCGGGCAATCTTCGCCTCTCGCAGCGAGCCGATCACACTCGTCACCGGGCTCGCAGTCTTCTTACGCGCCGGGCTCGGCCTGATCGCGGTGGCGGGTGCTTTCCTGGCACTGGCGTGGTGGTTGCTGCCACTCTGCCTGCTCTCCCTGCTGCCGGTGCTGGTCACCGCGCGGAAGGAGCGTGACGCCCGCTACCGGTTGCACACTTCACTGGCCGAGAACCGGCGCGGCCGGGAGTACGTGGAGCGGCTGCTCACCAGCCGTGACGACGCCAAGGAAATCAAGGCGCTGGACCTGGGCGGCACCCTCCGGGACCGGTGGAGCCGTGCGTACCGCGAGGAGATCCGGCTCACCATCGAAGTGCATCGCGACCACCTTCGCCGCGGAATCGCCGCCCGACTGCTGTCGGACGGCGTAACCGCCGCCATCGTCGCCGCCGGGTGGTTGCTGGTCCACCGGGGACTGATCGACCTGGCCACCGCACTGGCCGTGCTCACCGCCCTGCTGCTGCTGAGCTTGCGGATGAAGGCGACCGCGTTCCTGGCCGGGACGCTCGGCGACACGCTGATCTATCTGGCCGACATGCGGAAATTCGTCGAGGTCCCCGACGAGGACGAGCCGGCGGCCGCAGCGCCGAACGACGACGGCTTCGCAACGCTGACCGCCGACCGGGTGTCGTTCGCCTACCCGGGCGCCGGAGAGCCAGTACTGCGGCAGATCAGCCTGACCCTGCGCCGCGGCGAGGTTGTCGCGCTGGTCGGGTCCAACGGCTCCGGCAAGACCACCCTGGCCAAGATCCTGGCCGGCCTCTACAGCCCGACCGACGGGCAGATCCGGTGGGACGGCGTACCGGTGCGGGACAAGGCGTCCTTGCGTAACGCGGCCGCCGTCGTGTTCCAGGACTTCATCCGGTTCAAGCTCGCCGCCCGCGACAGCATCACGTTCGGCCGACCCGAGCAGCCACCCGAAGCCGCGGCGACCATCCACGCCGCACAGCGCGCCGGCATCGACCAGAAACTGGAGAACCTGCCCGCCGGCTACGACACCCCACTCAGCGCGGAGTACGTCGGCGGCGTCGACCTGTCCCTCGGCCAGTGGCAGCGACTAGCGCTGGCCCGTGCCTTCTACCGCAACTCGCCGTACGTCATCCTCGACGAGCCGACCGCCTCCCTGGACGCCCAGGCCGAAGCCGATCTCTTCGACCGAGTCCGCGACCTGTTCGCCGGCCGCACCGTCCTGCTGATCTCACACCGCTTCTCCAACGTCCGCCGCGCCGACCACATCTACGTCCTGGAGAACGGCGAGATCCTGGAACACGGCACCCACGACTCCCTGATAGCCGAAGCCGGCCGCTACGCCCACCTCTACCACCTCCAAGCCGAGGCCTACGCAGGATGAGCACCGTGGGCCTGTTCAGGTATTGCGGTCGATGAGGTCTGGGGGTGTTGGGGTTTCGGAGGTGTCGATCGTGTGTTTCTCCGTGGCGCTGATCAGGCCGAGGTCGTAGAGGATCGCGCCGGATCGTTGCCAGCAGGAGCGGGCGGTGTCTGGTGCGCCCAGATCGGCGTGGGTGCGTCCGAGGCCCCACCAGATCTCTGCGTCCAGGGAGGTCTCGGCTGCCTCCGAGCGGCGGCTGAACTCGTGCGCGCGCTGGAAGTGCGCCAGTGCCTGCTGTGGCTCGCCTGCCAGCCGGGTGGCTTCGGCGAGGTTGCAGATGATGTTGGCCAGCCAGTTCGTCTCGTCCAGCGGCTCGGCGATGGCCAGTGCCTCGGAATGCGCGGTGATCTCGTCGGTGGGCCGGCCGACGTGCCGATAGGTCAGGCCGAGACTGGTGAGACAGTCGGCCAGCATGGTGGGCCGTCCGAGCCGGCGGTTGAGCGCGATCGCCTGCTGCGAGTGCGCGATCGACTCGTCGTACCGCTCGAGCAGCCGGTACGCCGATGCGATGGCGGCAAGCTGAACAGCTTCCCCGGCTTCGGGCCCGATCGCCCGGTACGCCGCTCGCGCCCGCGACAGATGAGTCAGGCCGACCTCGTAGTCACCGCAGCGCACGAGGGCGGATCCGATGGTCTCGTGTGCCACGGCCTCCTGCAGCGGCTCGCCGGTCCGTTCGGCGGCTGCCAGGACGAGTTCGCCCAGTCGCAGCTTGTCGCGATGCCGGCCGCGCAATGCCAGGCCCAGGCCGACCGCCGAGCAGATCGCGGCGGCGAGTGGAGGGCCGGTTGACCGGTCCAGGTTCGAGGCCTGACGCACGATCGCCGACAGGTTTCCGCCCTCGGTCTCGAGCCAGCCGTAGACCTCGTCGCGATCGCGCAGTTCGATGCCCGCGAGGTCGAGGTCCCACGGCTCGATCTCGGTCCGCCAGGCGGCATCGGTGTTCAGACGTCGGCACGCTGTCCGCGCGGTGGCCAGATAGCAGTGCAAGGCACGCCGTACCGCCAGTCTGCGATCGCCCTCGGTGTCCTCCGCACGGGCCCGCTCGCGGCCGAAGAGGCGAAGCAGGTCGTGCGTTCGGTAGCGGCCGGGCCGGTGGCTCTCGAGCAGCTGGACGTCGACCAGATTCTCCAGCAGCGCCTCGGCCGACGCGGTGTCGACGTCCGCGAGCGCGGCTGCCACCGGTACGCCGACGTCCGCGACCTCCAGCAGATTGGCCAGCCTGAACATCCGCTGCTGTGAATCACCCAGCTCCTGGTAGCTCACCTGAAAGCTCGCCCGGACACCCCGGTCGTCAGTCTGCAGTTCAGCGAGTCGCCGGGACTCCTCCCCCTGCCGGGCGGCGCTGAGCCGGGTCGCCAGCGTCTGCAGTGACCACGACGGCCGGGAGGTCAGCCGGGACGCCGCAATCGAGATCGCCAGCGGCAGGAAGCCGCACAGCCGGACGATCTCAGCTGCGGCCGGATCGCGGCCCACCCGCTCCGGGCCCACCAGGCGACTCAGCAACGTGACCGCTTCGTCCGCGGGAAGGACCTCGAGCGGCTCGTGGACGGCGCCGACGAGTCCGGACAGGATCCGGCGGCTGGTGACGACAGTCCGGCAGGACCGGCCGGCTGCGATCAGCGGCTCGACCTGAGCAGCATCATGGGCGTTGTCCAGTACGACGAGCAGCTGGAGCTCGTTGGTCATCGACCGGAACCTGGCCGCCGCCTCATCCGGCTCCACGGGGATCGACCCGTCGGCGGCACCGAGCGAACGCAGCAGCCGGGCGAGCGCATCGACCGGCTCCAACGGCTCGACGTCCGCGGTGGATCCGCGCAGATCGACGTACAGCTGACCGTCGGGGAAGGATTCGGCGACCAGGTGCCCGACGTGCACCGCGAGTTCCGACTTGCCGATGCCGCCAGGGCCGGCCAAGGCCACGATCCCGCCCGCGTGCGGCTCGGCTGTCGTCAGCAGCTCGCAGAGGCGGCCGACCTGGGCCTCCCGTCCGGTGAACGTCGGCACTCCCAGCGGCAGCTCCGCTGGTACGACGGTCTCGCGCGAGGGGCGCCGTACCGGATCACTGTCCGCTGAGCCGCTCAGCACGGCCTGCTCGAGTTCGCGCAGTTCCGGGCCCGGCTCGATGCCGAGCTCGTCGACCAGCACACGACGGCCGTTCCGGTAGCACTCAAGAGCTTCAGCCGAACGACCCGAGCGCCACAGCGCTGTCATCAGCTGCGCGCGCAGATGCTCGCGCAACGGCTGGTCGGCGACCAGCGCCGTCAACTCACCGATCGTCTGCCGGTGCCGGCCCAGCGCGAACTCGACGTCGTACAGCTGTTCGGCGATGGTCAACCGCAGCTCCGCCACCCGCTGCACGCCGGCACTCATCGCCCGGGTCGACAGATCCTCCAGGGCAGCCCCGCGCCACAACGCGAGCGCCGCCCGGAGCAGGTCGGCCGCCTCCTCGAGATCGGAGAGGGCTTGTGCCTTGGCCTGCAGCCGCTCAGCCTCCACCAGGTCGATTCGAACCTCCTGATCGTCGAGCCGGTAGCCGTTGGACGTGGTCTGGATGAGCTCGTGACCACACCCGGCGTCGGCGAAGGCACGCCGCAACCTGGAGACCTGGATCGACAACTGGGTGCGCGCGGAGGCCGGTGGATCGTCGTCCCACACGGTGTCGATGAGCTGCTCGGCCGACTGCGGTCGCCCAGTCTCTAGGACCAGCGCAGCAAGCACCTGCTGCGACCGGCGCCCGCCCAGGCTCAGCGCTCGTCCCGCCACGGTCGCCTCGACCGGGCCCAGGACCCGGATCTCCACCCCAGCCTCGACCATCACTCAAGGCTAGGTGACGAGCGGGTCCCGTTACTTGCGCAGGAGGATCCGCCAGCCGAAGAAGCGCTTGCAGTCCGCGGGACTCACCTGGCGATGGGAGCTGATGCTGTTGCTCCAACTGCCCGCCTCCTGCTTGCCGTCGCCGTACATGTAGAGCTTTGTCACGTAGTGGCGTGGGCGAACGCAGAACCGGTCCCCCGCGTGGCTGTAGCCCGTGCGGGTGTAGAACTCCACGGTCGAGTCGCTGTGATTGATCAGCGAACCGGCCTGGTTGTCGAAGTCCTTGATCTGCCCCTTCCCGTCGCCGTAGTCGCTGTCCCTCGAGGAGTCGTCCTTGGCGTCGTGGGCGCCCGCGCACTTCGATTCGCTGTACAGGTAGACGTAGTCGTTCTCGATCGGCAGGCTCTCGGAGGTCTCCCGGCAGTCCTTGCCGGCCTTGGTGTCCGGTTCCTCAGCGGCCGTACTGCTGGCACCACCCGTCACCAGTACGGCGGCCGCCGTCGCTGCCGCTGCCAGCGTCAGTCGCGCTCTCATCTCGGTTCCCCATTCTGTTCGCGGCTGTCTACTCCACAGCACGCTAGAAGTGGGCGCTATCGACCGGATATCTGCGCGCGATAACGGCTGCATAGCCGGCCTTCGTACCGTCGCCGGTATGAAACCGACACAGCTGCTCAAAACCCTCGTGATCGTCATGACGACCTCGGCGCTGGCGATCGGCCCGGTCCACGCGAAGGAGGACGACGACGCACCCGATACCCCGGAGATGTTCGTCGCCAACGATCCGAACGGCTCGAAGAACGAGAGGTACCGGATCCGCGACTACCTGGTGAACCTGATCGAAGGGGCCGAGAAGAACTCGGACATCACCATCGCGTCGTACCGGTTCAACGACGACAAGGTCGCCGAGGCGCTCGTCGATGCGATGAAGTCGAAGAACGTCAGGGTGCGGGTGATCGCCGACTCGGTGGACCAGTCCGCGGAGCCTTACCGGAAGGTGTGGTCCGCGGCGAAGAGCCCGTCCTGGATCGAGCACTGCGGCCATGGTTATCCGGATCCCGCCACCGGGAACAAGCACACCTCGTGCATCGGCGAGCACATCATGCACAACAAGTTCTTCCTGTTCGAGAAGACGCACGGCGTGACGAACGTCGTCGTACAGACCAGCTCGAATCTCAACACGCATTCGGGACCGAAGATGTGGAACACGGCCTACACGGCGATCGCCGAGAGCTGGCTGTACAACAAGCACCAGGCGTACTTCGACGATCTCGCCGCGGCGAAAAGCCCCGCCGAGGGCGACGAGAACTACTACCAGACCAACCCGCCGGCGGAGAACGGGAAGTACAAGGTGTACTTCTCACCGCGCGCCAAGGGGGCGGACAACGTCACGTTCGCCAACATCCTGAGCCACGTGCGGTGCGACGGTAACAGCTCAGGCGGAACCGACGACGGGAACCGGACGATCGTCCGGGTCGCCGCGAACACGATCCGGGGCGCGGGCGGGACCGCGGTGGCCGACCGGCTGTGGAAGCTCGACAACCAGGGCTGCTACGTCGACATCGTCGGGACCGATCTCAGCCAGGCCAAGGACGGGCCGCTGCGCGGTGGGCTGCTGCGGGCCCCGACCGGCAAGTACCACGGGCCCGAGGTGCGGGAGTTCAGCGAGAACCAGTGCGGCACGCACGAGAAGAACATCCTCATCGACGGCTTCTACGACGGGAAGCCGGATCAGAAGGTCGTCTTCACCGGCAGCCACAACCTGAACAACAAGTCGCCCTGGTACAACGACGAGACCATCCTGCGGATCACCGACCCGAAGGTGCACGAGGAGTTCAAGAAGCACTTCTTCAAGATCCGCGACGAGGCCGCGATCACCTGGCAGACCAGCAAGTACGAGACGACCGACCCGGCCGAATTCGACTTCGAGTGCTGACCGTCACGGGTAACGGTATTTCGACAGCTCGGTCTCCAGGCGGCGGTAGCGCTCTTCCAGGTCGGCGCGCTTGGATCGTGACGGCTTCTGCTGCTTGGGGACCGGGCGGAGTGATGCCTTGGCCAAGCGGGCGAACTCGGGGAGGTCTGCGTAGTGGGGAATCTTCTGTTCGGGTGCGTACAGGGCCAGGGCGCGGCGTTCCCAGCCACCGTTCGACGGTGGGAACCGGATGAGGTGGTGGAGCACGTCCTCCCAGGCCAGCCTTCGATCAGCTTTCGGTACGGCGACCTGTTCCAGAAGGATCGTGAACACCGTTGCGGAGGCGACGCCGGCTAGCACGCGCGCATCGTCGAAGAACGGGACCGAGGTCAGAGTGTCCTTCGACATCAGCGAGTGCGAGCCGACGATCTCGTGGAAGGCACCGTTGTCGGATTCCGGCGCGACGATCGAGCCAGCGCGCTTGTCCAGCTCCGCGGATTTGGCGTTGCCCTCGATGAGCAGCTTCTGCAGGTCCGACACCGCGAACTGCATCAGGAATCCGCCTGCCCCAGGCGCTTCGGTCGGGAGCTGCTCGGCCTTGCGGTCGATGGCGAACGCAGCCAGCAGGGCAGCGCGTCCCTTGTCGTTGAGGCGACCGCGCTTCACCAGGAAGCGGACGAACTGGTCGTAGTTGCTCTCGGTGTTGCCGTCGGACTGCAGCCTCGGTTCGAGGGCAGCGGCGTGGCGCTTGAGCTGCAGCTCGAGTTCGGTCTCCTCGACCTTGCGCTTCGGCGCCACGGCGCCGGGTTGCAGCGGCCAGTCCTCAGGCGCGACGTTGGCGGCCAGCCGACGCCGCTCGTCGTCGCTCAGCAATGTGAGGATCAGCGGAATCGACTCCCGGAGTTTGGGCGTCGCGGCGGCCACGGCGAGCGGCGCGGCCAACGTACCAAGGGTTTCCAGGTTGTACTGCTCCAGCGTCTCCTTCGCCCACGGCGGCAACTCACCGGGCTTGCCGGCGAGCTGCTGCTCAAGATTCTCGAGCGCATGCAGCAAAGTATGGGCTGTGTCCTGTGCCGACGGGAATGCCGGATAGGCGTGCCGCAGACTCGGCGTGGACATCCTGGTTTTACTCAGTACGCCGGCAGTCTGCGTCTTACCGCCTGCCTCGTACGCCGGGTAGCGCAGTCGGCGGAAGAGCTTGCGCTTCAACCGGATCGCCGAGGCCGGATCCGCCGACACGAACTCGGGCCGGCGTTTCGCGACGTCGTTCACGAACCGCGTGAGGAAGGCGTCGTCGCTCTCGCCGTCGACCTGGGCCGGGCGGTAGCTACGTAGTTCCAGCAGCTCGACCACATTCGAGTGGAAGAACCAGTCCTCGACACCGTGCAGCAGCTTGCCGACCCTTACCAGCAGCCGCTGCCGGCCGGCTCGGTCCTCCCGCTTGAGCTCCCGCCAGTCGTCCTCGATCCCGGCGAGCCCTTGGGCCAGGTAGGCGACGTAATGCGCGTCCACCGCGTTCATCACGCCGACCTCACCGTCGGCCAGGTTCGCCTGCCGCCGGCTCGGTTGGTACAGCTTGTTCGCGGGGCGCTTGCTCGCGTCCCACACGTACGGCGGCTGGTCGGTGTGCTCATGCGGGTAGTACTGGGTGAAGAACTCGCCGTACACGTCGTCGACGCGGTTGGCGGGGATCGGTTTGATCGAGCCCCACGCGCCGTCCAGCCGCCGAGGAACGTCCTGCGCGAACAGCAGATGGGTCGTTCCCTCGATGAACAGGCGGAAGAACTCCCCGAGATAGCCGTAGTGCTTCGCGTCGTCCCGCACCACGCCGGGCGTGCGCTCGATCGGCGTACCGAGCAGTGTGTCGATCCAGGTGTCGGCTCCGCTGAGGTCGGCGTACGTGTCCGGCGGCAGCAGGGCGATCACCCCGCCGATCGCGGCCAGTCCGATCCCGGAGCCCTCGATCACGTCGGCCGCCGTACCCGAGGTCAGTGTCTTCAGGTACTGCGACGCGGCGAGCGCGGCTGCGCCTCCGAGCGCGGCCAGGCCGCGGAGCAACTGCGTCTCGTCCCGTACGGCGGGGATGACGAACTCCCGCCAGATCCGTTGCTTGGCGAAGATGTAGGTGACCGGATCGCGGAACTGCGAGACGTCGGTCAGGTAGTTGCCGAGTTCAAGGTAAGTGAGATCGTCGACCGTCAGTTTCGCGTTGTCCAGGAAGGCAGCCGGGACTGTCTCCCTGGTGAACAGGAAGATGTCCCGGTGCCTGGAGATGTCGCCCATCAGCTCAGGCCTCGACCCATTCGCCGTCCTCGTTCTGCTCCCAGACCGGCAGCGCGTCGTCGGCGCGCAGCTTCACCAGGCTGGTCGGAACGCGAACGGTCCAGGGATCACCTTGCGGTACTTCGTCGCCCGGCCGATCGAGCCGCGCAGCCAGCTCGTCCGCGATCGGCAGGTAGAGCGGGCTGGAGATGGTCGGCAGCGCGCCGCCGTTCCAGATCTCGCCGAAGGTGAGGAAGTGGTCGACCGCGCCCTCGAACCCCGGCCGGACCGGCACGGTCGCCCGGCAGTACCCGGCCTGCAGGAAGTCCACGAACGCCGGATCGGGATCGTCGTACCCGAGCCGTTCGTCCCACTGGTCCTTGCTGCCCCAGAAGTACGGGTAGGTGACCCAGGACATGTGCTCCCACTCGAAGGCCTGCTCGAAGAAGCGGACGTACGCGCCTTCGGCGGCCGCCTCGGACACGTCGATCTGCGGCAGCCCGTTGACGGCCGAGTCGACGACCGCGTCGAACAGATCGAAGTGCTGATCGGTCAGGATGCTCAGGCAGTTCTTCTGCAGCTCCCGGCGGATCGTGACCTGGTTCGCGGCGGGGTTGCGGCCGCGGATCGCGACGCCGGCCTGCAACTTGAGCTGTGCCAGCTTCTCCTCGTAGTCCGCGACCTGCGCCTTGTGAGCGGCGAGCAGCTTGGCGTGGGTCTCCAGGCGCCACTTGTCCAGTGCCCGGTCGGTCCGTTGGCACTTCACCTCGATCGCGATCGCGACCTGGGACGCATGGAACGAGTCGAGCGCGAACGGGATCGAGTCGCGTTCGTCGTCCAGCGTCGTGGTCCACAGCCACTGGCTGCCCATCATCCGCTGCGTCCTCCGGCCGAGTACGACGTCCACGCTGGCGTCGGACTCCCAGACGTTCCAGACCCGGCCGACGCTGCCGAACACCGCACGGTAGCCGTCGTCGATGGCGATCTGGGCGGAGTGGTTGTAGTTGGTCTTGCTGTCACCGCCACCGCCTTTGAAATCGGCGGACTTGGTGCGGAACAGCTCGGGCGGCGGTGCGACGTCACCGGCACCGCAGACCTTCACCCAGTAGGCGTAATTGCTCTCGCTGATCTGGGCCGGCGTCAGCGTGAAGTCCGGCGGTTTGGTCAGCGTCAGCGCGCTGTTCTGGGCCTGGTTCATCGCGGCCACCAGGAACGCGGCAGGCTCGGGGATCATGAAGTCGAACATCATCCGCAGGCCGTAGTTGTACATCTGGGCCTGGTAGACCTTGTTCACCCACTGGTACACACCGGAGATGTGACCGGTCCCGGTGGTGTTGTCGAGCGTGTGGACGTTCTTCTCGATGGTCTCCGTCAGGGTGCGAACCGTCGTCCGCTGCAGCACCCGCTCGGAGATCTTGCGTGAGGTCCGCTCGGTGACGTCCTGGGAGAACGTCGTCGCCGACTTGGTCGCCTCTTCCTTCGAGCGGTTGAACGATCCCTCCGCGCTGGCCGCGAACTCGACCGTCGGGCCGTAGCTGCCGGAGATGGTCAGGCCGGCCTTCAGCGCGACGTCCTCCTTGATCGTCTCGCTCGCCTCCCGGCTCATCTCGAACCGGTCGGTCGACTCGAGCTCGTGCTCCTCCGACGTACTCGTCTCCGTCTCGACGAAGGTGATCGTCTCGCTCTCCTCGCGGCGGGTGTGCTCACGTGACTTCAGCTCACCCTTGAGGACGTTCTCGATATGTGCGACGTCGACGGCTTCGTAGCCGGTCAGCTGCTGCTTCACCAGCAGCAGGTCCGCGACACCGGCCGGCGCGACAGTCCCCTTGGTCTCCGGCACGCTGCCGTTCATCGGCAGGTACGGGATGCCGAGGATGCCGCCGGTTCCCAGCGCACCCCAGCCGGTGGTTAGCGGCGTCTTGACCGAGATCAGCGCATCACCGAACCGGACGAACGAATGCTTCTCCGGATGGCCGGCGACGACCTCCAGCTCGTCGACCGTGCTGGCCAGATCGGCTTGGAGCCGCTGAGTGACCTTGTCGAGAGGCGTCGTACCGAGGTCGATGCCGCGGCGTTTCAGGACGGCCTGAGTCTTCTGGGACAACCGGTCCGTGGCACTGGGCTTCAGCACGAACCCGACCTCGGCCAAGGCCACGGGCGTGAACGCGGCCCGAACCGGCAGGACCACATCGGGTGCCCGGACCAGCGTCTGCGCAAGTTCGGCGTACGGCGTACTGAGTTGAAGCGGCTCCGCCCGCTCCTCGTCCCGCCGCGGAACGCCTTTGACGTGCTGCTCGCGCAGGACCTCGGTGTACCTCGCCGCGCTGCTGATCGCATGTGTCAGCACCGTCACGTCGGGCGCCCTGGTCGGCTCGCTCGCAACGAGCTCGGTGGCCCGGAAATGGATGGACTCGAGCCCGGCCAGTTCGGAGATCGCACTGCGCAGTACGTCGTGCTCGGTCAGCAAGCCGTCGACCCGCTTGCGGCGCTCGTCGAGGAGCTTCTTGCGTTGCTCCTCGAGCTCCTTGCGCGCGTCCCGGGTGGACAGCCGCGACTTCAGTTCGAGTTCGACCGGGAGCTCGAGTGAACGGCGCCTGCGCTGAGCGAGCGGGCCCGCGGAGCGGTCGACATCCGCGATCAGCTCGGCCGTGCGGAGCTGGCGGGTCAGCCGTTCGATCGGCAAACTGTGCAGCTGTTGCAGGACCTTGATCGCGATCAGGCTGTCACGCAGCCGCCGTACCGTCTCCTGATAGGCGTCGCCTGCCACCACGTCCGCCGCGGGACTTCCGAACACCTCCTCGACCGCGTTGGCCACCTCCGACCACGGCACCTCCCCGGCCGCCTCGAGTGCGTCAACACGATCAGCAAGTTCGTCGAGCTTGTCCCCCAGCGGTGTGTCCAGCACCCCGGACACGAAGTCGTCGGATGCTGCGAACTCCGCCGAAGCGGCTTCGATCCCTGGCCGGCCGCCACCGGAAACTACGGCAGCTCGCAAGGCATCTTGATAAGGGGACTCCTGTTCGAGCCCGATCGACGACTGCTCTGGTGCCTGCTCGATCGCAGGCCGCAGGAGCATCAAGCGAAACAGATTCTCCATGACAGTAGGAGACCGCCGGATGCCCGGTGATACACCTCGGCCCCTCAGGCGGCGTGCGGTGGCGTGAAGGTTCGGGCTTTCGCGAGTACGGCGGGAATCAGGGTGCCGAGGTCGATGCGGGCTTCGAGCTCGGTGAGTTCGGCGTCGGTCGTGTGGGTTGCGGGGTGTGGTGGGGTGAGAAGGCTGCAGCAGTCCTCGTCGGGCAGTGGTGAGATCTCGGCGGTGCCGATCCGGCGGGCCTCGTCGATGATTTCCTGCTTGTCCCACGTCAGGAGCGGCCGCAGCAGCGGAAGGGTGGCGGCCTGATCGATGGTCGTGAGGTTGCTGAGCGTCTGGCTCGCCACTTGGCCGAGGCTGTCACCGGTGATCAGTGCCTGGGCTCCTAGGCGGCGGGCCAGCGCCTCGGCGGTGCGGATCATCAGGCGCCGGTGCGCGATGGTCTGCAGGCGTCCGGCGCCGGCGCGGGCGAGCTCCTGCTGGGCGGCGCCGATCGGTACGACATGGAGCCGGGACCTGCCTTGGAACCGGTCGAGTTGGCGAACATGAGCGTAGGCCTTGTACGTCGACGACGGACCGGTCAGCGGTGCGCCGGTGAAGTGAATGAACTCGCAGCGCAGTCCGCGGCGCATCGCGCGGTAGGCGGCAACCGGTGAGTCGAAACCGCCGGACAGCAGTACCAGTCCGCGGCCGCTGCAGCCGACCGGCAGCCCACCTTGGCCGCGATGCCGCTCGACCGACACGAACACCTCATGGCGATCGACCTCTACGCTGATCTCGACTTGCGGATCGTCCAGGTCGACCGGCCAACCGAGCTCGTTCCCTACCCGTTCGCCGACCTCCGCGGCCAGCTGTTCCGAGGTCAGCGCGAAATCCTTGTCCCGCCGTCTGGCCCGTACGGCGAACCGCTGCGGGCCGGCGTGATCCTTCAGCAGCTCCACCGCCGCATCCGCCGCGGCCCCGGGTGTCTTTCGAACCCGAACCGCCGGCTGCACAACGCTGATCCCCATCAGGTGCCGAGCACGCTCCACCAGCTCCTGCCGTGCCGCCGTACCGGGTAGCAGCACCAGCACCGAATCGCGACGCTCGATCTGGACCGCTCCCGGCACGCCGGCCAAAGCGACCTGCACGTTGCGCAGCAGTTCACGCTCGAACCGGCCGCGGTTGCGGCCCTTGAGGCTCAGCTCGCCGTACTTGAGCAGCACGCAGTCCTGACTGTCCACCTTCCCTCCTCGTCATCGCACAGTGCCCTACGGCGGTCGCCACTACACATCGCGACGAATAGGCGTCGGGTGATTGGGAAACCGGACAGCAGTTGGATGGTCGCCCATGATCCGAACGACGAGACGGGAGCCAAGCCATGGTGCAGAACAAGGCCGCGCTGCCACTCCCCGAGTTCGACCGGTTACCGGTCGGCTCGCTGGCAGAGCGGATCCGGGCGCTGGACACCCAGCAGCTGGACCAGCTGATCGGGCACGAACGCAACCACGGCCAACGGATCCAGATCCTCGCACTACTGCAACAGCGCCGGGATCAGCTGAAGTCCTCCGACACGAATAGGCCGGAAGTCGCACGGACACCTGACAACGGCGGTGCACCATGGGATCCGTAGTCACCGACCGGAGTTCCGAGCGCGTGCAGCTCGTGCGCTCGATCGCGGGCCGCGGTGTGACGGATGCTCGTGTCCTGGCGGCGATGAGACAGGTACGGCGCGAGGCTTTCGTTCCGCCCGATCTGGCCGAGTTTGCCTACCGTGATCTCGCGTTGCCGATCGAGTCGGAACAGACGATCTCGCAGCCGTACATCGTCGCGCTGATGACGCAGGCGCTGGAACTCGAGCCACACGACCGGGTGCTGGAGATCGGTACCGGTTCGGGCTACGCGGCAGCAGTTCTGTCTCACGTCGCGAGCGAGGTGTTCACCATCGAGCGACACGCCCAGCTGGCCGCCACAGCACGAGAGCGGCTGACGTCGCACGGCATCCACAATACCCAGGTGAAACACGGTGACGGACGCCTCGGCTGGCCCGACCATGCGCCGTACGACGCGATCGTGGTCACCGCTGCGGCCGAAGCCGTCCCGGAGCGACTGGGTGGCCAGCTGGCGATCGGTGGCCGACTCGTCATACCGGTCGGAGCGCCGGACGAAATCCACGAGCTCGTGCGGATCCGCCGTACCGGCGCCGACGACTTCGAGGAGGAAACCCTCGAGCAGGTCAGATTCGTACCGCTGCTTCCCGGGCGCACGGAGATCGCCGACGACACCACCGGACTGAGGTCGGTGCGTGGCGTCCCGGCCGCGATCGCAGCAAACTGTGAACCCGTCGAGGACCTCGAAAGCGTTGACCTGGACGGATTCCTGCAGCGGATCGGTTCGGCCCGCCTGGTACTGCTCGGCGAGGCGTCACACGGCACCAGCGAGTTCTATCGCATGCGGCACCGGATTACGCGGGACCTGATCGAGCGGGCTGGGTTCCAGTTCGTCGCCGTGGAGGCGGATTGGCCGGATGCCGCGCGGATCGACGCCTATGTGCGCGGTGCGGCGGACACGCGTGAGCCGGTCCGCTCCGCCTTCCAGCGGTTCCCGCAGTGGATGTGGCGCAATGCCGACGTCCTCGACTTCGTGGACTGGCTGCGCGCACACAACCAGGAGCAGCCGGCCCACCAAGTCAGCTTCCATGGACTCGACCTCTACAGCATGCACGACTCGATGCAGCGCGTCGTCGACTACCTCGAAGGCGTTGATCCCGAACTGGCCGAGAGCGCGAAACGCCGGTACGGGTGCCTGACGCCGTACGAGTCGGATCCCGCGGCCTACGGGCTGGCCTCGCTGAAGCGTGGCTATCCGGAGTGTGAACACGACGTGGTGACAGTACTGCGAGAGCTCTGCCAGGGCCGCGATCGCTACCTGACGGGTCAAGGCGAAGCCTTCCTGGACGCGGAGCAGAACGCTGTGATCACCCGCGATGCGGAGCGGTACTACCGGGCCATGTACTACGGCGGCGCAGAGTCGTGGAACATCCGGGACCGGCACATGTTCAGCACACTGCAGGCGCTCATCGCATTCCACGGCCCAGCCGCGAAGGCGGTGGTGTGGGCGCACAACTCCCACCTCGGCGACGCCCGGGCCACCGCGCTGAGCAGCGATGGGCAGATCAACCTCGGGCAGCTGATCCGCGAGCAGTACGGCGGCCAGTCCTACCACCTCGGATTCGGCACCGACCACGGCACGGTCCTCGCCGCCGCTGCGTGGGGTCAGGAACCCCAGGTGATGAAGGTCCAGCCAGGCCGTCAGCGCAGCTACGAGCAACTGTTCCACCAAGTCGAGCAGCGAGCCTTCCTGCTGCCACTGCGCAGCGGCCACGTGGACCCACAACTGCGACTCGCACTCGAAAAGGAACGGCTGGAACGCGCGATCGGCGTGGTCTACCGCCCGCAGAGCGAACTCGCGAGCCACTACTTCGGCGCCGTTCTGCCCGAGCAGTTCGACGAGTACTTCTGGTACGACGAAACCACCGCCGTCACCGCACTGCCTGGTACGACGCGCGGTCCAGCAGACCCACGGCACCCGTTCCACACGCTCGACACCTGATAGTCGCTGAGCTGGTCCCTGGGTTGGCAGCACAGTGGCGAGCCGGCTCAGGGGTGTGCTCGTCGAGCGGTTCGAGGGTTCATGCGGATATCCGCGCTCGTTGCTGGCTGTGTGGGTTCTTGTACGGCGGTGGTGGTGGTGGCGCGTCGCTCGGATGCGGCCGGTCTCTCGTCCGGAGGTGGTTGCCGGCCGGCAGCAGCGATGCCTGTCTGCTGACGCGCCGCGGTGATTCGAGGCTCGGGGTGCTGCACGCGGTTGTCCGGCAAGGCTGGGGAGTCTTACCACCCGAAACCGACGGGCAGAACTCTCCAGCGCCCGCAATGACCAGCCGAACCGCCGAACCCCGTACACCAACCGGGGACCCCGGACACCCGACCAGATGTCCGAACTCCCCACCAGGTGACCGCAGTACACCC
>NZ_SMKA01000004.1 GCF_004348455.1 Kribbella albertanoniae
CCCGACATCATCCGCACCCTCCCCTTCGGCACAGGCATCCTCCTAGCTCGCACAGCCCCACCCATCCTCCTCAACATGACCCCTTGGACCGCCCGCGCCGACGCCGACGCCATCCGCCTCAGCATCGCCCGAGCTACCGACCTGCCATGAGCCGAGACGATGAACTCGGCCGCGCCTTCGGGCTCCCAGCAACAGACCCGTACGTCATCTGCTGGCGTGATCTTGACGAAAGCAGCACGGCCGAAGAGCTGGATCGGCTCAAAGACTGGGTCGACTGGGTGACGAGTCGGTACGACCTCGACCACAAGGTCGTCCCGCCATGCTGGGCTGCTCACGGTGCCGTGGTCGAGGAACTCTCCGCGCTCCGCACGCTCTGGGAGTCTTGCTACCAAGACGACGCTGCGCCAACCGATCCCGTCGCATTCCACCGCGACCTGACGTTGGCGATGCGGCGCCTGAGGGACTGGACGTCAATGCTTGGTTGCACCAGGACCGTCCACCGTGGGTAGCCGAGCCCTCACAGCAGTTGCTGTCGGGTGGGTGTCTGTGTAGGGCAACAGGTATGGCGTTACGGAGGGGCGATTGCAGCTTGATGCAATTTCTGTAACGTGGCGCGGTCGCTTCGCGATGGTGGGGTTGCTGGCCGCCCTTCGGATGTCCCTCCGCGGGTGCTGTCCCTCTCGGCCGGCGTGAGGTGGGTCTGCCCATGTATGTCCTGGATCGTTCTCAGCGTGCCCGAGTTCAGCGTTTCCCGCGGGTTGTCGCAGCATTCGTGGCTCTTTCGCTACTGGTGACTGGCTTGGAAGCCGAGCAGCCGGCCCAGGCCGTGCCTGTGGCCGATCCGGTGCCGCCTGCTACGAAGGTGGCATCTCGACCGGACCTGGTGTCTGCGGTGGTGACTGCGCGGTCGCAGGGCGCGAAGGTCGAGGTCGAGTCGATGCGCACCGAGACGGCGACGACCTGGGCGAATCCGGACGGCACGATGACGACCGAGGCGCACATGGCGCCGGTCCGATTCAAGAACGCGTCAGGGCAGTGGCGGTCGGTCAACCTGGAACTGGCCAAGGGCACGGACGGGACGGTCGCGCCCAAGGGACATCAGTTGGGGTTGCGGCTGGGGAAGCGGACGACGGGGACCGGTGGGGTGTTCGCGTCGGCTGCTTCGGCTAACGGTGGGTTGATGGAGTGGCTGGCACCGTTCGGTCTGCCGGAACCGTCGGTCGGCGGGACGAAGGCGACGTACGCGGATGTCCAGCCTGGTGTGGACTTGGCGTTGGATGCCCGGCGTAGCGGGTTCGAGGCTGACTTCGTCGTGAAGTCGCGGCCGGAGTCGGCGCCGGTGTGGCGGCTCCCGTTGCGGACGAAGGGTTTGACCGCCCGTACGGCGAAGTCGGGTGTGATCGAGTTCGTTGACGCGGGCAACGTCGTCCGGGGCCGGATCCCGGTGGCCTACATGTGGGACGCGGCGAAGAACCCGGTGACGGGTGAGCCGGCCACGAAGACCGTCGTGAGCGTGTCGGTGGAGCACGTGTCGCCGGGTAAGGCGACGCTGGTGGTCGCGCCGGACCAGGCGTGGTTCATGGACCCGGCGCGGGTGTTCCCGGTGACGGTCGATCCGACGTACGTGGCGGGGACAGCGTCGCCGTCGTTCGACACGTTCGTGCAGACGAGTGTGGGCACGGATTTGTCGTCGACGACGGATCTGCGGGTGGGGAAGAACGGGACGCATCAGGAGCGGACGTTCTTCAACTTCGGCACGGGGCCGTTCCAGGGCAAGGACATTGTGTCGGCGACGTTGTCGCTGTATCAGGACGGCGCGACGACCTGTACGCCGACCGCGGTGAACCTGTACGGCGCTGGGGTCGCCTCGAGTTCGACGACGTGGGCGAATCAGCCGACGATCTCGTCGACCCTGTCGGGTACGGCGTCATTCGCAAAGGGCTTCTCGGGTTCCTGTGTGGCCGGCCGGGTCGGGATTCCGATGACGAGCTTGGCGCAATACTGGGCCACGACCCAGGCTGGCACAGTCGGTGTCGCGCTGAAGGCAGCCAGTGAGTCGGATGCCAGTTACTGGAAGCGCTTCAGGTCGATGGAGTCGTCGACCGATCCGTTCGTGTCGTTCACCTGGAACCGCAAGCCGAACGCTCCCGCGACGGTCGAGCCCAGTGAAGCCGTCGCATACGCCGCTCCTGGCGAAACCAGCTCATCGCTCTATTCTGCGTCCCTGCGACCATGGGTACGTACCAAGGCCACGGACCCGGACGGAAACACGGTCAAGTACATCTTCGAGTTCTACACCGGCTCGGGCTCGACGCTGAGCGTTAAGGGCACCTGTACGTCGTCGGTGTACGCCTCGGGTACGACGGCCGGCTGCCGACCGGCGACCGACCTGCCCGACAACACGCTGCTGTACATCCGGGCCAAGGCCAACGACGGCCGACTCGATGGTCCGTGGGTGAGCTACAACCAGCGGCTGCGGACCGGTGCGCAGACCCCGGCACAACCTGCCATTTCCTGCCCTGCGCCGCACGGCAACAACACTTGGCAGGACACCGCACCGACCGTCGACGTCAAGTGCACGATCACCGCGACCGGCACCGGCTACAACGCCCCCGGCTACTTGCGCGTGATCATCGATGGCAAGCGTCCGGCCGCTAACCCCGCCGGGGGAGCGGAAGGCCAGATCAAGATCACACCATCTAGCGACCCGACGGTCGCGAAGTGGGACGTGACCTTCCCGAAGGACAAAGCGGGTCTGCACACGATCGTGACCCAGGCCGAGACCCCGGCCGGACGGTTCTCGACGCCGAACAAGACCCACGCTTTCGGCTGGGGCGGCACGGCGCTCACGTCACCGACCGCCGATCCGCGCATCACGACCGCAGACAACATCCGGGTCACCGCTGCCGGCCCGCCCAAGGGGACCGCCTCAAACGTCTCGGCGCGGGTCAAGTGGCGCATCTCCGGGTACGGCGGTGCCGACGACCTGGTGGGCTGGAATGAGGACGCCACCGACCTGCCGGTGACCGACAACGGCACGGGTGGTGTCACGGTCAACACGCTGTGGGACACGAAGAAAGCGACCTCGGACGCGAACCTGGACTCCGACCCTGACGCGGCTGGCGTGCAGCCGACTGTGCTGAACGAACGGGTCCCGGTGAAGCTCGACATCCAGGTCTGCTTCAAGTACGGCTCAACTGAACAGTGCACCTGGTCGCAAACTCCCGACACCACTATCCAGCGTGTACCGCATGCCTTCGGCAACGGCTATCCGACGGCCGAGGCAGGACCAGGCCAGGTCGCCTTGTCTACAGGTGAGTTCAACATGTCGGCGACCGACATCTCGGTCCCTGGCTACACCGGTGACCTGTCGATCTCGCGGTCACACATGACGTACGAGACGCCGCGAACTCCGCTCGAGAACCTCTTCGGTGATGGCTGGAGCACACAGTTCGACGGCGCCGACGCTGGCGCTGCCGGCATGCAGGTGGTCGACTCCACCAGGACCGACGGCACTCTCGTTTTGATGGACGGTGACGGAACGACGCTGGTCTTCGAGACGCCCAACGCCCAGCGTCGCACCACGGCCGCTTTCGCGACCGGCAACTGGGTTCCGGTGGATGAGGACACGCAACTCGACGGGTCACGCCTGACCGTGTCCGGTTCGGGTGCGTCGACACTGCTGTCCTACACCGAGGACGACGGCACCATCACGACCTGGACGCTCCCCGCCGCGCCGACGGCCAACGCCGACGCCCAGTTCCGCCCGGCCGGGATTGCCGAGCCAGGGATTGCTGGCAAGACGACCTTTTCCTACGACGGGACCGGGCGGGTGGCCCGGGTGATCGCACCCGCGCCGCCCGGTGTCACCTGTGGCGCCTTCAACCCATCGGCGCCCCTGACGGGTCTGAACCCTGGTTGCCGGGCGCTCCGGCTTGCCTACGACACCGTCGGTTCGTCCATGGTCCGGATCGGCGAGGCGTGGCTGGACATCTACAATCCGGACAAGTCCGGTGGCGCCGGGATGGACTCCATCAAGGTCTCTACCTATAGCTACGACACGCTGGGGCGCCTGATCAGGGTCACCGACCCGCGGTCGAACCTGTCCACGGAGTACGGCTACAACGAAGGCAACGATCTCATCTCGGTGAAGCCCGCCGGCCAGATCGCGTACCAGCTGAACTATCTCACCGTCGACCAGCGCCAGAAGCTTGACTCCGTCAAGCGTGACCGCCCTGCCGGCGACCCGACGGGCGGTACTGCGACTCTCGGGAAGTTCGTCTACGACGTGCCGTTGTCCGGCCCGGGCCTCCCCGACCTGTCGGCAACCTCGGTCGCACGCTGGAACCAGAAAAGCAGCCCGGCCAACGGTTATGCGGTCTTCGGGCCTGACCGCCTAATCTCCGGCACACCAACTACTGACGACTGGCAGTACGCCGACCTTCAATACACCGACGCCGCCAACTACACCGTCAACACGTCCCAGTACGGCGCCGGAGACTGGCAGTACACCTCGACCGACTACAACGAGGAGGGCAACATCGTCCGAGCACTCGACGAACGCGCCCTGCGGTCGGTGATCGACGGGTCCATGCCGCCCGGTGCGTCGGTCGATCAACTGGCTTCGCTGACGGTCTACAACGCCGACATCAAGAACGCCGCCGGCGACACCATCACACCTGCAGGCTCCATGGTTACCGACGCCTATGGCCCTGCGCGCTATGCCGCCCTGAAGGACGGCACTGTCACCTGGATCCGCCCGCACTCCCGCACCACCTACGACCAGGACGCGCCAAACGCGGGCATCAACCCCGACACATCGCTGCCCTACCGGCTGGCCACCAGCGAAACCTCCTATGCCCACGACCCCGGTACGGGCACCGACCTCGAGATCACAGGCCGAACCCTTACTGACTACGCAGCGCCCATCGCTGGCGATACCGACGGCTGGGCACAGAGCCGGCCGAGCAAGACCATCGCTGATCTAGATCTCGACGGCATCAACAGTGCCGGCGACATTGCCAAGACCACGCGGTACGACGCGGAGGGTCGTGTCGTCGAGACCCGGCAACCGGCCTCAAATGGTTCTGATGCCGGTACGACGAAAACCGTCTACTACACCACGGTCGCCAACAGTCAGTTCGCCGAGTGTGGAGGAAAGCCACAATGGGCCGGGCTGGTCTGCAAGACGTATCCGGCTGCCCAGCCGAACTCTGCCGCAGGATCGACGCCGACCCTGCCCTCCACCACGACGAGTGCGTTTACCTACCTGCTCGCGCCGAAGACCGTCACCGAAACCTCAGGGCCGGTAACACGCACCAGCACCACGTCGTTCCTCCTCGACGGCCGCACCGCCTCCACCAAGACGACCGTCGACGGCCTGACTGGGTCGAAGGCGATCACGGAAAAGATCCCGACCTACGACACAGCCACTGGGCAGGCGATCCTGACGACCGCGAAGAACTCGAGCGGTGAAACCGTCGGCACCGTCACGACTGGCTATGACACCTGGGGCCGGCAGACCACATACCAGCCATCCGGCGAAACTGCCTCCACTACGGTTTACGACGCAGCAGGCCGAACCAAGACGGTTACCGACGCCAACGGCTCCACCACTTACACCTACGACGGCACTGATGCCGTCGGCAACTCTGAGCACCGCGGCCTGCCGACCAAGGTCGAGGTCACGACGGCCGGATCCACTTGGACATCGGTGGGCGCTTACGACGCCGACGGTGCCCAGACGATCCAGAAGCTGCCGGGCGGCATCACGCAGTACAACGACATCGACAACGCAGGCGAAGCGGGCGGCCGACGCTACACCGGGCAGGTCACCTCGCTGAACGCGGACGGTTCGACCACCGTTGACCCGAACGGCCCCTGGCTGTCCTGGTCAATCGAAAACGATGTCGATGGCCGTGTCGTCCGCGAGTGGACCCCCGACGGCGCTGCGTTCACCGGCCCAGCCGGCGATGCCCCGGGCGATGCCATCCCCTACGACCGTGCCTACACCTACGACAACGCCGGCCGCCTGACCCAGGTCCGCGACCGCACTGCCGCGGCCACCGGCATCGACGTCACAGACCCGTCCGAAATACCGTCTTGCATCACCCGCAGCTACGGCTTCGACCGCAACGACAATCGCCTCACAAAGGCCACCGCCCCAGCTGCAACTGACGGCGCCTGCACCACGACAGGCGCCACGACAGTCACTCATGCCTTCGATACCGCAGACCGCCCAACCACCGGTGCCAACGGCATCGGAACCTACAGCTACGACGCCCTGGGCCGCACCACGAATCTGCCAGCCGCGGATGCTCCACATCCGACCGACGGCGACATAACCCTGTCCTACTACGACAATGACCTGCCAGAGTCCATCAGCCAGGGCGGTACCACGACGTCGTTCACCTTGGATGCGGCTGACCGACGCTCCACAGAATCAGTCACTGACGCAACCGGCACCAAGCAGACAGTCCGTCACTATGCAGACAGCTCCGACAACCCCACCTGGGTAACCCAGGGCAGCGTCACCACCCGCTACGCTGAACTCATCGGTGACGACCTCAACCTCACCGTGGACCAGACGGGCGCCGCCGACCTCACGATCGCCAATCCTCACGGCGACGTGGTCACCTCTGTCGAGTTGCCCGCCGCAGGCACAGCGGCAACCTCGATCGGCGGCTGGAACGGCTATGACGAGTACGGCAACGCGGCCGCAGCCAATGCCAACCACACCGGCACTGTCAACTACGGATGGGTAGGCGCCAAGCAGCGAGCAACCTCAGGCGCAGGCCTGGTCCTGATGGGGGTTCGCCTCTACAACGCAGCGACCGGGCTCTTCACCTCGCTGGATCCGGTCGCGGGCGGCAACGCCAACGCCTACATCTACCCGGCCGACCCGATCAACAGCTCCGACCTCGACGGCCAGTGGAAGAGGCCCAAGTGGCTCAACTGGAAGAACGTCGCCAGGGTCGCCACCGTCGCTGCGTTCGGCGCCTGCATCGTCGTCTCGGCCGGCGCCTGCCTGGCCGCCGGAGTTGTCGCAGCCGGTCTCTCCGCCCGCGCGAAAACCGGCACCTTCAAAAGCAGGAGGTTCCTGAAGGCATGGGGCGTCGGCTCGCTGTGGGCCCTGGGAGGCGGCGTCGTAGGCAAGGGCATCGGTAAGATGTACGGCGAGCGAGGCGTCCGGTACGCCAAGCACATGCGGATCGGGAAGTGGCGATCGCGCTGGCTGCGGAGGGTACGAGGGTTCAACGGCAGGCCGACCACACCACGCCGGGGAATGTACTACGTGCACCAGGCAATGACCGGTGGCTACATGAGCGCCGCACAGGCAGTCAATTGGAAGAAGAAGCCGCGGCGCAGCCGCGCCCAGTACATCGATTAAAGGTTGATGAACCTCACCATGAACACCTCCGGAGCGGAGCCGACCGTCTTTCGTAACAAGACCAACCGTTTTTGGGGTGCCGGGCTGATCGGCATCTTCGCGGTCGGCTGGCTCCTGAGTGATCCGTTAATGCTTCGCGGTGTGCCGCTTGATGTGCCGCCTGCGGATCGCATTACGTCTCAAGATGCCGCAGTCTTCTCGTGGGTGCTGGCAGTTGTTTCTGGTCTGGTTCTGGCGCTGCTCTGGTACCCATGCGTGGAAGTGTCGGATGAAGAGGTGGTCATCAAGAATCCATTGCTGACAACGAGCATCCCGAAAGAAACCATCACGGCCGTGGACGAGTCGAAGACCTACCTGCGAGTCATTGCAGCCGGCAAATCCTACATCTGCATCGGCTTGGAAAAATCTCTGGCCATGGCAGTCCGGGATGCCTCCGACTCGTCCACAGCATTGGCGACTGCCGCCATACCTGAAACACCGACGCCAACTAGCGAGGAGCCGAGCAGGTCTTTGCGGCGGCCGACAGTTGTTGAAATCGTCGTCATCTTGGTTTGGTTCTCCCTCGGTGCGATAGCGCTGGTCAAAGGGTAAACATCCCGTCACCGGCTGCCTTGAGGCTAGCGCCATGCTATTGCTCGGCCTGTGCACCGTGGGTGTTTCCGCAAGAGTTTCTAGGGATTGTCATGCGACGAATGTTCGGCACTTTCGTACCGGAATATAGAAAGATCGATGGCGTCAGGTACCGTGTCACGTATCGGCCCGAGATCCCAGTCGGCGTCCGGGCGATACAGGTTGACGAATTCGATAGCGGCCATGCTGAAGACTCTCTTGACTTCCTCGAACCAGCTCAAGGCACCCTCACGCACCTCATCGTCACCAACGGCCAAATCCGAGATGTCTCTGTCCTGGAGCGTTTGCCAGCTCTCCGCAACGTGACGTTGAATACCGGAAAGATTCGCAAAGGGGTGGAGGCTCCGATACCTGGACTCGAGGAAGTGGGTCTTGGATGGTCGGAGCGAGTCCGGGCACTGCTGGCAGGCCCTCGGCTAACCAAGGTCGTGCTGGACTCCCCTCCTAAGGAGGTGCCGGTCGCGGGGATGAGTCTGGAGAAGTTGAGGCTGACCGGCGTGGGGCATACATGTCTGCCGTCAGTCCGGGTGCGCGACCTATGGATTGCTAGCGGGATCCGTCGCGGCACTATTGAAGGCCTGCGACAGGTCGCCGGACTCCGCGAACTCTGGCTGGACAATGTCGTCCCTACAGATCTGGGAACAAGCCCAGACCCCGCTTTCTCGCAACTGCGGAGCCTGGCGCTGGAAGATTGCCGGAACATCCCGAGCCTGCTGCCTTTCGCCGAGACTCAGCTTGATGAGCTGATCGTGATCGGCGATGTTTCGGTGCAAGATGGCACGCTCGCTGGTCTGAACGCCAGGAAGCGGCGATTCCCGCCGGGCTGGGCGTAGCGGTTCCAGAGCGGAAGGGTTTCGCTGTGGGGCCTGCGCCCACAGCGCCGAGGATCCAAAGAACAATATTCATGCCCGCCCCAGGCAGGACGAGGAGGTAGCCCGGGAGCTGAAGGGGTCGTTGGTGGCGCCGGCATTGTCGCGAACTGGCCGGGCTCCGCACGGGCGGCCTGCTCGCCCCTGGCGTCAGTTGGTAATACCGGCGTCGAGGACGGCCAGCGTCATGAGGATCGATGTTCTCCCAGGCGCTGGAAATCCATCCGGCACGCTCCAGCCAGGCAAGAACTGGGGTGCAACCTCCCGCCTCAGCCCCGCGTGAGCGGCGGACTCGCAGCAGGGTCATCGACTCCGGCGCCGTCATGGTGCTGGATCGCGAACCCCTGGCCGGACTCGGGGGGAGCGAGGTGGAGTGCGGTGGTGAGGCGGCTGTAGGCGGCGTACTGGGCGGCAGCGGTTGGCTGCGGAGGTTCACCAAGTGGGTCGGCAGTGTGGATGCCGTACCGCTCGCGATAGGCCACGATCTGGCGAAGCCATTCGGTGCGCTGTGAGGCGGATTGGTCAGAGACGAAACGGTCGAAGGCTTGGTACCAGGGAGGCGCCTCGTGAATCGCCTGCTCTGTCAGCCAATCAACGCGTTGCACGATTTGGTTCTCGATCTCGCGGAGCGGTGCAACCAACAGGGGGTCGCTGGTCTGACGAGCCGGACTGACCATCCCGGCGATCAGGATCGGCTGGCGACCTGTCTGGCGAGCGGATCTGTGGAGTAGGCGCAGCGCCCTGGTGTGGAGGACTGCGGCCAGGTCATGCGCATCCGTCAGGGGCGCCTGGTTGACGGCCATGCGAAGGAAGTCTGCGACGTTGAAACCGACGCTCTCGGCACGTCGCAGCGCCGCGGTCAAGGCGCCATACGCCGCAGATGCCTGAAGTGCGGCCTGGTCGGCAGAGTCCAATCCGCTGGTGGCGATGGCACCCGCGTAGCGGGTGCGGGCGTCTAGTTGGCAGAGGTGTTCGTGGATGGGGACTAGGCGGTCGAGGCGGGTGGCGTTGTCTAGCTCTTGACGCATGACTTCGTGGGCGGAGAGTTCTACGCCGGGGTTGTCGAGGACGGCTTCCAGGACGTCCTGCATCGTTTGCTCGAGCTGGGGTTCGTGGAGGTCTGGGGTGGGTTGGTGGGTGGTGATGTAGGCGTGGTTGGAGTGGCGGCCGCGGGTTAGGCCTACGTAGAGGAGGGCTCGGGTGAGGTGGTCGGTGACTACTAGGTGGGCGGTGTCGACTGTGGCGCCTTGGGCTCGGTGGGCTGTGGTGGCGTAGGCGAGTTCTACGGATTCTTGGACGTAGGTGGTGGGGAGGGTGACGGTGTCGTTGTTGTGGTTTTGGACGGTGAGGGAGCCGTCGGGCCAGCGGTGGATGACGGTCCAGTGGTCGCCGTTTTGGACGAAGCCGGTTTGGCCGTAGCGGAGGCGGCGGTTGTTGAGGCGGGTGACGATGTGGTCGCCGAGGCCTACGGCGGTGCCGTCGTGGAGTTCGACACCGTCGGGTTCGACTTCGCCGGTGGTGATGCGGTCCAGGCGGGCTCGGGCGTTGAGGCGGGCGACGGTGGCGTTGTCGGCGGCGATGAGGAGGCTGATTTTGCCGGTATGGATGTCGGCTCGCCAGGCTTGGTAAGCGGCGTCTTCCATTTCGTCTGCGGGGCCGGCTGCCAGGCGATCGTGCTCGTCATACGCGTCGATGACATCGAAGTGGCCGGCGCGGAGGGCGAGACTGGCATCGCGTTCCCAAGGGTTGGTGAAACGCCAGACATCGCTGAGTTCAGCGGCGTCGGTGTCGTTGGCGACGAGGCGGAAGGCGCCGCCGGTGTCGGCCGCTCCGAGTTGGGCGTCGTCGCCGATGAGAAGGAGTTTTGCTCCAGCCGCATCGGTTGCGCGGGCGAGGGTGGCGAGTTCCATGGTGCCGGCCATGGAGGCTTCGTCGATGATGACGAGTTGGTTCTTGTGGAAGGTCCATCGGTCGTCTTCGGCGCGGAGGCCGGCCAGCTGCGTGATGAGGGAATGGTGGCGGAGTCGGCGCCGACTGCGGTGGGCGAGGTGGGCGGCGTGCTCGGTTTCTTGGATGCGTTGTCGGCGGATCTCAGCGCCGAGGCCGGCGGATTCGTAGATCCATTTGGCGATGTTCTCGGTTGGAGCTCCGATGGCGTCCGAGAGGATGGTGGAGGCGGCTGATGACGGAGCTAGGGCGATGATCGAGCCTTCGCCGTGGGCTCTCTGCCATGTGGAGCTCAGGGCGGACAGGAGGCTTGTCTTGCCGGTTCCGGCTGGTCCGCGGAGAGCTTCGACCTTCTGTCCGCTGGTGGCGATGCGGTGAAGTGCCCGGACCTTATCGGCGCTCAGGTTGTCTGCCTGGACGAGTCGATAGCTGATCTTCGGGCCGGCTGCGTCACGTGCCAGATCGAGGAGCACGGCCTCGGCGCCGAGGATGACGGGTGAGGTGTAGATCTGGCCATTGTGGATGGTGAAGACGCTCTCGCCGCTGGCGCGAGCTATCGGGACGGCGACCAGCTCTGGTGCGGTGAGACTGATGGAGTGCTGTTCGGCGCGCTCGACAATTGCCTGGAGTACGTCGAAGCGATCAGTCGACGAGATCAACCGAAGTAGCCGGGTTTGGCGGGCTGCCTCGGCCATCAGGTTCCAGCGGGTCCATGTGGCGCGCTTGTTCTGGAGGGTCAGAACGGTGGCCGCGCCGTACGCGTCGATCGTCTCCGGGCTGAGATCTGCGGCGGCGAGTGGTCGCTCACCTTGGTGTTCGAGAGACTGCTGAATCGTGGCCAGGACGTCGGCACCGACGGCTCGATGCGCGCGGTTCTTCCACTCGGCCATCATGGCTGCGAGCGGTCGCGCCTGGTGCTTCGGTGGCCGGTTCAGGAGTGTTGCCTGCTGTCTGAGGACGTACATCTCGCGGCGGCTGGGCGGGTGGGACCGGTCGCTCCGTTGTTCGAGCAGGGTGGCGAGGTTGGCCTCGATTTGCTCCGTTCTGGCTGAGAACTCGTTGATCAGTTCGTCTGGGATCACGTCGATCTCGAAGGCTGGATTCCGACTGGATCCGCGCTCGCGCAGCTCCCATCCGACGCCGAGTCGGCGGGTCAGATTGTCGGCCAGGAGGACGTTGTGGATCTCGGACATCGCTACAGTCGCGCGATGGAGTACGCGGCTGTCGAGCGTCCGCCAGACGCCGTCCTCGCGGCCCTGAACGCGGTTGGCGACGACCACATGTGTGTGAAGTTGTGGGTCGCCACTCCGCGTGTCCCAGTGGTCGAACGTTGCCGCGATGACGCCGCGGATGTCGAGTTGCGCGATGCCGTGTTCGCCGGACCGGGTGAAGGCTGCGTGCTGTTCGATCAAGGTGACTACGTCGTGGACGGCCTCGTGATGGGCGGCGACGATCTGCTCCTGGACGCCGACATCGGTCGTCGCCCAGAGGGCTGATACCGACTTGACGGGGGAGAACGTGAAGTCGAAGCCGGCCACGGCATGTTTCGTCTTCTTACGCATCTCGGTCTTGCGGATCTGCGCAATAGCGGCTTGTCGCTGCACGTCATCCAGGCTTGGTGAGAGGCGGCGGATCTCAGCTCGAATCCGCTCGGACGGGGACGGATATGTCGGATACGGGCGCCCGAGAATTCGACCGTTGAGCGGGTCCTCGCCGCGGCCGAACAGAGCTGCCATCGAGTCTTCTGTCACCTCGGTTCCGGGCAGGAGCAGGCCGTCGCCGAGGCCGGGTAAGCCGCTTCCGATCCACCGGCCAGGTGGGTATCCGGTGGACGTGTAGTAGGCCGTCAGAGGGGTTGCCATCCTGCGGTCGAGGTCGCCGGACGCGATGTGCTGCAAGAGGTATTTGTAGCCGTCTCCAGCTGTCAGTCGATGGATCGTCAGCATCCGGAGCCGCCCTGTGAACGGCCTGCAGGACGTTGTCGGGTTCGCGTCATAACCACTCAACGGCGCAAGCGCCGTACCTCTGATTCCTGCCGTGCAGGCAAGGCCTGCTCCTTGCGTGCCAGATGTGTGACGGTGCTTGCCCTTGCCGCGAAGGGCAAAAAGTTGTCCTCGGCATCCGTTGAGTGGCGGTGAACCCATCGGCCAGTCCTGAAGGCGGCACTCAGGACTCCAACGGAAGGACGCAGATGAACACACACGATGATCCGGTACGACGACGTCTCGTTGACCTGGTCACGCGCGCCGAGGCGATCGTCGAGGCGATGGAGTCGACCACACTGGATGGCCGGTGGGCGATGACAGCGTTCGGTCGCTACCGGCTATGCGCTCTGCTCGGAATCGCGCCGTACGGAATCTACGAGGGCGACCTTGAGGCGGATCCCGTCGCGCTCATCGAGGAGGCGGCCGGACTCGCAGACGTGCTGGAGGTCTCCCTCGAGGAAGTCAGTTGGCGGCTGGCGCTTGGCGATGCACTTCGTACTGCGGCCACGGACATCCGGATGGTGCGCGATGCGCACGACGTATGAGGACCTCTTGCGCGCCGCTCGCCGGTCCGCGGTCGAAGCGGCACAGAGTCGATACAAGAATCGGTCTGAGGCCGTAGACGACTGGAGGGCCGTGGTCGCGGCGTCTGCGGTCCATCTCCGCTGGCTGCGGCATCGATTCCGCGCGGCTGACCTGTACGACGAGCCCGCCGTACAGTCTGATCGCCCGCTGGGGCGCTTAGCTCAAGCGATCGGCGCTGGCAGCGATCTTCTGGCACTCCAGGACGCATCGAACGCCAGCCTCCTTGATGATCCTTGGCGCCTTCGGGCTGCGCGAGCAGAAGTCGCGGCCATCGCTCTGACCGGCGCTGACTGTGTCATCGGCCATACCCGAAGTCGGACACCCGAGCGGCGTTTGGCGGAACTGGCCAGTGGAGAGCTCGAGAAACTCGCCAGACACGGCGAGCCCAGCAGCGGACTGGGGGAGCTCGGGTTGCTCTCAGCTGGCGGACCTGTCAGCTCCGACGACGAGCTCTCGATGTTGCCACGGCGCGCCTCGCGCTGGGAACGCGCCGACGACGACATCGCTGTGGAATCACTGCTAACCCGCGATCTGCGATCTACAACAGCGCAGATCCGATGCGTCTGCGGATACGTCTGGCATTTGGCATGCCACCTGCTCGCATCCTCTCAGGCTGAGCTGAGCGCCGTACGACGCCTGGAGCTCGGCGTACTCAAGCAGGCCGTGCGATCAGCCGAGGCAGGAGCCCTGCGCACCGCGGAGTCCTGGAGACGACGACTCTCCGATCTGGACGGGCACACCGGTACGCCGAGCGAGGTGATGTTCCTGGATCTGAGAGCTGCCTTGGATCAGTTCGTGCGTCCGGAAGGCCGGCTACTCGAACCTGATGTGCTGGTGCCGGATCACGCGACTGCTGTGCGGGTCCTGGAGGTCGTCGACGAGATCGTTTGGTCTGCGGAGCAGGTAGCACGGCGGCAGCAGCGCGCGGCTGCAGTCTTGGTGAGCCAGGGGCGCTTGTTCGTTCCACGACAAGACGTCAGTAAGCAGGATCCGAGGTACTTGAACAAACCGAACAACACCAAGCTGCTTCAAGGGCGGTGGCTGCGAACCACTCGCCCGGAGTTCTTCGCCGCATTGACGGCGTGCCTGGCATGGAGTGCCGATCATCTGTCGGTCGCTTCCGACGTTGCTCGTCGGCTGGCGGGCACATCACTGGAGCGCCGCCCTAGCCACGGTCAGCCTCTGCGTAAACCAGCGCCGGATTTCGAGCTGCCAGAGCTTCTGGACGTCCAAGATCAAGGGAGGTTGCCATGAGCAAGGAGTCGGAAAAGACGCGCCGCCTGTGGGTTGCGTTGAGGCATCAGGCACAGCTCAAAGGATTCCGCGTTGTCGTGCGATCGATGGAGGCTACCGCGTCTGCCTACTGTGACTACGGCACGAAGAAGGTTGTGATCTCCGATCGTCTCAATCCGGCAGATGCGCTTGCCCGATTAGCTCACGAGGTTGGGCACGTGTACCTCCACACGAATCTCTCATTACAGGATCGCGGTATCCGCGAGATTGAGGCTGAGCTCTTCGCATACGCCATGCTGGCTGATCACGGGATCAGGCCTGATGATTCGTTGCTTCACTACATCGCGAGCTGGGCGATGCGGGTCGCACCGCATGCACCGGAAGATCTGGTCGGGACAATCTCCGAACAGCTCGTCCCGGCGACCAGACAGGTCAGCGTCCAAGTGCACAGGTACCTGCGTGACCACATGCAGCCGGCACGATCGGGCCCAGCTGAGCCGCCCTTCCTGCCATCCGACCATGACGGCCCGGTGTTGTGACGGTGGGCGCCAGCGAGAGAGCCGCTGCTCTGCGGCGTGCTCGAGAACGGCAGGCGAGGATCGAGGCCGCGACCGCCAGCGCGGTTGCGGCGCAGGGCAACGTCGTACGGGCCAGCGAAGCGAAAGCTCAAGCGATGGAACGCCATGATGAGCGCATCGCCGCGACTGAGTTGCTGTGCCAGTCAGAGATCGCCCGACTGACGAAGGCCTGCGGATCGGCCGAAGCTGCTGCGGAGATCCTTGGGGTCTCGCAGAGGGAGGTACGGCGGGTGGTCAAGGCCGAGCGCACCCGCCTGATGAATCGAAGTCCCAGGACGGAGCTGCGCGATGACGATGTCTGACGCCGATCCGCTGTGGGACATCGATCAGGTCGCGGCTTACCTGAAGGTTCCGAAGCGCACCTTGTACCGCTGGCGAACGTATGGCTACGGCCCACCGGGCAGGCGCGTGGGTCGCCACGTTCGTTACCGCGCGAGCGAAGTCATCGCCTGGTTCGCGGGTCTGAGCGACCATGATCCCAAGGAGAGCTGGGAGTAGCTTCTCTGCGGAACTGCATTGCTAATAGGTACAAGCGATCTCTGTCGATCGCTGGCCCATTCTGCGACTCGAGTAGGTCGTCGAGGCGCCGCAATGCTTCTCCTAACCCGTCGTCCCAGCCGCTCGCGTAGCCGCGCTCCCAAGGCCAGCGGAGGACGTGGCGGATCTGGAAGCGCAGACGCCTGCTGGTGAGGTTTCGTGCTGTCACGTTGGTCCGATCGGGCTGAGCGATTCAACTTTGGGGCAAGGGTTCCTGCCACCGACAGGGGAGACGGCGGCAGGAACCCTGGTTCCCCGTGATCTCCACCGCACGGTGAGGCGCGTGGTGGAGTTGGAAGGCGTGACCGACGCGGAGACCGCTTCTCGACACGTCAGCCACGCCGGATCAGGTTCGCTGCAAGCGAGTGGGGTCGGCGACGGGGATCTCGTCCGGGTCGAAGGGGTCGGGATCCAGCCAGCGGATGTCTGCAGCACCGAGATGCGCATGCACTTCGAGCAGATCGCCGATGCTCGGCCAGAAGGCGATCCAGGGGTGCGGCCCAAGCCAGCTGACAGCGACCCACTGCCGGCCATCATGGTTCGGTGGAAACTCGACGAGCAGGGCGACCACGCCTGTTCCACCTGCGCCTGAGGGATCGCGGAACTGGTAGAGCTCGCCGCGCCGCATCATCTACGGCCTCGGCCGAGATCGTAGATGACATCGACGAGCATGACGGCTGTGCTGGCGGTCGCGATGGCCAGCAGCACATGGAATGCGATGTTCACAGTCTGTTCCGTTCGTCGTTGGCTGCATCGATGGTGACCGGCAGGCTCGCGAAGCGACGCCTCATGGCCGTCGCGAACGCCTGAGCGTCCGCGGATGTCGTCGACCGATCGACGATGGCGAACTCTCCGAACCAGACGCGAACCCGCTGCTGCTCCGATGCAGTTGCCTCGTGCATCTTCGGCACCCCTCCATCGGCTTGGTTGGTCGCTCGACGGCACTGCCGAGCGTGTCCCAAGCCTGTCGGCGACAGGCCGGACAGCAGAACCCTGTCCTCAGACATTTACGGACATTTCGTGCTACTGTCCTATCAGACATTTACCGACATCTACCCATGAGTAAGGGTTCGATTCGAGTGAACGAGGTGCTCCGGCGCGCGATGTACGACGCAGGCTTCACCGAGGTGGACCTGTCGGTCGAACTCTCCGTCGATCCGAAGACGGTTCGGAACTGGATGCGAGGTCAGGTGCCTCACCCGGGTAGTCGTATCGCGCTGGCTGCTGCGTTGGGTGTCGAGGCTGAAGTGCTGTGGCCGCGGCTCGATGCAACGCTGCCCGGCGCCGGCAAGCCGTCGGATCTGGCTGCGGTGTACCCGAGGCGCTCCGGTATCACTCGATCGGACTGGCTGGCATTCTTCGCTGCGGGTAGAACGGACATCGCTTTGCTTGCCAGCGCTTCGGATCTGCTGCTCCAGGACGCCGAGGTCGTCCAGCTCCTTGCGGCCAAGAGTGAAGGCGGTGCCCGAGTGCGGGTCGTGCTTGCGTCGGAGCAACCGGGATCCTCAAGCTCCTTGAGGCGTCTGCATCCCTTGATGCAGGCTGGGATCGTCGAGTTGAGGTTGCACGACGACGCAGGCATGTACAACTCGATCTACATCTCGGATGACCAGTTGCTCGTCAACCAGCGTGCATATGGCGTGTCGGACTCGGAGTCGCCGGTCTATCACTACCGCCGCTCCGAACATGGAGAGATGTTCGGCACCTACGTGAACAGCTTCGAGATGATCTGGTCGGCTTCTCGGGAAAACGTGAGTGCGAGCGGCTGATCGTCGGACATCTCCCGACAACTGGCTGCCCGGAGATTTCGGCAGATGTGGTTCTGATGTCCGGCCGGTACGTCGTACTGTCGAATGATGATCGATGTCGAGGAAGCGACGGCCTTGGCCGGGCGATTGCTCCGGGAGTATCTGCCGCGGCGCTGGGCGCACACACAAGGAGTCGGAGCTCGGGCTGAGGGGCTGCGAGACACCCTGGGGGAGCGAGCCCGAGTGGTCGAGGTGGCTGCATGGCTTCACGACATTGGATACTCACCAGTGCTGCGGTCGACTGGTTTTCATCCGCTGGATGGTGCGCGGTACCTGCGAGATGTGGTGGTGGCCGACGACATGGTGTGCCGCCTGGTTGCGCATCACAGCGGCGCTCTTGTTGAGGCCGATGAGCGTGGCATCTCTGAGCTGGCCGATGAGTTTCGGTTGCCGGATGCCGAGCTGCTCGAGGCGTTGACGTACTGCGATCTGACGACGGATCCGGATGGTTGCCAGGTCAGCGTCGAGGAACGGCTGAGCGAGATCCTGATGAGGTACTCGAGCGAACACGTCGTGCACAGGTCGGTGGTTCGCTCCGCGCCCTCGCTGCGGAGAGCAGCCCTCAACGTGCAAAGGCGGTTGCATCGCTAGTCGAAGTAGATGGTCTCGCCGGGTGTGAGGTAGTGCTCGATTCGGCGGCGCATCGAGCGGTCCATCTGAAGGTCCGCGAGCTTGGATCGCGGAACCCAGTGGACCTGGGTGCTCTCGCTGCTCGTGGTCAGGTCTCCGCCGGTGGCGCGTGCACGAAGTAGGATCGAGAACTCTTGGCGGGCCTCGCCGTTGCTGGTGTAGAGGATGACGTGTTTCGGGTCGGTGTAGATGCCGATCACGTCGACGATCTCGCAGTCGACGCCGGTCTCTTCCTTGGTTTCGCGGACGCCGGCCTGCGACATCGACTCGCCTAGGTCGATGCCTCCGCCCGGGAGGGCCCAGTTACCGTTGTCTGAGCGCTCGATGAGCAGGATGTCACCTTCGTCGTTCTCGATCACCACGTTGACTGACGGGACCATGCTGTTGACCGTGGGCGCGTTCGGGTCGTCGTAGTAGTCGATGCGTTTCGGCATTAGTCCTCCGTCATCGGCGTCGCATCGGTCCAAACCCGTTCGAAGCTCTCGAGGTAGTGCCCTGCGAGTTCGCCGCCCGGAATCTTCCGTAGGTGCCACACCGGGGCCTGAGCGGCTGGAAGGCCGTACACGTGGGTGTTGACGAACAGACGGTCGTCAGCGCGGTAGATCGAGTTGTACAAGACGGTCCTGTGGATCCTGAACTCGACGCCGGCGGTGCGCGAAAGATCGCCGTACAGGGCGACTGCGTTACGAATCTTGGCGGCCACCGCATCGCCGATGCCTTCTTCCCGGCCCCGGCTTGCAACGCTCGCGTCATCGGGATCGCCGATCAGGATCCGGACGCGGGCGCCGGCCTTGGCCTGCTTCCGGAGGATGCGCTGGAGGCCGGCGTCCTCGGCCAGGAAGAGGCCGGCGTAGACGAGGATCCCGATCTCTTCGGTGCCTGATTGGAAGAGATGGCGCCATTCGTCGGCGGGTACGTCGGATCGTCGTGGGTAGACCTTGACGATCTCGCTCTCGGAGATCGCGGCCGCCTTGTCGCGGGGGAGCGCGTCGGGCCACAGATAGGACTCGTCGCGACCGAGACGAGCCGCCACGGCGTGCCTGTTCCGCGCGAATGGGAGATAGTCGCCAACGACCCACCGTTCAATGGTCTTGACGTTGACACCAAGCTCCTCCGCGAGGGCATGATGGGTGAGGCCTTGCTCCACCATCGCTGCTCGCAGTCGTTCGTTAGGCACGAGACCTAACCTAAGACATTTCGGGACATTTTGAGGCCAACCGAGACATCCCGGAGATGTCGGCCGGTGCCGTGTCGCTGTCCGGCGGTTCTGATGCATCCTGCCTGCACGAGCCCGAGGAGGGTGACATGCGAGGCACGAAGATGTACGCGTTCGAGATTGCCACGCGCGGTAGAGGCGGCGAGTGGGTGACCGTGGCATCCGGCTTGGGTGTGTTCAGCCGGGCACCGAAGCCGACCGTGCGCAGCATCGCCGAGAGGTGGATCCACGAGCAGACCGGCCGCCTCCGCGGTGGCCGACTGATCGTCGTTGGGCGACGGCGGGCAGCTCCCCGCGGCTTCGTGCCCAGCGTGCGTATCAGGCTGACGGATCGGGCCGGCGATCGCCCGCTGGCTTCGGCGTACATCGGGGTCGACCGCCGAGACGTCGTACGACGAGATGGCTACGAGCTGCCGACTCCAACGGGTGCTGATCGTGGGTGACCGTGGGCGGAAACCCAACAAGGTGCTCCGCAACGCTCGCGGGCCGCTGTCGCAGGAGGTCCTGGCCGAAAAGCTCAACGCATCGATCTACCGTGCTACCGGCCAGGTCGCGGAGATCTCGTCGAAGGTGATCTCGGATTACGAGCGCGGGTGGTACCAATGGCCTCGGGAGCCCCTGCGGAGCGCATTCTGCGAGGTTCTCGGAGTGCGGACGCCCGAGGAGCTCGGATTCCAGAATCCCCGGTCGGGGCCGCGGCCATCAGCGCCCGCGTCCGTCGACCTGCTGGCGCTCGCCGGGACGAGGAGCGCGTCGGGGCCGGTCGAGTGCGTAAGGGTGCCGGGTGGACGGTCGTACTTCGGCGCCGACCTCTCTGCGCACTACACCACCGCGAACCGGCAAGGCAGCGAACTCTTCTTGGTCGAACCTAGCGAGGAGATGTTGGCGGGACTGGTTCGGCCCGACCGACGATCCCTGGTGGTGGCTGTCGATCGTGATCGACGTAGTTACGTCGCCGATGGCCGTCGATTCATGGACCGAGCCGGGCGAGGTATTGGTCCGCAGGCAGTGTCTGCTGCGAACGTCGTCGACGATCTGACCCTCGGCGTCATCTGGGCGACGACCAATGCCGATTCGTCGTTGCTTGCTGATGACGGCCACCTTGAGCGAAGTCAGGCGTATGTCACCGATCAGGAGAGTCGGTCGGTCTCACGTGGTGATGTCGAGGAGGTGCCGCTCCTGAACCCGGTGGCCGGCCAGTGGCTGGGTTCACAATTCTGCTCGCGGCACATCCTGCGCAACCTGGACCAGCTAGGCGAGGAGCCGCTGTTTTGGACGCGTGAGCAGCGGGGCGAGGAGGCGGCGGCCTGGTTGCTGTGGTCGCACAAGTTTGACTACCTGCGGCGTACGTCGCGAAGGTTCACGACTCTGCGTCGCGGGTTCTGTATCCCGGAGAGCGAGGTCCAGGCCTCTCCAGGCTACGAGCGAGTCTTGCTCCTGCTCGCGATGGCACTGATGGAGGGCTTCGGTATCAAGGTGGAACTCAGCGTGGAGCCCGAGCATGCTGAGGTGGAAGGCTTCGTACTGGCAGGCCAAGCGGTCGTCGCCAACTGGCTGGGCAGTCCGGGCTTGTGGTGCGTCGAGGCCAGCGCCCCAGCGTCCCGCCTGGTTACCTATCGGGAGCTTGCCGGGCAGGTGAGCGGCGAATCGTCGCTGCCTCAGACGACCCCAGCCGGACGACTGGAAGCGTTGGCTGACCACCTGCAGGTGCCGTGGGGATGGTTCCGGCGAAGGTGCACAGAGCTTGCAACCGTGGGTGTCGACGACGTCTGTCACCCGCGCAGCCGCCTACTGTCGACCCGCGGGCTGAACACAGCCATCAGTTTTGTGTCCTACATCGACGTCCTCGAGGGAGAAGACTTTGCGCGCCGCTGAACTGACCATGGGCCGGACCTTCGCGGTCCACTTCGATCACGGCGACGACTTCTACACGGCTCTGGCCGAGTTCTGCGCCGAGCACGACGTACGACAGGGCTTCATCCCGATGTTCATCGCAGGCATGCGTGAAGTCCAACTCGTCGGCACCTGCGAAAAGCTCGAGAACCCCGACGCCCCCGTCTGGAGCTCCGTACACCTCGAGAACGTCGAAGCCGTCGGCGGCGGGACACTGGCGTACGACGAGGAGTCTGCGACCGTGCTCCCGCACATCCACGTATCCGTGGGCTTGAAGGCCCAGTCCGCCGCTGCCCACACCAGCCATCTGCTCGGCGCCAAGATCCAGTTCCTTGCGGAGATGTACGTTGTCGAGGTATCGGGACCGCAGTTCTCCCGCCAGCGAAACCCCGACCTCTACGACGTACCGCTGTTGAACTTCGGATCCACAGAGGTTTCACCTCGTCCGAACCAGTAGCGCCGGTATTCCAGGAGTCCTGGACTGACAAATCCGGGTTCTGAAGGAAAGCCTCGGCCTCGAACGTCGAGGCTGTGGATCACCTGGAAGCATGGAGAAAGGCCTCAGAGGCCAACTCAGTAAGGGAAACTGCCCGCTTGGAGGAATCGAGGCGGGAACGGCTGATCGAGGTTCACGGCGCCGCCGCACGGTTCTACCGGCGAGAGCTATTGCGAGACAAGCACGCGTCGGCGCGTCAGCACCTTGAGTCCGCTGGCGTCAGGGAGTTGCTTGATCCCGGCTCGCACTGGTCGGTGGGGTACGCCCCCGACAGTCGAGCGCGCCTCACGAACCATCTCCGATCCCGCGGCTTCGACTTGGCAACGGTTCGCGACGCCGGCCTGTGTCTCTTGGACGCCGACGGTCGAACCGTCGATCGATTCCGGAACCAATTGATGCTGCCAGCAAGGAACTATCGCCTGCAGATCACCGGATTCGTCGGCGTTCGAGAGGGCGACAAGTCGCCGTACTACACCGCGACCCTCGACACCCTCATCCATACGCGCTCATCCAGCCTGCTCGGCCTGGCCGAGCAACTAGACCTCCTGGACGGCGAAGCCACGCCCATCCTGGTCAACGACCCAATGGACGCTTTGGCCATCGAGCGCCTCAGCAGACTGAGCGGCGGCCGCTGGGTCGGCATTCCCCTCTGCAACATGCCACTATCGGGTCAACAGGCAACGATGTTAGGTGTCCGTACGCTGACGGACACCGTCGTCGTCCTAGTCACAGATAGGCGGCAGGCACGACGCATCCTGTCCGAGTGCCTCCCGGAGCTGGCAGGCTCGTTTCGCCGTGTCCAAGCAGTGGAGCTCCCAAGCGACCAAACTCCCGCGGTCCTGGCGCAGGCGCCCGATGGCCTGCAACGTCTGCACGACGCTCTCCTCCTCACGCGGCCGCTCAGCGACTATCAATCGCATCGTCGAGAGCGGTCACGAGGAGCCTCGCCGACCGCGGTCAGTATCGAGGACCAACCGGGACCATGTTTATGACGGGGAGCGCGCCAGGTACCGAGCAGCCGCCACGCCGAATCTGCGTGTGGTTCGGCGAACACGTGACCATCGACCACGTCTCCGATCCGACGAAGAAGGACTGGTGCGAGCCGCCAGCCGTGCCGAACCTGCCGAGACAAAGGCTGGCCACTCGCGCAGACCCGCATCACGAATGGCAAAGTCGTGACCGAGTCAGAACATGGGCCATGTTGGACCTGTGCCGGATCCGGCTGGGGCGATCAGTGACCCGGTGTCAGAGCCTCTTTCTGTGGAGGTGGATGACAATGGAACCAGAATGGGGGACGGTGCTATGAGGCGTCCCTTCGGCCATGGAGCGGATTGTCGAAGACGGATCGAGTACAAGCTGTGCGCTTCGCTTGATCGGCAGCCGCCGTGGCAACGTACTCGCGCGGAGGTTGTCGAAGCAGGCAACGCGCTCGAGGCCAAGAAAGCAGCAGATCTATCGGGCGAGGGAGGCTCCAAGGATTAGCGGCTGAGAGGGTGTCAACTGGCCCTGGTGTGCTGGCTGCGTAGGCGCGGGGGATGCGGGATATCAGTGTGACGAAGGCGGCGTTGCGTCTAGTAGTTCACCGGTCGGTACGGCCTTCTGCGCCATCGCCCAGCTTTCCAGCGAACGTTCCGCCGCTGCGAGGAGCACTAGACGCCTGCTGCGGTAGTCGGACATGTTGGTCTGGAAGGTCTTGACCGTTTCGTCCAACTCCCTCATTCGGCCCGATGCTTGTTCGTTGAGCTTCGAAATGATTGGCCGTAGCTCGCGAATCTTGTTGAGTTGAACCTCGCGGATCTGGGACTCCTCTCGTTGAAGGAGCGCTGCTTCCCAGGTGTCGAACTTCGCTAGCGTCGTCGTACACCACTCATGGAGTGGCCGCATCTTCCTCCGGAGCCGACGTACCTTCGGCGTGAACTGGATGCGCGAGAGCGCAGCTAACCAATGGATCTTGAGGTTGCTGGGCGACATCCGCGCTACGGTTCGCGCGTTCGCTCGTACGAGCAGTTCGAGTGCTGGAGCAACGACGAGCGTTGTGATCCCAACCTGGATGCCTAGCTCGATCACTAAGGGCCAGCCAGACCAGACCGCCTCTTCGGCCAAGGCGCGGAAACAGGCGGGTACAGCGAACGCATAAGACAGCAGCGAGAAGGACCATAGGAAACCTTGGAGGCTCTTGAAGAACCGGTCGCGGCCAGGAATCCAGCCGCGAATGATAACTCTTGCCTCGACGACGAGAGCCAGCGCCAGTACGGGCATTGTCTGAGCGCTCGTGGTCCAGAAATCTGGTGGCGGCATTGAGCAAGTATCGACTCACCCCCTGACAGATTCATCCGTGCGGCCGTGTCGGGGAATCATCAACGGGGACACGGTGTCCATACGGCTGCTAACAGGTCTGCTAGCAGCCGTATGGACAGATGCAGACGGCGGTGGATCGTTGGGCTGACTGCGCCGCCTGATCGCGAACTGCTGGAACGGCTGTAGACCCTTTTGGCGGCACTCGTAATGAGAAGGTCGTCGGTTCGATTCCGACAGGCGGCTCCACGAAAGGCCCTCTGACCAGGCAAAACGCCGAAGTCAGAGGGCTTTCTTCGTGCCCGGTAGCTGCCAGGTACGGGCCAAAAGTACGGAAAGTGCAGCGAGCCGGTGTGCGGAGCAGAGTTTGCCCTGACCGGCGCGCGCGAGCGCGTCTCGCTCGCCATCGGATGCGAGCCCCCGGGATGAGAAGAACCTCGCCGTCGTCGGCCTGTGCAGGGGCAGCTGGTGGTCCATCGTGGGACCTCCGTGCGTCAGGCTCCGGATGGAGACCGAGGAACGACGTTCTCGCCTCACGAAGGGATCTCATAGTGTCGAATCCGCGGGAAGGAAGACCCGCGCTGGACGTGGACGCTGAGCGGCCATGCATCGCATGACGCGTTCCGGCACAGTCACCGGGCACCGCTGAATACTGCTCACACCGTGGCGGTTATGGATCTCGGTTGCCCTCTGCTGACGCTCACCGGGTGCGAGGCGGACGTACCGCGCCTACGTCGACCGCCCAAGACAGCGGCAACGGACGCACCGGAGCCATTCGGCAATCAGCAACCGACGATGACCCCGAGGGTTGTTGTCGGTGGCCGAGCCGTGGCTAGCTCGACTTCGGCGTGGGCCTCTGGCGCGCTGGGCGCAGGGTGGCCAGGAGGGTTTGTATCAGCGAGTCGGCGGCTGCGTCTGAGGTCAGTCGGCCGGCGTCGACCTCGTCTGCTGCGGCGTGCAGGATGGCGTAGAACACGGCGGTGAGCCAGGCGCGAGAGAGATCGCTGCGGAAAGCTCCGGTGTCTTGTCCGCGAGCGATCAGTTGGTCGACGTGGCGGAATGCGGGATCGTGGTGGGCGCGGAGTGCCTCGTGCCCGATCGCTGTGAGGGCGACGGTTCGGACTTTGCGGTGGCGGTCAAGGATCGGCCACGAGGTTCGCACCAGTCGCTTGAGGGCGTCCTCGACTGGGCCCGTGTCGAGGCTGAGTTCGGAGAGGGCGTCATCGGTATCGGCGATCGCGCGGCGTACGACGGCCTCGAGCAGTACTTCGCGGGTCGCAAAGTGCTTGTACAGCGTGACCCGGCCAACCCCCGAGGCGGTGGAAACCTCGCTCATCGAAGGGAGTGTTCCTTGGGCGAGGAATCCCCGGGCGGCGGCGAGAATCGTTTCGGTGTTTCGCTCGGCGTCCGCGCGTCGGCGTGGTTGGTCGGGGGCCATGGTAGGAAGCGTACGGACTGCTCGTATTCGGTTCAGTGACCGTGCCCGTGGCCGACAACGGCCGTAGGCTTTCCGCCCGGCACCAGGACGAGCGCCACCAGCGCCGCTGCACCCGCAGCGATAGCGCAGGCGAGATATGCGTCGGCGAAGCCTTCGACACCACCTGACGCGCTGTCGGGTGTGGACAGGCTCGCCGCGGCAATCGTCGAGACAACGGCAACCCCGATGCTCCCACCTAGCTCGTGGAAGGTGTTGACCACACCTGAGGCGACGCCGGCTTCCGGCGTAGGCACATTGGCCAGCGTGGTGGTGGTCGCCGTGACAAAGACCGGACCGATGCCGATCGCAGCCAGCAGGAAGCCCGGCAGGACCGACGTGGTGACGCTGTCTCCCGGGGAGACCTGCGTCAACAACGCGGCTCCGGCTGCCACCATCAAAAAGCTGGCGACAGCGATGACCCGGCCACCAACACGGCTGATCAGGTGCGCGGCTACTTGAGCGCCGATGGTGATGGCGAGCGCAACAGGGAGGAACAGCAGCCCTGTCTTGAGAGGGCTGAACCTGAGCAGATGCTGGAAGTAGAGCGAGGTGAGGAAGAACAAGCCAAGGAGCAGCCCTGTCGCCACCAGCATGAGAAAGGTACCGGATAGAACAGGGCGGCGGATCAGTGTCTGAATGCGCATCAGCGGAACCGCAACTCGTGTCTCGACCAGGACGAACATGCCGTATCCGATCGCGGCGCCGGCGAGGGCGGCCAAGGTCCCGGCTGAGGTCCAGCCTGCCTCGCCTGCGTGGACGAGGCCGTAGATCAGCACTGCGGTTGCCGCGGTGACCAGCATGGCGCCAGGTACGTCGACGCTCTGGCGCTCTCTGTCCGCGTCTGGTGCCACGAGCCGGGGGATGAGCGCCAGAACCAGGACGCCGATGGGCACGTTGATGATGAACACCCATTGCCAGCCTGGGCCTGCTGTCAGCAGGCCGCCGAGCAGTACGCCGATCGCGGCGCCGGTGCCTCCGATCGCTGCCCACACCCCGAGTGCCCGAGTTCGGTCCTTCCCGTGGAATCTGGTGGTGATGATGGACAACGCCGCGGGGGACAGCAGTGCGGCACCGATGCCTTGCGCTGCCCTGCCTCCGATCAACAGGCCTGCGTTGGTGGCCAATCCGGCTGCCAGTGATGCCAGCGTGAAGATGCCGAGTCCGGTGAGCAGAGTGCGACGCGCGCCGAACACGTCGGCAAGGCGTCCACCGAGGATCATCAGGCCGCCGAAGACGAGGGTGTAGGTGGTTACCACCCAGGTCAGGGATTCGCGGCCCAGGCCGAGATCGTCGCCGATGCTCGGCAGAGCGACCTGTACGACGGTGATGTCGACGATCAGCATGAATTGGGCGAACGCCAGCAGTGTCAGCGTGATCCACCGGCGCGGATCAGAGCGATTGGCGACCGGATGTGCCTGCTGGTGTGGTTGGTGCGTCATGTCTTGGCTCTCCTCCTGCGTGATAGAAAGTGAACACGAATGTATAGTTTAAATACTGTACCCGGGTATGGCTAGTGATGACGAGTTGGGGAGATCCGTTCTCATGGGTGAAGGTCTCGCGGCCGCGGTGGTTTCGACGGCTCAGGTCCGGTTCAGCTATGTCCGGGCGGGTAGCGGGCCGCCGGTGGTGCTGTTGCCCGGTGCCGGTGGATGGCAGCTGACCTTCGACGCGTTGGTGGCTGAGCTTGCCGCCAGTCATGCGGTGTATGCGGTGGACCCGCCCGGTCAGGGTGGCACTCGGGTTCTTGACTCGGACTATGGGTACGACGCGGATGCGGTTGCTAGTTCTATCGCGGACTTCCTGGATGCCGTTGGCCTGTCGTCGGTAGCAATCGTGGGTCATTCATGGGGTGGCGGCTTCGCGTTGCGGCTTGCTGAGTTGCGGCCTGAGCTGGCCGGTCGGTTGATACTGCTGGCGCCGGCAGGGCTTGATGTGCCTGATGTCTGGGAGTTCCGCCTGCTCAGGCTGCCGGTCTTCGGTGAGTTGGCCGCCCGCTTCACCTCGGTTGCCTCGCTGCGGCACATGCTGCGCAAGTCCTTTGCTCGGCCTGATCGGATGCCGTCCGACGAGGTACTTCGTTCCGCGGCTACTGCTCTTCGGCACGAGCCCTCACTGCGACGAGACATGCTGCGCGTCGAGCGCGGTGTGCGATGGCGCGACACGGAACGGGATCTCGGCCTGATCGGATGCCCAGTACTGATCCTCTGGGGAGATCGCGACCGGTACTTCCCTGTAAGACTTCTTGATCGGTTTGCTCACCGGCTCCCTGGTGCCCGAACGCGAATACTCTCCGGCGCAGGTCACTCGCTACACGACGACTGCCCCGCGCAGACCTACCCCCTCCTGAAAGCCTTCCTCGACTCACCCATGGAGGACCTATGAGCTCGCGCCGCGAAGCACCTGCAGTCAATGGCCTGGTGGTATCCGGACTGGCGCAGATCGCAGTCGGCGCGTTGACCGGATTCCCTTACGCAGCAGCCGTCTACAAGCCGGAACTCCTGGCGAAGACCGGCGTGCAAGCGCCGGGCCGCATCCGTCAGCTTCACCTCGACCTCATCATCATGGGCGGAGTCGTCACGGCCACCGGTCTTGCCCTGCCGCGTCTGCCGCGTGCTGTCTCCGTGCCCCTGGCCATCGGCTGCTGGACCAACGCATTGGCCTTCGCGCCGGTCGCCATCCGGCCTTCGATCGAGCAGGCGAAGCCCTACCGTGCGGCGGTCACCGCCTCGTTCGTCACCACGACTGCCAGTTGGGTGGTGGTGGCCGGCATCGCCCTGCACCGCTGGTCGGAACGCCGCAGGTAGCAGTCGCTGTCCTGTTCGGCGAGGAACCACCGAAGGAGAGGAGTGAAGGTTGAGTAAGAGACGAGCTGTCATCGTCGGGGCGGGGATTGGCGGTCTAGCTGCTGGAATCGCTCTGCATCGGCGTGGCTGGGAGATCAGCGTCCTCGAACGGGCCGCCGAGTTGCGCGAAGTAGGAGCCGGGATCTCGCTGTGGCCGAACTCGGTCCGAGCGCTGGATCTGCTCGGGGTGGGCGATCAGGTCCGCGACCTGGGTGGGATCGAGGCTGCCGCGGGATTCAGGGACTCCACCGGCCGGTGGTTGTTCCGGTCCGACATCGCCGCAATCCGTGAGCGCTATGGCGACACGCTGATGATCCGCCGGCCTGATCTTCTCGACATCTTGAGGAGCGCGCTCCCGGCCGAGAGCGTCGTACTGGATGCAGAGGTCCACCAGGTCAGACCTCTCGGTGGGCAGATGGCCGTTGTGCACTCTCGAGGTGAGCACATCGGCGACGTCATCGTCGGCGCGGACGGCATCCGCAGTACGGTTCGGGCACAGCTCTGGCCGACCGCCAAACCACCGGTCTATGCCGGCTACACCACCTGGCGACTGATGACTCCGCCCCTGCGGATCCAGGTCGAGGCCAGCGAAAGCTGGGGCCGAGGAGAACGGGTCGGGATCTTTCCACTCAGCGATGGCTCCATCTACTCCTACCTGACGGCATCCGTGCCGCCCGATCACCGTCACGCCGACGACCACGCCGAGTTGCAGCGGCGATTCGGGCGCTGGCATCAGCCGATCCCAGCCATGCTCGAAAGCGTCAGAAACGCGGAGATCCTGCGTCACGACATCTATCGACTCCCGCCGTTGGATCGCTATGCCGTCGGCCGCACCGTGCTGGTCGGTGACGCCGCCCATGCCATGACGCCGGACTTCGGTCAGGGCGGCGGGACCGCGCTCGAAGACTCTGTCGAGCTCGCCGAAGTTCTCGATGACATCGCAGACGTCGCAACCGCCTTGCTTGCGTACGACCGCCGCAGACGCGCTCGCACGCAGGCAATAGCGCGTCAGTCAGCCTTGTTCGGTTCTGTCGCGCAGTGGTCATCGCCACCGCTGGCGCTCTTGAGGAACGCCCTGCTCGGCGTGCTGCCGCCTGCCGTCCTCCTCCGCTCGTTGAAGTCGATGCTGAGTTGGCACGCCTAACCTCGTCTCAGCGCGCGGCCTTGATCGCACAGCCGCCATCGGCTTTGATCTGAGCCGTTGCCTGCAGCTTTGCTCCCGGCGTCAGATCGAGCTTCGCGCCGCAGACCTGGCCGAGCGGCCCGAGGCCGTCCTCGCCCACCGTCGGGCACCTGCCAGTACAAGGACGGTGCCAGACAACCACGCGATAGGCACCTGGCGGCAAAGTCCGGGTGACGGAGATCGGCTGACCAGGGTAGGCCTGCTCCAGTACCGGTTTGGCGGCCGTGTCCTCGATCCTCAAGTACCACAAGGTGTTAGGGGGCGACTGCCCTTCCTGTGCGACCGTGATGGTACTTCCGCCGACAGCCGCCGATGCCGCAGTGGGCAGAGCTGTCGACGTGACCGGCTCGCTGGCGCCAGTGGAGGGCGAAGAAGGCGGCCCGCCGCAGCCGCCCGTGAGGAGGACGGCTGCGGCGGAAACCACCAGGGCGAGACGGTTCACTTCGCCCAAGTGATCATGGTGACGGTGCTGCCGGTCTTGATCGTGGTGACGCCCTTTGTGCCGGACGCCGCGGCGGCCTTGTCGGAGTGGGAGTAGATCGAGGCCAGCTGGTTGAAGTCGTGGCTGTTGGGGTGCTGGTTGGTGCCCCAGTTGTTGGTGTAGTCCATGCAGGTGCCGAGGTTGGGATTGTTGAAGTTCTCGTCCTGGTGCGCCAGGCCGTAGGTGTGGCCGACTTCCTGGCACATCACGCCCTGCCGCTCGGCCGCTGGGGCGCCGGACTCGTAGGTGTCGTTGAGCTTTACGCTGCCTCGGCTGATGTGACCGCCGGACAGATTGATCGATGCCAGGCCGGCCCAGCCGTTGTTTCCGTAGGTGTAGTTGCAGACGCGGATCTGGCCGGTGGCCATCGGGCAGGAGCTGCGCGTGCTGCTGGATGTGCTGCCGGCGACGACTCCGCTTTGGATGTAGGGGCTGGAGTTCCAGTCGTTCTTGGCGACGGTGAGGTTGCCGGACCAGTCCGAGGTCACGCTGGAGATCAGTGGCGCGGTGACCTGGCCGCTGCGCGACCAGTGGTAGCTACCCCAGGAGTGGCTGGCCTGCGCGGGGAGCGTAGCCGCGGCGGCCGTGACGGCGAGTAGCGCCGCGGCAGGGATGGTGAGGATGCGAAGGAGTTTCATTGAGCGGTTCTCCTTTGGACGGTTCTCGCGATGGGCGGTGCGAGAGTGTCCAGGAAGCTACTACTAGCGAGCATAGTAGAACAGAGCGCAGAGCAAAGGTTCTCCCTAAATGTCGGCGGTGCCGGCGAAGGGATGCCCTCGTCTGCGGCGGGATGCTGCCATTGGCGCGTCCGTGCCAGGCGATGCGGGCGAAGTTGGCGTCTACTACGCCGCATCGTTGAGAATGGACCCTCGATGCCCACGGTCGCCGGTAGCAGAGCCGGCGCGGGCAATCAGGAGACAATGCCGCATGCGTGGATTCGGTGATCTGGAAGCAGCCGTGATGGATCTGCTGTGGGGCAAAAGTGCTCCGGCTACCGTCAGGGCGGTCCTCGATGACTTGCAGACCGCTCGCCCCCTCGCCTACACAACGGTCATGACGGTGATGGACAACCTGCACCGCAAAGGATTTCTGGATCGTGAGCTCGAAGGCCGGGCACACCGCTACTGGCCGACCAGAAGTCGCGCGGAGTACGCCGCGGAGCTGATGGGCGAAGCCCTCTCCGCCAGCGGTGACTCAACCGCCGCTCTGCTGCGGTTCGTTGAGCAGATGCCGGCAGAAGAAGTCGACCGACTCCGCAATCTCCTCGATGACGGTGGCCCCGACGACCGCACGGCCGGGAGAGAGCCGTGACGATCGCTCTCGCCTTGTTCGGCTACGCCGTTGCCATGTCCACCGTCGGAGCCGCAGCCTTGGAGCGTGCCTCCTGGCCTGGCCGAGCGCCACAGCTAGGAGTTCTCGCCTGGTTGTCTGCTATGGGGTCGGTGGTCGCCGCGGTGATGCTGGGCGGTTTCGCCGCGGCAACGCGGCTGCATGTGGCGAGAACAGATCCTGATGGCGCGCTGCGCGTTTGCCTCGATGAATGGGGAACGGCTTTCGCCACTCCCGGGGACGTTGTCATCACCACCCTGGCAGTTCTTGCATTCGCCCTTGTTGCCGGACGGGTCGTTGGGGGAGTCGTCACTGCCGCCCGAGGCGCCCGGCGGCAGCAGCGACGGCAACTCCAGTTGCTTGGGTTACTTGCGCACCGTGATCACCACCTCGGCGTACTGGTGGTCGATCATCCGACTGCCACCGTCTACTGCCTCCCAGGGCGGCGTGGCTGCGTAGTGGTCAGCAGCGCGGCTTTGAGTACCCTCGAGGCCGGCCAGCTCGCCGCAGTTCTGGCTCACGAGCACGCGCACCTGCGCGGTCGTCATCACCTACTCGTTGCTATCAGCAAGGGTCTGGTGAACGCATTCAGCGCCGTGCCCTTGTTTGTCAGGGGTGATGAGCAGGTGCGTGACCTGGTCGAGATGGCTGCTGATGATCACGCCTGCCGGCAGTACGGGCCATCGACGCTGGCCCGCGCACTGCTTGCCCTCGTCGACCAGGTACCTCCGGCGGCCGCCTTGGCGGCTCGGGGAGGACGGACCGAACGGCGATTGCAGCGTCTGTCGGTGAACCGCAGTCGCATGACGCCGGTTTCGTACGGCGCCGCCGGGGGAGTGGTATTCGCGATAGTTGGTGCGCCGCTCGCAATCGCAGTCGCTACAGCCCTCATCGTCGTCAGTGTGAATTACTGCTGACACGTCCGCGACCATCTGAGAGCGACTCAGGGTGCAACCGAGGTCAGTTGATTGAGGACAGGAGTGACTGGCATGCGTCGCTGCAGCGCTGGCACGCCTCGCTGCAGATCCGGCAATGCTCGTGCATCTCGGCGTGATGCCGGCACTGGTCGCCGCACGCCGTACAGGCCTGGATGCAGGTCTGGAGCAGAGCTCGGGTGACGACGGCGTCGTATGCGGTGTGGCGTGACACTACGCGGGCCGTGGTCTCGCAGATATCGGCGCAGTCGAGGTCGGTACGGATGCACTTGCGTAGCGGATCCACCTCCTGCTCCGAGAGGCACGCATCCGCGCACGCCGTACAGGCTTGGGCGCATTCGAGAAGGGCTTCGACCGCATCGGCGAGGAGATTCCGGTCGAGGTTGATCTGTGCTGGGTAGGACTCGATCATTTCCTGTACGGACATGGCTCCTGCGCCTCTCGAGTTGGTGGCAAACGTTCGGTACCCCCGGCGGAAAGGTGGTATTCGTCAGCCGACACTGTCGCGCCGGAGACTGGCTCCAGTGCGCCGACTGCGCGACTGCCGGTCTTGCCGCCGCCATTCGTAGCGGGTCAGGCCCTGAGGTTTGAAGACCGACAAGATCAGGATGACCAGGAGCATCGTCAAACCGCCGATGGAGTGCGGGAGCGTGCCGGGGAGCTGACGGGGATCGGCCGCGGATGCCGCTGTCTCACCGAGGTAGCGCACGGTCTGGGTCTCGATCAGCAACACCGCCGTGGCGATCAGGGTCAACAGGAGCTTTGCCAGCACCCAGTAGTGCCGGATCAGACCCCACGGCGTACCGAGCGCGTTGACGATCCCGATGACCACCGACGCAAGCGCGAGCGGTACGACGACATACATCGCCACCAACGCCATCGCCGAGTAGGCGCCGCGAACGGCATCGACGTCCTGGCTTGTCGCAGCGGTGACATCCAGTGCGAGGTACGCGACCACTGAGCCTAGCCAGCCGACCGACGTGGCTACGTGAGCTGTCAGTACGACCTTCCGTAGCCTCGGGGACATGGTCACCGCTCGGCCGGGCCGGCGTGCCCATCCGTAGCTGAGTGGATCGCCGTGACGCCGAACGGCGCGGTGCCTGTGTGTCGTCCGGGGCCGTGGCCGTCTCCTGCGCCGCTGAGCTTCAACGCGATGGCCGCAAGGATCAGGATGGCCACCACGATCGCCGAAATCTTCACCCAGCGCGGCGCCCTCGGTGGTCCGGCGGCAGGTCGAGGGCGAGAAGCGGCGCCGCCGGGATCGGGGTGCTGGGTCGGTTCGGCCATCAGATTGCTCCAATTTTGCGAGACAGTATGTCTGTATAGAATCATACTGTCACTCATGAGTCGTCCTGTATGCTTCAAGGGTGCCGAAGCTGTGGAGCGAGACGATCGATGCGCATCGCCGTACCGTCCGGGACGCGATCTTGGAGGCCGGTTGGGCGCTGGTGACCGAGCGCGGGCTGATGTCTGTGACGATGACGCAGATCGCGGCGAAGGCCGGTATCGGCCGCGCAACGTTGTACAAGTACTTCCCGGACGTCGAAGCGATTCTGGCCGCTCAACACGAACGCCATGTTGCTGCTCATCTCGGAGAACTCACAGTGCTTCGCGAGCAGCCTGGCGCGGCAGGCCAGCGGCTCAAGGCGGTTCTCGAGCGCTATGCACTCATCTGCTATCACCGCGGGCGACATGGCACTGAAGAACTCGGGGCCCTGCTGCACAGGGGTGAACACGTTGCCCGTGCCGAGCAGCAACTGACCGCGCTGTTCGGGGAACTGCTGGTCGAAGCTGCTGCTACTGGTGAGCTGCGAGACGACGTCCCAGCCGATGAGCTTGCCAGCTATTGCCTGCATGCGCTGGCCGCCGCCGGCGGTCTCCCCACAGAGGAGGCGGTGGATCGGCTCGTCTCGATCACGCTGGCCGGGCTGGGTCTGTCTGACAGCGCTACGTAACTGCTGCCCGCCGCTGGATTCGCAGTCGAGCAGGGTCTTTACTGCAGTCGACTTCTCCAGCGGGGCATGGCAAGGGAGAGGGACGCGATGATGGTCGCGGTGGCGGCGATGCCGGTTCCGATCCAGAGGGGTCCGCGGTCTATGGCGGCTCCGGCGCCCGCGCTGCCGGCGGCGAAGCCGAGCCAGTTGGCTGTCGTCAAGGCGGCGAAGGCCTGGGATTGTGCTTGGGGAGGCGTGTGGTTGGCGATGAGGAGCGCTTCGATGGCGTCTGCTGGTCCGGTCGCTGCGCCGGCCAGGAACAGCAATGCGATGGAGATCGCGACGCCGGGACCGGTGCCGATGGCAACGATGAGAACGCCGTACAGCGCGAGCGCGATGGAGAGTTGTGCTGGCAGCGATCGGGGCAGGGCCAGGCCGCCGTAGGTGAAGCTGGCAAGTACTCCGCCGCAGGCTATGGCCGCAATGAATGGCCCCGGATTGATGCTGAGGTGAGCGGCGTGGGCAACGACACTGACCTGTAGCGCTCCAATGGCGACTGCGCCAAGGACCACGACGGCCAGCACGTGCAGCTGCCGACTGTCCAGGGTGGTACGGCGGGCACGCTCGGCTCGAAGGCTGTCGCGATTGATCGCCTCCAGGGACCGGACGGCCGGCGCCGCGCGAAGCCACCAGAAACCGGCCAGCGCGACGACGGCCGTGACCGCTACAGCAAGGATCGGCCGGGTGACGGCGACCACGCCTCCGACGATCAGTGGACCGACGACGAAGACCATCTCGGCGAACAGTCCCGAGATGGAGAAAAGCGCCCGGCGGCTGGCCGGGTCGTCGTACATCGCGAAGACCTTCTTCGCGATTGCCGACGCAGGCGGCGTGCAAGATCCGGCAGCTGCGGCGGTCGCGATGAGGACAAATGCGGGAGCGTCGACAAGTGTGGCAGTGATGTAGCCGGCGAATGCGGTGGACTGTGCGGCGCTCGCGACACCGAGTGTCCACAGAGGGCCGCGGTGGTCGACGGCGCGGCCCCAGACGGGTGCGGTGAGGGCGACCGCGACGGAGTAGGCGCCAACGACGGCGCCAGCGATGCTGTAGCTGCCGGTGCTGTGCATGGTGCTGGTGAGCAGGGATAGATTCACCATCCCAGCCAGCAGATAGCAGACCAGAACGGCCGCGACCACGCGGGCGACACCGGGGATGGCCAGGGCGCTGCGGTAGCTGGCCAGCACGTCATTGCCCGTCGGTCGGCTGCGCGATCGGCTTGATCAGCACGGCTGCCAGGGCCGCCGCCACGCCGGTCAAGGCGGCAGCAACGAGCAGCGCCAAGCCCCAGCCGTTGGTGGTCGACTCAGGGGATGTAGGGCCAGTGGCTGCTGCGGCGCTGATGGTGGTCAGGACCGCCAGACCTAATGCTCCTCCGATCTGTTGGGCGGCGTTGAACAGCGCGGAGGCGATACCGGAGTCGGCGGGTCCGGCACTGGACATCGCGGCCGTGGTCAGCGGGACGAACGTCAGCCCCAGCCCGAGGCCGGCAACGACCAGACCGGGCAGCAGGGTCGTCGCGTAGCTGGACGCCGGATCGATCCTGACGAGCGCTAGCAGCCCGAGCGCCACCAGCGCTGCTCCGGCCGCAGACAAGTGACCTGGCCTCACCCGGTCGGCCAGCGCTCCGGAGATCCGCGCAGCGACAGCGATCGCGACAGTCATCGGGACGAACGCCAGCCCGACGTAGACCGGATCCCTGCCCTGAACGGTGGACAGGAACAGGCTGACGAAGAAGAACAGCGCGTAGATCGCGACACCCAGGATCAGCCCCACGCAGTCGGCAACGACGACGGTTCGGCTGCGGAGGATGCTGGCGGGCACGAGCGGCGCTCGGCGAGTGGCCTGCAAGATCACGAAGGTCGCAAGAAGCAGGACCGCAGCGAACAGGACCAGCAAGGTCTCGGTCGCCCACCCATGGTCGGCAGCGCTGGTCAGGCCGTAGACCAAGAGGATCAGACCTGCGGTGGCCATGGTCGCGCCAGCCACGTCGATCCGCGATGTGCGCGCTCCGCTGGACCGGGGCAGTACCAAGAGGCCGAGCGTCACGACGACAGCGACGATCGGAACGTTGATCCATAGCACCCAGCGCCACGACAACGCCTCGGTCACTACCCCACCCAGCACAGAGCCCAGGGCTGTGCCGCCGGCCGTCACGCCGGCCCAGATACCGAATGCCAGCACCCGGCCGCGACCCGGCGCGAACACATCCATCACCAGGGCCATCGCCGCCGGTGCCATCATCGCCGCGCCGGCGCCTTGAACAGCCCGCGCACCGACCAGGACCAGTCCGTCTCCGGCAGCCCCACCAGCCAGCGACGCGAAACCGAACGCCAGCGCGCCGAGCAGGAACATCCGGCGGTGCCCGAACCGGTCCGCGACTCTGCCGCCGACAAGCAGCAGCCCACCGAAGGCCAGCGTGTAGGCGGTGATCACCCACTGCAGTTGCGCGTCGGTGAACCCCAGTCCGTCACGAATAGGGCCTAACGCCACGTTGACGATCGTCGCGTCCACCACGATCAGCAGCTGACTACCCGCCAGCACACCCAGCGCCACCGCCGCGCGTGCACCGATCCGGCCCGGCGCTGCCGCGCTCGCCACCGCATCCACTCCTCGCTTGTTCACTCAACGAGCGTAGAGCGAAGGCAGGTGTTCGGTCAACGCGTGTAGAGTGAACGTGTGGTGGAGGACGAACGGATCTCGCGCGCCGACCGGCGCCGTCGTACGGAAGAAGCGATCGTGACGGCGGCGCGCCGCCAGTTCGGCGAGCTGGGCTACGAGCGGACCAGCATCCGCGGCGTCGCCGCTGAGGCGGGAATCGATCCCGCGCTGGTGATGCAGTTGTTCGGGAACAAGGAGGCGCTGTTCTCGGCGGCTGCCTCCGCCGGTGTGGGCCTGGAGGCGCTGACCGGCGCGACCACCAGCGAGCTGGCGCGGGCGGCAGCTGCGCATCTGTTCGCCGACTTCGAAGATGCCGAGCGGCGCGGAGGCGCGGAGGCGTTACTGCGCAGCTGCCTGACCCATCCTGCGGCTGGCGCCGTGCTGCGTGATCAGGTGATGGCGCCGACGCAGGCCGCAGTGGCCGCGACGATCGGTGGTGACGACGCCGAGCTTCGCGCCGCCGTCCTGAATGCCTGCACGCTCGGTGTGACGATCGCCCGCTACCTCCTGGAAGATCCAGTCCTGGCTGCAGCCGACCGTACCGATGTGGAGCGGATCCTTGGACCGGCACTCGAGGCCATCGTGTCGACTGGCGCCTAGCGGCGCCTAGTCGGTCAGGCCGAACGTATGAGGTGGGCCGTCCGTGAAGGCGACTTCGACTCGCCGCGGTCCCGCCGTCCCCGGCAGCGCATGCAGACCGCTGGGGGGTCCCCCGCACCAGTCTTCAATCTGGCCGGCTGGGCCGGCCACATCGATGCGAGTGATGCCGACCGGGTCGCGCCGGTGCGCGGCGGTGAGAATCGGCTGTCCTTGTGGCCAATGGATGAGGCACGGCAGGAAGCGCCGCTCGAAGTTCGCACCGAAACCGGCCAGGATGTACGGCGGAAAGCCCGGACCCTCGGCGGGCGCATCGAACACGGACATCTCGTGGATCGCTGCAAGCTCGCGCAGTCGCTGCTCTTCCTCGATCACCACCAACCAGGCCATCGGTATCAGCTCGTCCGCCGGATGTGCGTCCAGCGCCTCCTGATCGAACGCGAGGAGCGGTGGGGCGCCGGCCGCCGGTGCGTCGCCATTCGGGTAGTGGATCTCCAGCAATTGGCCGTGCCGCAGCGGCACCACCAGGTTCGACAGACCAAGTCCTGGAATGGTCCGGCTTCGGGCAACTGCCAGCCCGGCCCGCTCGAGTACCCCCTCCGCTGCTTCCCGGCTGCGCGCGGCCAAGACGACATGATCGATCTCCATGATCTCGAGGCTACTTGCTATTGGAATCGATTTTCAATAACAAGCCGCCCCGACTGCAGAAACTGCGAGCTCCGTGATCCCGTCCTCGCCGATGCTGACCGCGAGGATCTGGAACGGCTCCTGCGACCAAGACCTTCGGGCTAATCGGTGAGGCGGCGGGCGGTGTAGCCGGTGCTCGTGATCGCATCGTGGATGGCGGATGGATCGATACCCGCCGAGTCGACCTCGACGGTCGTGCGGCCGGCTCGGACGTCGGTGGTGGATGAGGTGACGCCGGGGACGTCCTCGACGGCGTCGTCGACGAGGAGTCCGCAGCTGGAGCAGTGCATTCCGGTGACTTCGAAAATCAGTTCAGCCATCACGGTCACGCTCCCTGGAAGACGACGCGGCCGCCGTACATGCCCATCCCGCAGCTGTAGCTGAGGGTCCCGGGCTTCGGGGTGCCGAGGTCGATGGTGGCTTCGCCGGTCGGCTCCAGGACGAGTTGCTTGTCCAGGTCGGGGACGACGAACGATCGCACGCAGCCGCCGGTCCTGTTGGTAGCGACAACCAGGGTGGTGGGGATCCCGGCCTTGGCTGTGACGATTTCGGGCTGGTATCCGTCGCTGCGGGCCTGGATGGTGACGAGCTGTCGGCCGTCGGGCGCGGACCGGACAGCGTCTGCCGGTACTGCGCTCGCCGCCGCAGAGGTAGATCCATCTGGCCACCAGCCGCCGAGCCGGATACCGGAGGTGACAGTCCAGAGCGCTACCGCGAGGATGACGACGCCGGTGGCGATGCTGAGCCTGCCCTGCCAGAGGCGAGTGGCCGAGCGCAGTACAACGCCGATGACGGCGAAGAGCGGCCCGGTGCCCAGGACGAATCCGGCCATGACGGCCGCGCCGGCAACTGGTGAACCGGAGGTGATAGCGACGAGCTCCATGCTCAAGGTGACGCCGCAGGGGATGAGGATGGTGAGGAAACCCAGGATTGCAGGGGCGGTGGCGCTGCTGGACTTTGCGGATCTGCGGACGCGCTTGCCCCATGCTGCTGGGGGATGCGGGACGAGGCGGCGTACGGCGGCGACTCCGAGCAGGTCTAGCGCGAACAGCACCATCAGTACGGCTGCCGCTATCAGTAGCAATGCCTGGAGGTGAGGACTCGGCTGGATCGCAGCTCCCACGATGCCGAGTGCTGCGCCCAGCAGGCTATGGGAGATGAGCTTCGCGCCGAGGAAGGCGCCTACGGGAGCGAACGGGCCGACGTGCCGGTGGTTCTCGTCGGACAGTGCGTCGTGGCGGCGCGTGACAGCACTGGCGAGCAGACCTCCTTGTACCGCGGCGCAGGAGGCGCCACCGGCGAGGAGACCGGTGGTGAGGCCAGTGAGGAACAAGGTCATGGAACTAGCCATCAAGCAGGATCCTTCTGTGTGCCGCGGGACCTGGTAGCCGCGGAGATATCGAACGAGGCAGGCGAGACAGCACCCACGAGGGATGCTGAGTCACCTGCTAGGTCCGATTCACACAGAGCTGATGGATGTCGGGCGGTCTAGCCGCCGATTGGTCAACACACACAGGACACGTGGCGGCCAATGGCCTGGCGAAAGTCGCGTTGACGGAGACATCCCCGAGCGGGGCAGACGCAGACCCGCTGTCCGGTGTGGCCGGGTGGCACTGCTGGCGCGTGTCCATGCAGTGGCCGGTGGTCTCCTGGCCGTGATGATCGGGGAGATCCGTCGCCGGTTCGCCGTGCTGTTCCATCACAGCCATTGTTGCCATGGGCGCCGAGGACTCTTGGTGCGAGGGCGACCAGCCGATACCCGCAAAGCAGGCCAGAGTCAGCAGACAGGCCGTGATCGCCCAGCGAGTCTGAGCCGATACCCTCGCCGCCGCCGACATGCCCCAGATCGTAGATCAGCCGGATGCATCGGCCCCAACTGGTCCCTTCGATCTGAGGCGGTCAAGCGAGGAATCCGGTGATGCGCCTCGTCCAGGTCCTCACGTCGTCGGCGCTGGTGGAGACGTGAAGTTCGGCGTTGGGCAGCAGATCGTGAAGCTTGTGAGCAGTGGACACGGGGTGGAGCGGGTCGGTGTCCCACGCCAGGATCAGGGTCGGCTGCGTGATTGTTGCGACCATGTCTTGCGCGGGAAGGTCGGATCGGCTGATGCCTGTGAAGACGCTCGCGAGCAGTTCGTCGTCAACAGCCGGCGTAAGTTCGAACTTGGGGTAGTCGGCGAAAATAGGTAACGGGTCCGCGGCGGCCCATTGCTCTCGCCAAACTGCGGGGCCTTGTGACTCGATCGTGCCGGCGATGTCGGAGTAGACGTGCTGAGCGAGTGGCGCGTCGTCCCAGGCGGCGGGCGGGATCATGAGCACTAGCCGCCGGAACAGATCCGGTTGGGCGATCGTGGCGCGCAGGGCGGTGTCTGCTCCCAGCGACGATCCAGCGAAGTCGATCGGCTCGTCGATGCCGATCGCGTCGACCAGTGCCAGCAGGTCTCGGCCGAAGTTGTTGAAGGTGTAGTCGGCGGCGATCGGTCGGCCGGTGGATTCGCCGTGGCCGCGGGCATCGTAGGTGAGCAGGCGCCTGCCCTCACCCAAGGCATCGAGGTCGAGCAGCTCGAGACGCCTCACGGCGTCGCGACTCAAGGGCACTCCGTGCGCGTAGGCAAGGGTCAACCCGGTCCCGAAGTACTGGTAGGCGATCGTTGCGCCGTCGCGGTCGAAGTAGCTGTCGGTGGGCATCTCGTCTCCTCGCTGACGCAGGTGATCGGGGTGCGCCCCGGCCCGGCTGCGCGGTGCGCGAGCCGAGCCGGAGCAGGTAGTGCGGTTCAGGCGTGGGCCAGTTGGTAGCCGGCGTCCTCGATGGCGGCGCGGACCTGGTCGTCGGCCAGCGGGGTGCTGCTGTGGACTGCGACCGTGCCGGTGGCGACGTCGACGTCGACGGAGGTGACTCCGTCGAGCTTGCCGATGCTGGTGCTGACCCGGCCGGCGCAGCCACCGCAGGTCATGCCGACGACGTTGTAGGTCGCGGCGGTGTCATGAACGCTCGGTGGTGCGGCCTCGATGTCGACGGTGCCGCAGTTGCAGTCGGTGCACATTGTGTTCCTTTCCTGAATCCATCGGTCGGGGAGTGGGTCAGCGGTCCGGTGTCAGCCGGACCCGGCGCAGGAGCTGGGCATTGGCGGCGACGACGATGGTCGAGGCCGACATCAGTACTGCGCCGATGGCAGGGCTGAGCGTGATACCGGCCCAGGCCAGCACGCCGGCGGCGAGCGGGATGGCGACGACGTTGTAGCCGGCGGCCCAGGCGAGGTTCTGGATCATCTTGCGGTACGACGCCTTCGACAGCCGGATGATGCCGGTGACGCCGCGCGGATCGGATGAAGCCAGCACGACGCCGGCCGATTCGATGGCAACGTCCGTGCCGGCACCGATCGCGATCCCGACATCGGCACGAGCCAGCGCGGGTGCGTCGTTGACGCCGTCGCCGACCATCGCCACCGTCAGGCCGCGGGCCTGTAGTTCGATGACCGCTTTGTCCTTGTCGGCGGGCAGTACTTCGGCGAAGACCTCATCAATGCCCTCGCGGAAACCGAGATCCGCCGCAACAGCCCGGGCGACCGGCTCGGCATCGCCGGTGATCATGACGATCTTGCTGACGCCGATCGCGCGGAGCTGCTCGACGGCCTCGCGAGCTTCAGGCCGTACTTCGTCCTCCAGCGCGACCGCGCCCGTCGCCACCGACGTGGAGCCCTCGACCCGCAGCAGATAAAGCACCGCGGCTCCGCGTCCAGACCATTCCTCGGCCTTGTCCCGCAGGCCGCTCGGCACCGTTGCATCCAACTCACGCAGCAGCGCGGGCCCGCCAACCGCGTAAGTCGCACCTTCGACCGTGGCCTGAACGCCTCGACCGGTGAGCGACTTGAACTCGCTCGCCTTGGCACGTCCGCCGCGCTGGTCGGCAGCCGTGACGATCGCGCGCGCCAGTGGGTGCTCGCTGTCGGCTTCGACGGCACCGGCGATGCGCAGTACTTCCTGCTCGTCGATGCTGTCGCCGGCGACGCCGGAGACGACGTGCTCACCCTTCGTCAGGGTTCCGGTCTTGTCGAACAGAACCGCGTTGACGGTGCGCATCCGCTCCAGTGCCATCCGGTCCTTGACCAGGATGCCCGCCTTCGCGGCGACCGCGGTGGACAATGCGATCACCAGCGGAATGGCCAGCCCGAGGGCGTGCGGGCAGGCGATGACCAGGACGGTGACGGTCCGTACGACGGACTCGTCGAGGTCGCCGAAGGCCCACCAGGCGACGAAGGTGATCAGCGCTGCGGCGGTGGCAATGTAGAACAGCATCGCGGCGAACCGGTCGGCCAGGACCTGGGCGCGTCCGCTGGACTGCTGTGCCTCGGAGACGAGCCGCTGGATTCCCGCCAGGGCGGTGTCCTCGCCGACCGCGTCGACCCGGACCCGGATCGCGGAATCGGTCGCGACCGTACCCGCGACCACCCGATCGCCGGTCGACTTGGCGACCGGCCGGGACTCGCCGGTGATCATCGATTCGTCGAGCTCTGCGGCTCCGTCCACGATCTCGCCGTCGGCCGGGACCCGGGCGCCAGACCTCACCAGGACGACGTCGCCGACACGCAGGTCGGAGACCGAGACGGTCTCGACGCCGTCGCCGGTGACCCGGTCGGCGTCATCGGGCAGCAACGCGGCCAACGCCGCGAGCGCTCCTTGGGCCTGGCCGATCGCCTTCATCTCCTGCCAGTGACCCAGCAGCATGATCGTGACGAGTGCGGCCAGTTCCCACCAGAAGTCCAGGTCGAATACACCGAGACTGGTGGCGAGCGAGGCGACGTACGCGACGGTGATCGCCATCGAGATCAGCAGCATCATGCCCGGGGCCCGGTCGCGGGCCTCGCGGACGCCGCCGACCAGGAACGGCCAGCCACCGTAGAAGAAGACGAACGTGCCCAGTACCGGCCCGACCCAGCTCATGCCGGGGAAGTCCAACGTGTAGCCGAACCAGCCCATCACCATGTGGCTGGTCGCCACGATCGGCAGCGTCAGCAGCAGGCTCAACCAGAACTTCTGCCGGAACATCTCCGGGTCATGACCGGCGTGCTTGTCATGCCCGCCGTGGGCGCCGTGATCTGTGTGCTGACCAGACCCACCGTGGTCGACGGCGGTGGGCCCGGTCGTCGCCGTGTGCGCGTCGTGATGGTGTTCATCGCCAGGGTGCTGGTGATCCTGGCCGGATGGAGTGGCCTTCACCATGATGTGTCCTCTCAGTGTCCGCGTCGGTGTGACAGCAGTTGCCAAGTCGCTGCCACCACCTCTGAACAATATACCCCATAGGGGTATTCCGGATTGGCGTGTCGCTCCGTGCCGCAAGTGCGCTGCGGGCTTCCAGGGACATTAGCAGATACCCTAGGGGGGTACGATCGCCCGGCGGAATCCCGCCGTAGCGGATTGGCGGTAGTGTGCGCGGCGAGGTCAGGGAGGAAGTGGTGGGAATGGCGCAGCAAGCGCAGCACGGTTACATCGGCGACAAAGAGGCATATCAGCGTCGGCTGAAGCGGATCGAGGGCCAGGCTCGCGGCCTGCAACGGATGGTCGATGACGAGCAGTACTGCATCGACATCCTCACCCAGATCTCGGCCATGACGAAGGCGCTGGAATCCGTGGCGCTCGGGCTGCTGGACGATCATCTGGCGCATTGCGTCGTCGACGCGGCGGCTGCCGGCGGCCCAGAGGCGGACCGCAAGCTCAAGGAAGCCTCCGAAGCGATTGCCCGCCTCGTCCGCTCCTAGCGCTGGGGCGAGCCGGTTCACCTCATGACCGCCCAGGTCAGCCGTACCGCGGCGGCGATCGTCTCGAGCCTGAGCACGGAGGGCCGGTCCCGGATCGTGTGGTACTGGCTGTAGGGCCGGCCGCCGATTACCACGGCCGGCAGGTCCACGTCCTCGAACGACAGGTGGTCGCTGGCGCGGCTTGTGCATTCGGTGACAGACACCGCGACTTCCTTGGCCCGCCGCACGACAGCCGCGCTGAACCGATCGGAGAGCCGGCGGCCCCGGCAGACCGGCAAGATCGACCCGGTGCCGACGGCATCGAGCGAGATCATGCCGCGATATGTCCTGCGGGCAGTGTCGTCGAGGGTTGCGGCGTAGGCCTTGGATCCGAAGTGGCTGCCACGGGGACGACGTGGTTCTTCGCCGCCGAAGACGATGAACACGATGGCTGGTTGCGACCGGGATGCTGCCGCCAGCCGAGCGAGTTCGAGCAGAGCCGCGACACCAGAGGCGTTGTCGTTCGCACCTGGTGAGTCCGGAACGGTGTCCAGATGTGCACCGACCAGAAGGCGAGGCTGAGTGGAGGAGAGGGTGGGGAGCGCGGCAACGAGGTTCGTCGTCGTGCCGGCGCGAAGCCGGAACGACTGCCATGTACCGGCCGGCACCGGCACCGATTGACGGCGTACCTGGTAACCGAGTGCCCGAAGCCGGGCTTCTGTGTAGTCGGCCGCTGTTGCGTAGGCCGTGGAGGTTGCCTCCCGCGGTCCGATCCGGGTCAAGGCTTTGATTGTCGCGGCCATCGCCACCAGATCTGCTGTCGGTGGGGTGAGTGCAGACGGAGTCGGCCGGCGCGTCACAGGCGACGGCATCGGTGTTCGCGGTGACGGTGGTGCCGACGAAACCGTCTCGTCGATCGGTGTGGGCGTGGTCGGCCGTCCGGGGGAAGGTTGCGTCGCGGAATCGGCGCAGGACGTTCCGATTGCCAGCGCCAGTGTGGCGGCGAGCGCGGACGTCGACCGGCGAAGAGACATTGTGTGCACATCCTTTTCAGTGACCGGCGAGCGACGGGACAGGGCGTTCAGATCAGGCGCCGGACACGTCGTCGCGCCGTTTCGGTGAGCATGGCGATATCGCCGATGTGCAGGACGCGAGCCGAGATGGCAAACAGGACCAGGAACCCGATCGACCCAGCGACGACCGCCATCAGTGACGCCGAGGCGCCATAGCCGACCAGGGCCGCAGTTACCCGGCCGATGGCGTACGCCGCGGCGGCGGGCACGATGCTCGCGAGTAGGAGCCGCGCATGGTGACGCACGGCATCGCCGGCTCCGAAGTCACCGATCCGTGCGTGCAGTTTCCGGGCGGTGACCGCCAGTCCAACGGCGTTGGCGATCCCGTAGCCGGCGGCCATGCCAGTGACGGCCCAGCGAGCCGGCAGCGTCATGAAGGCGCCGATCGACAGCCAGCCGTGAACACATGTCGTCACGACCGCGATCGCCAGGGGCGTCTTCGTGTCGTGGAACGCATAGAACACCCTCACCAGAACGTACTGCGCCGAGAACGGGATCAGCCCGAGCGCGAACGCCATCAGCATGTACCCGATCGCCAGAGTGTCCTGGAGGGCTACGTTGCCTCGCAGAAACGCCGCCGTTGCGATCTGGGGACCGAGAGCGAGGAACAGCAGGGCCGTCGGCACGATCACGGTGGCGCTGATACGTACGACGTACGCCACATCAGCGCGGACCGCCGCGAAGTCGTGGTCGGCGGCTGCACCGCTCAATCTGGGCATCAATGCGGTCAGCATCGACACGGTGACAACCCCCTGAGGGATGAGCCAGAGCAGGTGCGCGTTGCTGTAGGCGGTGTAGCCGACGCCGTACGGGATACCTTGCCGGTCGGCCCCCACGGAGACGTTCGTGGAGAGCAGCGTGACGACCCAGTACCCGATCTGGTTGACGATGACGACCAGCACGGTCCAGACGGCCAACTCCGCGATCCGTTGGATGTCCTTGTCGCGCCAACGCACCCGAGGCTGCCATCTGAAGCCGGTCGCGCGGAGCGCGGGTATCAAGATCACAGCCTGCACGATGACGCCTGCCGTGGTCCCTGCACCCAGAAGCCGGATTTCCAGGGTTCCGAGTTCCGCGGCGGTGTTGCTGTCGCTCGCAACCACGAGATAGATGCACACGGTGACGATGACCACGAGGTTGTTCACGACCGGGGCCCACATCATCGGCCCGAACCGGCCGCGGACGTTGAGCAGTTGCCCGAGCATCGTGAACAGTCCGTAGAAGAAGATCTGCGGCAGAAAGAAGCGGGCGAAGGTGATGGTGAGGGTTCGCTGAGCGCCGGTGAAGTCCGAGTAGAGGTCGACGATCTGGGGAGCCAGCAGCCACGAGGTGACGGTGATCGTCAACAGGAAGAGCAGGGCTGCGTTCAGCAGCCGGTTGGCGAACTCAGCGCCGCCGTCGGGATCCCGCCGGGCCGCGGCGGTGAGTTGCGGGACGAAGACCGCGTTGAGTGCGCCGCCCAGAAGCAGGATGTAGAGAATGGTCGGCAGGGTGTTGGCCACGTTGTAGGCGTCCGCGAGCAGCGCTGTTCCGAGCGCCGCGACGAGAGCCGCGTTCCGCGCGAAGCCGGTGATCCTGGAGACGATCGTTCCTGCCGCCATGATCGCGCTCGAGCGCAGCAGCGGCGGGCCGTCGGTCGTCGTCATACAAGCCGCCGGGACGCCAGATAGAGGTTGAAGGCGTGGTACAGGGAACGATTGAGTGGGTAGTCCCACTCGCCGAGCAGTTCGACAGCTCGACCGCCAGTGCCGACCTTCCATCGGAGGAGCCCGCTGCGACGGTCCGTTGTGTCCAGGGTGGTGTTGAACCCTCGCATGTCGTACGTGGCACAACCCGCGCGGTGGGCATCTCGGATCATCTGCCACTGCACGGCGTGGCTCGGGCACAGTTGCCGGCGGTGGCTGGCTGACGCCCCCAGGTGGTACCAGGCGCGGTCCCCGACAATGTTCATCGTGTGTGCGGCCAGTGTCTCGCCGCTGTGGCGCGCCAGGTACAGCGCCATCCTTTCTGGATGCTCAGCGCTGAGCGCGTCGTACTGTCGTTGGTAGTAGCCAAGTGACCTGCCCAGGTCGAAGCCATCGCGTTCCTGGGTGACCTTGAGAAGCGTGTAGAAAGCCGGCAGGTCTTGACCGTCCCCGAGGGAAACCGCGACCCCCTCGCGCTCGGCTTTCCTGATGCTGTGGCGCCACTGCTTGTTGAATCCTCTCCAGATGTCGTCGAGCGAACGGTTCGCCAGGGGAAGTTCGAAGATGAGTGCCGGCTGCACGGAGGCGCGGGTCAGCCGGCCGCTGCTGCGCCATCCGAGGGACCGCAACTGCTCTGCGGCCGCAACCCCGTTGTCGTTCACCTCATCTGGCGCGACATCGCCAAGGTCGAGGACCTCATCATGACGCAGTGCCGACTTGAGGGTCGGCGCGTTCCATCGGTGCAGGTCGACTGCCGGTCCTATCCGGACCGCGAAGGCTCGCCGTTCGCGAAGATGCGAGACCAGTGGATCGAGCCACCGGGAAAGGTCGCCATCGCTCCAGTCGATCAGGGGGCCTTCGGGCAGGTAGGCGAATCGGTGTCCAGTCGCTCGAATGGTTCGGTAAAGCACGAGAGCCGACCCCACGATCGTTCCGGTTCGATCGGTCCAGCCGATCGTTTCGGATTCCCAGCCGGCCTTCACCTGCGCCCATGACGGGCACTGGAGGAAGCTGGCACTCGGCAGAGTCTGGATGTAGTCGGCGTGCAACTCGGGGGTGATGGTGAGGACCTCGAACGGATCCTGCTGCGGCCGCGGCTGCGGCGAAGAATGCGGCGATGACGGATGGCGCGAGATTTGGCCAGTCATGGGAGTACTCCTTGAAGGCTTCAGGCGTGACCACTCCCAGGGCTTTGCTCGACGTCGCTCAGACGCGTCGCTTGCCGCCGGTGAGTCGGCCACCAATGGATCGGAGAAGCCCGGGCTGCGTCGATCTACTGCGTCGGCAGGTCTACCTGGGGCCTTCGAGGCGTCTCAGGAACAAAGCAACTGCCACACAACCGGGCCGCTTCCGGGAAGGGGAGCGGAATCCATTGGTCGGCCTACAGCAACAGTCGTGACGAGAGGGCCAGCCGTCGGGCTGGCTGGGGGCATGCGATTCTCGCCCAGACTGCAGGGAAGGCGAGGAGCGGAGGCAGGATCCACCTTCGTGATGGCAGAGCTCGCAGGACAAGGGTGAGCAGAAGCCCGAAGGCCATCGCGATCAAGAAAGCCAAGCAGGCGCCAGGCATCGGATGGGGTTCGTGGCTCGCGGCGCTGCCCGACATATCGCCGGCTGCAGGCGCGCCGAACTTGCTCCCGACGGTGGGCCGATCCTCGCCGTGCTTGGCACGAAGGACGTCCGGCACTGATTCGAGCGTCGAGGTACAGCCATGCAGGGAAGAGCCAACCGAGCTGGACCGGCTCTCGGGGTGCGGCGAACTGTGGGTGATCAACGTCAGGAGACCCACGGCTACGGCGAACGCGATGATCGCCGGCAGACCGCCGTTCCTGCGCCTCACCTTGTCCATGCGCCTCTCTCAGAGTCAGCTGGGCCTCGATGCGTGTTCTACTAAGGAGCATAGTAGATGGAGGGGGTCGCCAACCGGCACCGCCCGGCACCGCGTCCAGATCGTCGAAACCAGGCAGAGGTGAGTGGGATGCGCGTACCAGCCAAACTGGCCGGCCATCGAGGGAACGCCGAGCAGCGCTCCAGCGTTGCGGACGATGGCATCGCCGCGCTACTGGGTGTCTGGCTGATCGCTGGCGTGTACGCCGACGGCTGGGCGCACCTGAACGTTGGCGGACTGGACAGCTTCTTCACGCCGTGGCACGGGGCCTTGTACGGCGGGTTCACGGCGTTGACGGCGTGGCTGGCCTGGATGACGTGGCGACGTAAGCAGCCTGGCCGCAGCTGGCGTGACGCGATCCCTGCCGGGTACCGGCAGGGGGTGGTGGGGGTTGCGGTGTTTGCTGCCGGCGGTGTCGCTGACATGGTGTGGCATCTGGTGTTCGGGGTCGAGGCCGGGGTTGATGCTTTGGTCAGTCCCACCCACCTGGTGCTGCTGGTTGGGGGCACCTTGTTGCTGTCGAGCCCGCTGCGCGCAGTGCTCCAGCGTTCCGGGGCGTTGCCGCGCCGAGTCACCGATGCCTGGCCTGCGGCCGTGTCGCTGGCCACGATGACTGCTCTGGCGGGGTTCTTCCTGAGCTATGTATCGGTGTTCGCTCAGCCGACCGCCACCATGCCACTGACCTCGATCCCTGAGGGAGCGCCAGGTCACCTCGAGGCGGAACTGCCTGCCACCGTTGGATTGGCCGGCTACTTGATCGGTACGGCGTTGATCGTCGTACCGCTGCTGCTCGCGCGGCGCCGGGGGCCGTTGCCGGCGGGAACGGTCGCACTCGTGGTGACTTTTGTCGCTGTCCCGGCCGCGGCCTTGTCCGAGATGCGCTGGGCGGTGCCTGCAATCGCTGCCGTCGGGGCGAGTCTGGTCGTCGAGCTGCTGCTGCGAGCCCTTCCGGCGGCGTCGGCGGTGACGCTGGCGGTTGGCGTGCCAGGCGCAGTGTGGAGTGGTCAGCTGATCGGCCTGGCGCTGGCGGGTGACCTGGGATGGGGTGTAGAGATGTGGGCTGGTGTCGTCGTCCTCACCACGCTCGCGGGATACCTGCTTGCTGTCGTTGCCGGCGCCAACGACCGGCCACGCACATCGGCCGGGATGGCCGGCTGACGAAAGCGTCGATGGGCTGCCGAGCTTCGGGAAGTCAGGTCAGTCCGCAGTAGTCCATGCCGGCGGCCACGAGTGCGGGGACGGCGATGACGACGGGTGCGATCAGTACGCCCGCGATCACGCCTGCGAGGGTGCTGTGCATTGCGCGGCGTAGCGGGAGCCGTCGGCTGGTGAGCCGCAGGAGGCGCAGTTCGGTGGCTTCGCCGCTCAGCGCGAGTGCAGCGGCGGGTGGTGCGGCGCCGGCCAGTAGGAGGATGGCGTTCGCCACGCTCGACGGCCGGTGGCGTCGGCAGGCTTGGTCGTCGGCTGCGAGTTCTACCAGTCGCCGGACCTGCTGGTGACCCCAGGTGAAGACTGGGATGCCGGGAAATGCGAGAGCCAGTCCTTGCGAGAACCCCACGAGCAAATGGTGGCGGCCGGCCAGGTGGGCCTGCTCGTGGGCCAGTACGGCTGCGAGTTGGCTGCGGCTGAGCAAGCCCAGTGCCGCGCTGGTCACCACGATGCGGTGGCCGCGGCCGGGAAGGCAGAACGCCGACGGTGCCGGGTGCTCGAGGACGAGGATGTCGAACTCGGGGTCATGGCAGGCGACGAGTTCGAGGATCTGGCGGTGCCGATGGCGCTGCCGCGCGGCGCGGCGCAGAACTGTCGTCACGCCCCACACGGCTCTGGCCGCCACGGCGATCATGACAACGATGGCGAGCGTGGTGGTGGCTGCTCCGCCGGGTGTCGCGTAGGCGGCGCGCAGGTTCGTTGCGCAGATGTGGAGTATGTCGGCCAGGTCGGTGCTGACCAGGTGCAGCCGCACCGCCAGTGCGGCGGCGCCGAACAGGACCGACGACAACACCGAGGCTGCCAGTGCGTGCCAGGTCGCGATGGCCAGCCGCGGCGCGTTGGCCGGCCATGCTGCTTCGCGCAGCAGCCATGCCCCACCGGTCGCCATCAGAAGTGCGTACCCGAACAGGGTCACGGCGATGATCATGCGGATCGTCCCTTGGAACTGCTGGTGTCGTCGTCGCGCAGCAAGGTGCGCAGTTGTGACACCTCATTGGGCGGCATCTGCTCGACGAACTGCAGCAGGGCGGCGACCGGGTCGCCGCTGTCGGCCAGTGCCTCGCCCATCAGTTCTGCGGCGTACTCGGCGCGGCTGCGCGTCGGCCGGTACCGGTGTGCGCGGCCATCACGCTCACGGGCGAGGAATCCTTTGCTGTGCAGGTTGTCCATCACGGTCAGGACCGTCGTGTAGGCCAGCGGACGGGTGGTCTGCAGGTGGTCGAGAACGGTCCGCACCGTTGCCGGGGTGTCCTGGGTCCACAGGTGATTCATCACCACTGCTTCCAGATCACCGAATCCGCGCATGGCTCATTCTCCCTCGATCCGTGTCCGCATGCCTGTGGCGTCGTCGACGAGCGGTCATGCGGCCGTCCAGGTCGATCCCGAATCGGTGCTGGACTGCAGTTGGGCGCGGTCGCCGGTCAAGGTGGCGGCCAGTAGTCGGCCCTGCTTGTCGAACGCGGCGGCCGCGGTGCCGGCGGGTGCATCGATCTTCTGCCACGACCGGCCGGCGTCGGTGCTGACCATCAGCCCGTCGGCGCCGACCGCGGCCATCCGGGCGTGATCATCAGGATCCCAGGCCACCGACATTGCGCCGCGTGGGCCTCCCAGAGATTGCCAGTTCCGGCCGCCGTCGCGGGTCTCGACCACGGTGCCCCCCATATCCGGTGCGATCGCGTGGTCGGGGTTGATGGCATCGACCAGGATCGTGCCCATGAACGACCGCCCGACCACGCTGCGCTGGATGAACGTCTTGCCGGCGTCGGTCGAGACGAACATGCCCGCCTGCGGCGAGGCCAGATAGACCGTAGACCCGGTGCCACCGAGGGAGTGGACATCGGTGACGGGCAGATCGACCGGTGCGGCCGCGAAGGTGGCCCCTGTGTCGGTCGAGACGTACAGGCCCTCGTGGCCACCGACGAGTATGCGGCCGGCAACGCTGGCCCAAGCCATTGCATCCTTGCCTTCCAGGCCGCGCACGGCTGTCCATGCGCCGGCGCCGTCGCTGTAGGCCGCTCCGGCGTGCCCGCTGACGAACCGGCGATCCCCGGCGACCATGACCGCATGCAGGTCGCCACCCACCAGCGCCTCACCGGCGGCCACCGCTCCCGGTCCGCTGGCCGGATCCTGGTCACGACCGCGCCACGACGCGACGCCGGCCACGACCACACCGACCGTTACCAGCACCGCCATCAGCGGGAGAATGCCGCGCCCGCGGCCGGAGGGCTGGACCATGGGCGACCGCGCCGCAGAGGTCTGTTTGGCCATGGCCCGGAGTTCTCCTGTCGACAGGGGGTGTCACCAACCAACAACTATCGTGCATAGTAGATGCCCTGCTGTCCCTGACCAATACCCCTGACCGCCACGGACATCAACCAGCTGCTGGTGTCCGCGATCGTCAGGAGGGGAGACCTGTCCAGGGCTCCATGAGCAGGTCGGCGTGCAGTTGCTGACGTACCTCGAGGGCTGCTATCGCGACGAGCAGCGCGATGATCCACAGGCGCTTGTGCGATAGGCGGAAGCCGAGCCACCGTCGCGTTGTCAAGCCGATCACCGTGCGGCACAACAGCACTGCGGCAGCGAAGGCGAGCGGAAAGATGATCGGATTGTACGTCCAGGCCGCAGTCCACTGGCCATGGGCGAACAGGTAGGTGGCGCGGGTCCCCCCGCAGAGCGGATCCATGATCCCGGCGAAGTGCAGCGGTCCGTGCAGATTCGCCCTCGGCACGCCGGCGACCGCGAGCACAACGGCAGTCAGCAATCCAGTCAGCGTCAGCGCGGTCAGCGAGCGATGCGGATCCCGCGACCGGATCGAGAGCCAAGAACCGGTGCCAGCCCTCGCCTGCGGCGGGTCCTGATCGACATTCATGACATCGCCATCGACTTCCCTTTCAAGGCTGTCGTGGAGTTCGACTCGTTTCCGGCGAGGCTGCAGGAGACGAGTGGCCGGGGTCGGGGATCAGTCTCGGCGCTTGCGGAACACGAGTAGTTCGGTGCGACCGCCGCTGAGGGGCTCGAAGTGGCTGCCGACGAGATCGAGGCCCCAGCGATCGAGCAACTGAACAGTCCAGTTGCGTGGCGTCACCATGTAGATGACAGCGTTCTCGGCCACCCAGGTCTTCGTCGCCTGCTCGTCCAGGCAGGCCTCCGTGACGATGTCGAAGGCGACGATCCCGCCTGGGCGGACCACTCGGGCCATCTCCTCCAGGTACCCGACAGTCGTCACGAACGGGATATAGACGAAGAGCTTGTGCGCTTGGACAAGATCGACCGAGCTCGTCGCCGTCGCTGACAAGGTGTGACCGTCGGCCGGATGCTCCACCAGGTTGGGCAGCCTTCGCAGGTAGGGAAGCCAGTCTGAGGCCGTCTCGTAGATCTCGTACGCCGAGGGCCGCAAAACCTCGATGATCTTCTCGGCGTACCGTCCTGACCCCGGACCGATCTCGCACACCCGGTCCACCTCGTTGCCTAGAGCACTCATCTGCAACAGCGCCTGCACTGCCGCAGCCGTCACCTGCGGCTCGGCACTGTACTGGTCGAGGTAGTCACCGACAGACAAGCCCGCGCGCTTCGCGGCTGCGATGGTCTGCCTGGCCGGCAAGAAGGCTTGGATTGCCCGATCGGTCGTGCGGGCACGGATCATCTGAACACCCAAGGGCCGCAGAACAGTGTTGATACCTTGACGTATCACGCTGGCAATCGCCATGTCGCTCCCCCGGACCACTGCGGCCGCCTCGATTCCACCCAACTACTATGCGAGATAGTAGTTGGGGTCTGTGCCCGGAACAAGAGGGGCGTGTCGGGCACCTCGCCGCGTGATGTCCGGCCAGCACATTCGGCGGGTTGTGGCCGGATCGACGTTGACCTGTGACCACGGCGTCGGGCGGAGGATGGCTATCGTGGGGTCTGATGAACATTCGGAGCTTATCGGGAGTGTCGGGGCTTACGCGGCGCCTGACGCTGCTCGGTGTGCTTGCCGGCGTGTTCGCGATGCATGCCTTGACGATGAATCACGATCCGGCCATGGCCGGCATGGACAGCATCGCCTCGATGACCTCCTCCGGTGCGGGACACACGTCTGCCGCGACCGGAGTCGCCGCAGTTGCCGACAACGGTGGAGCACCATCTGGTCACGTCAGGATGTCTGATCAGGTGACTGCCGAAATGGCGGCGGTGACCGAGTTTGCGTCGGCCTCGAACTTGATGGTGTCGGCTCACTCCAATGCCGGCAGCCATCAGATGAGCGACGTGTGTGTGGCCGTTCTGGCGGCGTCACTCGCGCTTGTGGGGCTGGCGTTGATGCTGTGCTGGCTGCGGTCTGCCCGGTTCGCGCCCTGGGCGTGGCAGCTGCTGCCGCTGCAGTTGTCACCACTGTCCGGGCGTTCTCCGCCTTGGCTGGCGCCGTCGTTGTCGAAGCTCTGCGTACTGCGGACCTAGGCCCACCGGCCTGTGGGTGACCGCATGCTGTGGCGTGCCGTCTACCTGTCTTCGCATACCCAGATCTCTTCAGGCAGTCGATGGAAGGAACAATTCTTATGAAGCACATCACCCGTGTCCACGTCGCGGCGACCCTCACCCTGGCGGCCGGTCTGGCCCTGGCCGGTTGTGGCAACAGCGACAACGCCCAGCCAGGCGGTTCGACCAGTTCGTCTTCGATGCCGGGGATGAATCACGAGACGATGGCGCCTACGACGGCGGCCACGATGACAGCGCCGGTGGACCACAACGACAGTGATGTCGAGTTCGCGACCGGGATGATCCCGCACCACCGCCAGGCCGTGGAGATGGCCGACATGGCGCTGAAGCAGGCCAAGAGCGCGTCGGTGAAGCAGTTGGCGACGGCGATCAAGGCTGCGCAGGATCCGGAGATCCAGCAGATGTCGGGTTGGCTGACCGGATGGGGCAAGCCGGTCCCGAGCCCGGGCATGAGCCACTCCATGCCGGGCGGCGGCATGATGACCGAGCAGGAGATGACTGATCTCGGTAAGGCCAGCGGGGCGGCGTTCGACCGGATGTGGGTGCAGATGATGATCAAGCATCACCAGGGCGCGGTCGCGATGGCCAAGACCGAGCAGTCCTCGGGCGAGAGCGCGAAGGCGATCGAGCTGGCCAAGAAGATCGAGGCGGCCCAGAACGCCGAGATCGCCACGATGCAGAAACTCCTCAACCAGCTCCCGTAACCAGCGACCGCGACTGCGGCCGGGATCATCATGGGTGATCCCGGCCGCAGGGCGCCGGCCAGCGGCGATGATTGGCGTGGTGCTAAGAGGTCGTGGTGACGGAATGGCTGGTGGAGGTGAGGCGTCCGGTCCGGTGCAGCGCGATGATCATCACTGCACTGAGGGCGCCGAGCGTGGTGAGGGCCAGCCACGGCAGCCCGGGCAGTCCGTGATTGCGGGCCGTGTCGAGGGCTGCTCCGGTGAGTAGGTTGCCGGCGGTGATGCCGATACCGCAGATGGTGTTGTAGATGCCGTAATGGGTGGCGACCAGGCGGCCACCGGCGAGATTGACGATGGTGTCCATCTCGAACGGGAACGCGAGCATCGTGCCGATGGCCAGCAAGACCGCGGCGGCCAGTGACGGTGTCACTGCCAGCGCCCACAGTGCAGCCGGGTTGCTCGGCCGGGGCAGTGCGGCGGTGGCCAGCAAAGGCAGGAAGGCCGCTGCCATTGTCGCGACACCCAACGCCAAGGCGTACCCGGCGGGAATTCTGGCGCGGCACCATGCTGTGAGCCTGGTCTGCGCAAGCACGGTCACCAGGCCGGAGGCAACGAACAGTGCCGCGACGCCCAGGGTGGCTCCGGTGTCGTCGCCGCCGATGCGCCGCACCTCGAGCGGGAGCGCGAGATAGACCTGGAAGGACAGTACGTAGGAGCAGATCATCGCGGTGGCGAACAGCAGGAAGGGCCGGTTCGCGATAACGACACGCCACTGGGCCAGGATGCCCTCGTTGCTGCGGGTGCCCGCTTGTTGTGGAGGCAGTGCCCGGATCTGGATGATCGACAGTACGGCGAACACAGCGGCGGCCACCGCGCAGGTGAGCCGGAAACTGGCACCCGTGAGCGCCAGTCCGACCAGTGGACCGGCGAGGATCCCGGCCTGGTAGAACACGTTGAACAGTGCGAATGCCTCGACGCGCCGCGGCCCTGCGTCGACGGCGAGGTAGGCGCGGACGGCGGGGTTGAACAAGGCACCGGCCAGGCCGGTCGCTGCCGATGCGATCACCAGGGCGGGGACGGATTCCACCATGGCAAGCATCGCGAAACCAAAAGTCCGCAGCACACATCCGGCCACGATGAGTGGCTTGTAGCCGAACCGGTCGGCCAGCGCGCCACCGAGGGCGAACAGACCCTGCTGGGAAAGGTTCCTGACGCCAAGTACCAAGCCGACAAGCCAGGCGGCCAGGCCAAGGGTTCCGGCCAGATGCTGGGCCAGGTAGGGCATCAGCATGTAGAAGCCGAGGTTGATGGTGAACTGGTTGACCAGCAGCAGCCGTGTCACAGTCGGCATTCCCCGGTACTGGGTGACCAGTTGTTTCATCGGCTGGTCACCGCCCCCGCCGGTTCGGCGCCGCGCCGGCCGGCCGGAGTTGATTCGGTGCGCGGGTCGACGACCGTGGCGCACCGGGTCCACCGGTGCGGCACCGCGGATGTGGGATGGGCGAGCTCATCGGGATGGAGCGCTGGTACGGCGCCGGTCAGGCTGTGCCGGGTGCAGTAGTCGTCGCTGAAGATGGTGTCCCAGTAGCGTTGTGGCCCGTCGGGGAACACCGCGGCGATCCGGGTCCCGGCCGGTGAGGTGCGGGCGATCCAGTCGGCGACCAGACCGACCGCACCGACGCTCCAGCCGCCGGTGGTGCCGGCGTTCGCCGCGAGCCGGCGGCATGCCCAGACCGCCTCGCTGGGGGCGACCCAATGGATCTCGCTGAAGGTGGAGTAGTCGACGTTGCCGGGGTAGATGCTGCTGCCCAGTCCTCGCATCAATCGGGTGCCCGCGGGCTGCCCGAAGATGGTGGACCGGATCGAGTCGACCCCGATGACCGTCAGGTCCGGGCAGTGGTCGCGCAGGACACGCGACACTCCGGCGGAGTGGCCACCGGTGCCGACGCTGGCGACCAGCACATCGACGCGGCCGACCTGTGCGAGCAGTTCGGTGGCCAGTCCTGCGTAGGCGTCGACGTTGTCGAGGTTGTGGTACTGGTCGGGGCACCACGCTGAGGGGTCGATGGCGAGGAGTTGCTGGACCCGGTCGCGGCGGGCTTGCTGCCAGCCACCTACCGGATCCGGGGCCGCGACCATGTCGACGGTGGCTCCGTGGGCGCGCAGCATGTGGACCACCAGGGGTTCCATGCCGGGATCGGTGACAACGGTGACGGGATGCCCGTAGACGATGCCGGCCAGGGCCAGGCCGAGCCCCAAGGTTCCGCTACTGGACTCGATGATGCGGCCTCCGGGCCGTAGATCACCGCGATCGCGGGCGCAGCGGACCATGTGGAGCGCGGCGCGATCCTTCATCCCGCCGGGATTGTGGCCTTCCAGCTTGGCCCAGTAGCCGTGCTCCCTCCCTGTGTCGTGAAGGACGTCGCCGATCCACAGCGTGGGGGTGTTTCCGACGATCCCGGCCGGGGTACGCCAAGCGATACCGGCTGACACCGCCGCCGTACCGGTGGCTGGTTCTGGGTTTTGGGCGCGCCGAGGCGCCATCGTAGTGCTGTTCATGTCGTGCTGTCCCTTCGAGGCCCCTCGCGTCTGGCGCGGCAGGGGGAAAACACTGACAAAGGTCTCGGTCCGGCAGTAGGGCCGGCGAAGGAACCGCTATATGCGCAGCAGCGAGAACTGTGCGACTGGCGACCGTGGCGGTCGGGAAGCAGACCTGTCACAGGAGATGGGAGATTGTGCGGCGCGGACAGCCAGCCACGGCCGCGGTGTCGATGTGGCCGGCAGCGGTCCGGGAGAATCACCGGACTGGGCGAGGAATGCGTCGTCCGGTCCGGTAGCGGCGCAGTGAGTGCCGGACTCGCCCGATGTGTGGTCGAGGGCCGGCTCTGCCGGCTCGTGGTCCGCCGCGACCGAGTGCGAATGATGGCTGTGATGGTCTGCTTCTGCGTAACACCACAGGCCGCCTCCCAGCATCAGGGCCAGCGCCGCGACAAGGGAGACCGCAAGCCAGTGCCGGATACAGCTCCCCAGGTCGGTCACACGATGCATCCTAGCGAGTTCTTTGAGTAATCAAAGGCTGATGATCAGGACACCAAGGCCGGGGCCGCGAGAATCACCACCTATCTACTATGTTGATTAGTAGTTGGGTGGTGATCTGCGTCAGATCGGGGAGCTCAATCGCGGATGGGAGGGAGGCGGTCGCGTTGCGCCTCCCAGGCCTGTCGCCGCTCTCCACGCCTCTAGAAAGGGTTCGTACGTGAGCAGCATCACCCGCCGGTCCGTTCTGTTTGCCGGACTTGGCATCACCGGGGCCGGCGTACTGGGCGGCTGCAGCCAGCCCAGCAACAACACCTCCACCGCTGCTCCTTCGCTGCTCAGCCCGTCCGGTCCAGAGGTGGAAACGGTCGACGGCGCTCGGGCCAGCTCCGGCAAAGAAAACCACCTCATTCTGACCGCAGCCGCTACCACTGTGGACCTAGGCGCCGGCGTCATCGCCAAGACGTGGGCCTTCGACGGTCGCACGCCGGGCGAGGCGATCCGGATCTCGGCAGGAGACACGCTCGTCGCGGGGTTGTCGAACCGGCTTCCTGACCAAACCGCAACGTCGATCCACTGGCACGGTGTTGCCCTGCGCAACGACATGGATGGTGTCCCGCCGGCCACACAGGCAACGGTGGCAGCCGGTGACTCGTTCACCTATCGATTCATCGCACCAGATCCAGGGACATACTTCTTCCATCCGCACGTCGGTGCGCAACTGGACCGCGGCCTGTACGCACCCCTCGTCATCGAGGATCCGAAAGAGCCCATGTCCTACGACGACGAGTGGATCGTCATCCTGGACGACTGGATCGACGGGGTCACCGGGACACCCGATGAGGTGTTCGCCGAACTCAAGCAAGGCATGGCCGGGATGAGCGGTATGGCGATGCGTTTCATGCTCGGTCGCGCAGACAGTGAACTACTCGGTGGCGATGCCGGCGACGTGAAGTACCCGCACCACCTGGTCAACGGGCGCGTCGCCGCCGATCCGGCCGTCTTCAACGGCAAGCCCGGATCGAGGATCCGGCTGAGAATCATCAACGCGGGCTCGGACACCGCCTACCGGGTCGCGCTGGCAGCACACAAACTGACCATCACACACACCGACGGCTATCCAGTCCAGCACCAGCAGGTCGACGCACTACTGATCGGCATGGGCGAACGCTACGACGTACTGGTCACCCTCGGCGACGGCGTCTTCCCGCTGGTCGCCCTGGCCGAAGGAAAGAACCAGACGGGCCGGGCGTTGGTGCGCACCAGTGCAGGTCGTGCTCCAGTTGCAGGCTTTCGCCCAGCCGAGCTGAACGGCCTGATTCTGACCGCCTCCCGGCTCAACGCCGCCGACCAGGCCCGCCTCGCACCGTCCAGCGTTGACGTCACGCATCAGGTCAAGATCACCGGCGGTATGGACGCCTACGACTGGTCGATCAACGGCAGCCGGTTCGACATGGCCAATCCCACCGCTGCGCCCCTGCTGGTCCGCCACGGACAGCGGGTGCGGCTCGACTTCGTCAACGACACCACCATGTGGCACCCCATGCACCTGCACGGCCATACCTATCAGCTCGGCGATACCGGACCCCGCAAAGACACCGCGATCGTGCTGCCGAAAACGACTCTGACGGTCTTCTTCGACGCAGACAATCCGGGCCAATGGTTGCTGCACTGCCACAACGCCTACCACGCGGAGGCTGGAATGATGGCGCTGGTGGGCTACCAGCAATGACCGGCACCGCCTGCGATGCCATCCGGTCGATCTCGTCGGGGCACTGGACACGATGATTTAGGATTGCGCGCATGTCGAAGGACGTCACACAACCGCCACGGTGCGGCGCCCGCTGGGGCGTTGCCGGTGTGTTGTGTGCCCTGATTCTCGGCATCGTCGGGCTTCTCGGCCTTGAGACGCACTGCTCCGAGCCCGCTGCAGAGAGCGGTTCTCATGCCGTCGCGCACGTGCCTTCCCACGCCGGCATCGATGCACATGCTGCCGCATTCCGAACCGGAAACTGGATCGAGCCGGCAAGTCCCACGAGTGGCGGCGACCTGATCGCCTGTGCGTTGTTCGTGGGCTTGGTCGCGCTGCTCTTCGCGGCGGTCCGTGCCCGGCGGCCGAGTGCTAGTTGGCTGGTACCTGCGGTCCGCGGTCGGCTGGTCCAGCCGTGGCGAGTGTGCTTGTTGTCAATCTCTGTGAGGACGGTTTCGCCGCTGAGGTGCTGAGCGACAGGGCACGTTTCGACGCCCTGCACGCTCAATACACCACTCAGGAGTTTCCATGCGCACCTCGTGCGCGCTGCGCTGTTTCGTTGTTGCCACGACAGCTGCGCTGGCTGTCGTCCTGGCAGGTTGCGCGGACATCGGAGCTGATTCCGGTGAGACTTCACACCTGCCCGTCAACGCTGTCGATATCGCCTTCGCGCAGCGAATGATGGCCCAGCACCGCCAGGCGGTGGACATGTCTGCGCTCGCTACGACCCGCAGCAAGAACAGCGCAGTGATCCAGCTGGCAAGCACAATTGGCCGCACACACGCGGACGCCATCGGCGAACTTGACGGGCTCCTCAAGGCTTGGGGCCCAACAGAACAGCCGACATCACCACCGGCTTCGGATCCTGGCCCGGCCGGCGCTACTCCGCCAGTTGCTGTGTCCGGCGTGATCGTTGAAACCGATCTCGCGCGCCTGCGGGCGTCGTCCGGTGTGGTGTTCGACCAGCTGTTGTTGGGCCTCTTGATCGATCACCACCGCGAAGACGTCTCGACCGCCCGGCTGGAGCAGGAGGCGGGGCAAAACCGCCGGGCCCGTGGCATCGCCGACCGTATCGAAGCTGATCACACTGCGGAGCTCAGCGAAATGCGGAAGCTGCTCAGCTCTCTCGGCACCGTGTCACGCTGAACCACTACTCGCAAAAATCCTCACTTGTACTTGCCCCTGCCTGCGTCTGCGGAAGATCACGCGACCACGGCAGACGTGAACTTTGAGAAGGGACCTGCCAGACCATGTTGAACGGTTGGAGGCGCCGCCCGGTACGGGTGGCATTGCCTCTCATTACTGCTGTCGTCGTCGCGGCTGCTCTGGGGCTTGCCGGGGGTTCGGCCGCGGCAGAACCGAAGCCGACCCTCGCCGAGGCCAGGAAATCAGTCGCGACCCTGCAGCATCAGGCCGAGGAAGCCGGCGAGGCAGCCAACGACCTGACCGGTCAAATCACCGCTGCTCGTCGCAAGGTTGCTGCACTCAACGAAGGCGTCGGCCGCCAGCAACGTGAGGTCCAGCAGATCGGTCGCCGGATCGGCCTCCTGGCGGTGGCGAACTACCAGCGGTCGCAGATGACGACGACCGCCCAGCTCCTCCTTTCGAGCGATCCCGACCAGTTCCTGAAACAGGCTTCGACGGCTCAGGCCTACGCGGGCCAGCAGACGGCAGTCTTGCGCCGGTATCAGAACGCCAGCGGCAAACTTGCCGATCTACAGAGCATCGAGCGGTCGGAGCTGCAAGCTTTGGCGGCGGTGCAGGCCAAGCAGAACGAGCTCAAGGCGAAGATCACCTCGAACCTGGCGGCAGCTGACAAAGTGCTGGCCAAACTGACGGACGCCGAACGTGATCGGCTCGCGGCCGAGGACGCCGCCGAAGTGCAGCGAGAAAAAGACGAGGCCGAGACGGAGCGACGCCGTACCAGCCGCGACGGTGAGCGCACTGCCGGACCCGACGTGCCTGCATCGGGACGGGCGAAGGCCGCGGTCGTCTATGCCTTGGATCAGATCGGTGACCCGTACTTGTGGGCTGCCGCGGGTCCGGACTCGTTCGACTGTTCCGGGTTGACGATGTCGGCCTGGGCCAAGGCAGGGGTCGCGTTGTCGCACTCGTCGAAGGCCCAGTACAACGAAGGACGCCGCGTGAGCCGGGCCGACCTGATGCCCGGGGACTTGTTGTTCTATTTCACTCCCATCTCCCACGTGAGCATGTACATCGGTAACGGGAAGGCGGTCCACGCGAGCCGTCCTGGCAAGCCTGTCCAGATTGACCCGGCATTTGGGCAGATGCCGTACGTCGGCGCTGTGCGCCCTGGCTGAAGCCGCAACCGAGCGTTCCCTCATGGAGGAGGTCCAGGAGGGAACGCGGCGAGCTGATGAGAACCTCAGCGGCGTGGTGCGGCGTGGTCGGTGAGGGGCCGGAACCGACGCAGTCGCAGGCTGTTGCTCACGACGAAGACAGAACTGAACGCCATTGCGGCACCGGCAAGCATGGGGTTCAGCAAGCCGGCTGCAGCTAGCGGTAGAGCGGCGACGTTGTAGGCAAAGGCCCAGAACAGATTGCCCTTGATCGTGCCCAGGGTGCGACGCGACAGCCGGATGGCGTCCGGTGCGGCGCGCAGGTCTCCGCTGACCAGCGTGAGGTCGGCGGCTTCGATGGCGACATCGGTTCCGGTGCCCATGGCCAGGCCGAGATCGGCCTGGGCCAATGCCGGTGCGTCGTTCACGCCGTCGCCGACCATGGCGACGGTTCGCCCTTCATCTTGCAGCCTGCGGACGACATCGACCTTGTCCTTCGGGAGCACCTCCGCGATGACCTCGTCAATGCCCACCTCGGCTGCGACGGTGTGGGCCACTGCAGCGTTGTCGCCCGTGAGCAGCACGGGCGTCAAGCCCAAGGCGCGCAACTGCCGGATTGCCTGCGCTGAGGTCGGTTTCACGGTATCGGCGACGACGATGATGCCGCGCGCGGCGCCGTCCCAACCGACCGCGACTGCGGTGCCCCCGGCTGCTTCTGCCTTCGCCTTCGCGTCCGCCAGTTCGGTAGGAAGGTACTGCGACCATTCCTCCAGCAGCCGCGGGCGCCCGACCAGTACGGCGTGCGAGTTGCCGTCGACCAGGACAACGCCTTGTACGCCGAGGCCCTCGAGGTTGGAGAACCCTTCAACGGCGGGTAATTCGCCGGTCCTCTCAACGGCGGCGGTGGCAATAGCCTGGGCGATCGGGTGCTCGGAAGCGTGCTCCAGAGCTCCTGCCAAACGCAGTACCTGGTCGGCGTCCTCGCCGGTGGCAGGAATGACCTCGGTGAGGGCCATCTTTCCGGTGGTTACCGTGCCGGTCTTGTCCAGTACGACGGTGTCGATCCGGCGGGTGGATTCGAGCACCTCCGGACCTTTGATCAAGATGCCGAGCTGCGCGCCACGGCCGGTACCGACCATGAGGGCTGTCGGGGTCGCCAGTCCGAGGGCGCAGGGGCAGGCGATGATCAGGACCGCGACGGCCGCGGTGAAGGCGGCCGCAAGTCCTGAGCCCGTTCCGATCCAGAATCCAAGGGTGCCGATAGCCAGGGCGATCACGATCGGGACGAACACCCCTGAGACGCGATCGGCGAGCCGCTGCACCTGTGCCTTGCCGGTTTGTGCGGCCTCGACGAGTCTGGCCATCTGGGCGAGTTGGGTGTCAGCCCCGATCCGGGTGGCCCGGACGACGATTCGGCCGCCGGCGTTGATGGTGGCGCCGGTGACGGTGTCGCCAGGGCCGACCTCGACCGGTACTGATTCGCCGGTGAGCATCGATGCGTCGACCGCGGACGAGCCTTCGGCAATCACACCGTCGGTGGCGATCTTCTCTCCCGGACGAACGACGAACAGGTCCCCGGCGGTGAGTTGGTCGGTGGCGATCCGCTGCTCTTGGCCGTTTCGCAGTACGGAGACCTCTTTGGCGCCGAGCTCCAGCAGCGCTCGCAGGGCTGCTCCGGCACGGCGCTTGGAGCGAGCCTCGAAGTACCGCCCGGCCAGGATGAAGGTCGTCACCCCGGCGGCCGCCTCGAGGTAGATGTTGCCCGCGCCGTCGCTACGTCCGATGGAGAGTTCGAACGGGTGCGTCATGCCGGGTTCGCCGGCGGTGCCGAAGAACAGCGCGTACAGGGACCAGCCGAGTGCGGCGAGCGTGCCGACCGAGATCAAGGTGTCCATCGTCGACGCGCCGTGACGCAGGTTGGTGAAGGCGGCCTTGTGGAACGGCCAGGCCCCCCAGGCCACCACGGGCGCAGCGAGCGTTAGCGAGAGCCACTGCCACGAGGTGAACTGCAGCGCAGGGATCATCGCCATAGCGATGACTGGCACGGTCAGCGCGAGCGAGATCAGCAGCCGTTGCCGCAGTGAGCGGGTCGGGTCGACTTCTTCGGGGCTGCCCTCAGCTGGTTCGGTGCCGGCCGGAGCCGGCGGAGTGGCGCTGTAGCCGGTCTTCTCGACCTCGGCTACCAGGTCGGCGACGGCGATGTCGCCGGTGAACCGGACAAGCGCCTTCTCTGTCGCGTAGTTGACCGACGCGGTGACGCCGTCGAGCTTGTTCAGCTTCTTCTCGATCCGCGACGCGCACGAGGCGCAGGTCATGCCGCCGATCGCCAACTCGATCTTCTCCTCGCCGCCAAGCGGCGGGGCCGAGGTGTTACCGACGGAACTCATGATGGAGATCTCCTTATTAGATAGCGAGTCGTGCTCGAGCGGGGGACTGAGGTTGCTCAGCCGTGGCCGCCGCCGTTGTGCCCGTGACTGCTGGCCGAGGCGGTGGGGGTCGGCGTTGTGGTGGATGGATTGGGTGACGTTGTCGCAGTACTGCCGGTCGTGGTGTTGACGGTGAACTCGGCCGTCCGGACTTTGCCGTTGTGCTTGAAGTCCAGGTAGAGCCGGTAGCCTCCGGTGCTCGGGGTGGTGGCGTAGAAGGTGATGTCGGGTCCGGGGTTGGTCTTTCCGTCGCCGGGTGCGCCTGCGGGGTGCACATGGAGGTAGGCGAGGTCGCCATCCCGTAGCGCGACCAGATGGCCATAGGCACCTAGGTACGGCTGCAGATCCGTGATCGGCTTGCCATCCTTGGCGATCGACAGCTTGAGTTCGGATTCGCGGCCGGGTGAGAGACCGCCGGTCAAGGTGACCGTGTAGCCGTCGACCTGGGCGGTGTCGCTCTGCGGCGGGAGCGGCTTGGGCTCGGAGACGCCGGACACTGCGAGGTCGGCGCCGAGGACGAGATTCTCGCCGCCCGCTGGGACGAAGTCGGCGAACACCCGCCACTGCCCGGAGGTCAGTGCCACCGGAACGCTCCAGCTCCCGCTACCGTCCAGTTGAGGATGGAGGTGCTGGAAACCGGAGAGATCGCGGCGCACCGCGATCAGGTGCAAGTCCTTGTCATGGCTGCGGTCGTAGGCGGTCACAGGCCGGCCATCGGGGCCTAGTACAGAGAATCGAAGCTGGGTCGTGGGGCCCGCCGGCAGCTGGTCGTTCGCGAGTGCCAGCGTGAAGCCTTTGTCGGAGATCATCAGTCCTCCAGGGATCTTTTCGGTGCCGGCGGTGGTCGCCGCCGACGATGGGTGGTGCACCTCTGGTTCGGCCGGGCCCACCGGCCCGACGAGGGCGCCGACGCCGACCGCGCCGCCGAAAACTGCGGCCAGGCCGGCGACAAAGGTCGCGATCTTGGTGGGGGTCTTCATTGCTCAGTCCTCGTCAGGTCGGTGGTGGTCGAGATTCCGGCGGCCGGTCAGGCGTCGACGAGCTGGTAGCCCGCCTCTTCGACCGCAGCCCGTACTACGTCGCGGCCGACCGGCCGCTCGCTGGTCACCGTCACCGAGCCGCTCGCCAGGTCGACATCGACGGCGCTGACACCGTCGATCCGGCTGACCTCACTCGTGACGGAGCTGACGCAGTGGCCGCACGTCATCCCGGTCACTGAGAACACGGCGGTCTCCGCGGCGGCAAAGGGGTCGGTCGTGGTCTCGGACGTGGTCTCGGTCGTTGCGGTGTCGGCGGTGCCGCAGCTGCAGGCGTTGCACATGTCAGGGTTCCTCTCGATCGGTTGACGCGATGAAACTTATACCCCCTATGGGTATTGATCAAGTCCCGTCTTCAAGAGGTCTCGCCATCGCGCCGAAGATCTGGAAGCTCAGTCAGAGAACGATGTCTTCCGTGAGGCTGCCTCAGCGCGTGTTGGTTGCACGACGAATCAAAGATACCTATACCCCCTTGCGGTATCAGATCTGGCCTGTTAAGTTCCAGCTCGATCCCGGTACCCCTAGGGGGTATCAGAAAGGAATGGGTTGTCATGAGTACTTCAGCTGGAGTCACCCGCTCGACGCCTCGGCGCTGGTGGGCGCTGGGCCTGATCGCCGCGGCGCAGTTCATGGTCATCATGGACACGTCGATCATCGGAGTCGCGCTACCAGAGATACGGGCTGACCTGGGTTTCACTCCACAGACGCTGTCCTGGGTGTTCAACGCCTACGTGGTCGCCTTCGGCGGCCTGCTGCTCCTCGGCGGACGGCTGTCCGACCTCTTCGGGGCGCGCCGGATCTTCTCGGCCGGCTGGATCGTGCTGCTGGTGGGATCGGTTCTCGCCGGTGCAGCGAACGGCGTCGGCCTGGAGTTAACCGGCCGGGCGGTCCAGGGCGTTGGCGCGGCATTGATCGCCCCATCAGCGCTGACGTTGCTGATGATGCTGTTCGGTTCTGAGCCCAAGGAGCTGACCAAAGCACTGGCCCTCTATGGCGCGGCCGCGCCGGCAGGCGGTACGGCTGGAGTGTTTCTCGGTGGAGTGATCACCGAGTACGCGAGCTGGCCGTGGGTGTTCTACCTGAACGTCCCGATCGCCATCGCCGTCCTGCTGGCCACCCCGGCCTTGATGCCGGCCGCTGCCGCTCGACGTGGAAGTGTTGATCTCGTCGGCGCACTGACTGCCACTGGCGGCATCGGCGCTGCTGTCTACGCGATCGTTCGGGCACCGGAAGCAGGTTGGGCGAGCGCTGAAACGCTGCTGGTCGGACTGGCTGCTATCGCGCTGCTGGTCGCCTTTGTGGTGGTCCAGGCCCGTCGGTCCGAACCTCTGATGCGGCTCGCGATCTTCCGTGCACCGAACCTGGCCGCGGCCAATGTCGCCCAACTGTTGCTGGGGGCGGCCTGGGTGCCGATGTGGTTCTTCCTGAACCTCTACCTGCAACAGGTTCTCGGCCTGAGCGCGTTCCCGAGTGGTTCGGCTTTGTTGCCGATGACGACGTTCATCATGCTCGGCATGATCGTCGCAGCTCCGCGCTTCATCGCCCGCTTCGGTCCCAAGCGGACGCTGGTGACCGGCATGACCGTCCTCACTGCGGGCCTCGCGGCGCTGTCCCTGGTCCGGTCGGACGGATCGTTCTGGGTCGACGTCCTGCCGGCTTCGCTGATCGCCGCCGCCGGAATGTCGCTAGCCTTCATCCCCAGCCTCGGCATCGCCCTGTCCTCGGCGCGGCCGGAAGAAGGAGGCCTGGCCTCGGGAATCGTGAACACCAGCTATCAGATCGGCTCGGCCCTCGGCCTGGCCGCCATGACCGCGGTCGCCGCAGCCGCCGGCGCCGACCAACTCGGCGACGCCGGTGCCCTGACCGGCGGCTACTCGGCCGCCTTCCTCGGAGCCGCCGCCGTCGCCGCAGTCGGCGCGATCCTCGCCGCCGTGACGGTGCGCATCGCCAAGCCCGCCACCACCAAGGAGACCGCAGATGCACTGAAGTGACTCTCACAAATGTGACCCGATAGCAGCACCGCGCCGGCCAGACCCACTCACTCCAGGGTCAGACCGGCGCTTTGCTGTCGCATCGCGCTCACCCACGTCGCGGACATCAAGGTTGCGATTCGGACCTGCCTCGCAGTGAGAAACAGGGGTCGCCGTGACACTGACGGGCTGACGATCGACATCTCGTCACGAGCACTGGCTCTACAAACGCTCGATCGTCAAGGCCGTGCAGTGGCCGCCCGCACGGCAACCTTGGACTCGAGCGTTATTCGGCCGGCCAACTTCGCTCGTTGATCAGTTACAGGGCCAGATTTGAACAGGGACGCGCGGGAATGCCGCGGTCAGGAAGTGTTCGGTGAGGCGGTCGCGGGGCAGGCAGTCCGGCCAGTTTTCCAGTACTTCGGGCAGCGCGCGGTGGCCGAGGGCGAGCTGGAGCAACGCGCTCGGCGGGATGGCGGCGTGGGTGTCTGGGTCGGTGGCCGGACTGATCGCGCCGCGGGTGGCGGTCACTGCCGTGAGTTCTCCGTTCGTGAACTCGAGCCGGGCGGCGCGGCCGTACAGGTCGATGACCATCGTCGATTCGGGCCATCGCAGATCTGCCGCGCGCCAACGGGCCCGCAGTACTGGTTGGAGCCGGGCCAGCAGATCGACCGGGTCGCCGGTTCGGACGTACCACCCTCTGGCGCGCCTCGGTACGCCGGGCGGGCCTAGCCGGACCAGTGGGTGGTCCGGGGTGAGGATGGGACGGATGCCGGTGAACGGCTGCTCGGCCGATGCCTGGTACTGCCAGCCCACTCGGGTCAGGTGAGCTTGCACAGGCGCGGCGGCTCGTGGCCAGTCAGCCGGCTGGCTGCAGGCCGCCGCGAACACCATCAACTCACCGGCGCCTGAAAGCCGAGCACCGTAAACCACGTAGCCGCGTACGTCGGTGCCATGAGCCAGTACTGCGACCACGCGACGGCCGAGGTCGGCCGAGCTGCGCCCGGCAATCTCATGTCGCCACAGCGGCGCACCTCTCGGGCAAGTCAGGGCGGCGCTGTCGGCGACTCGCTGGTCGATGGCGGCGAGGGCATCCGAATCGTCGACAGTCGCGGGCCGGACCGTCAGATCATCGGGGGACTCGATGGCAGGCGGGGCGGCGGCGGGCGCTACCGCGGCGCCGTCGTTGGCCAGGGCGTAGTCGTAGCCGAGCCGCCGATAGAAGTACGGGATGCCCTCAATGATCTGGACGGGCACACCGTCGGCCGCGTGCTGCTCGTGCAGGGCGGCAAACAGTCGTTCAGTAAGGCGGTTCCCGCGGTGCTCCGGCGCCGTTCCGACCAGCTCGATCTGAGCTACCGGCAGTCGCAGTCCCGCCAGGCTCCAGCTCTGCCGCAGACCTACGAGACTGGCCACCGGCCGGCCGGTGGCCGACTCCTCAGCAACCAGGAAGTCGGCGGGGACGACCGAGGGATGACCGACCAGCAGTCCTTCGACCCAGGCCGCGATGCCGGGGTGCGGCTTCCCAGCGGTAATCCCTTGAAGCTGCACCGACGCCTGCAACCGAGCAAGCTCCGTGGCGTCGGAAGCTCTACCAGGCCGGATTGTGTAGTGAGCACTTGCCATGCTTGACGGAACTCCTGAGCCTTCTAGTGACGTGGATATCAGCCGTGGTGACGCGTGTGATCACCGGAGACCGGTGCCGACGGGGACGGGTGAGGCTCCGGTGAGTCGTTCAAAGCGCCTCGTAGTACGGGACCGATCAGGAACGTCGATACGGCGAACATGGCGGCGAAGAGGGCCACCGCGACGCTCGGCGCCCACCAGTTGCCGAAACGGCGTCGCAGCCGGAGCAGCATGGGCAGCATCGCAACCAGGCCGAGGGCGCCGAACAGCACTGTTCCGCCGAGGCCGGCGAGCAGCGCAGTACCGGCAAGCAGGCCGACGTGGTGCAGTAAGTGTGGAGCTAGACCGAGCGCGGCGCCGAGCACCGCCCCGACTCTCCAACGACCGCCACTGCGATGAGTCGGCCCAGCATCGGCGGCGGCGGTCACGCGGTCCCCGCTCGGGGCGTCGACGACTGGCCGGCCTGTTGCTCAGATCCGGCGGCCGCCTCGACCAACGTCGTGAGCGCGTCGATCACCACTGGGCGCTGGTTGGCCGGGATGTTGTGCAGCAGTTCCTCGAAGCGAGCCGCACGGGCCGCGGCCAGTTGACCGGCAGCGCGGCGACCTTCCGGAGTCACCTCCAGCCAAACCAGCCGAGCGTCGCCGTCATGCTCGGCGCGCCGCACCCAGCCCCGACCAATCAACTGGCCCACCAGACGGCTGACGGTGCTCTTCTCCAGCCGCAGCCGCTGGGCCAGCGTGCTCTGCGTCAGCGGCCCGTCGCGGTCCAGTTCGCCGAGCGCGTGAGCCTCCGAAGTCGGAATTGGAGTTCCGCATGGAGTCTGGTCTGGCTGATGTAACCCGAACGCCCGCACGAACGCAGTGATCCGGCCTTGCAGCACCAGGCCCTGGGCAAGATCCTCATCCGGCATGGTTCGACCATACAACTAATTAGTTCGACGATACAACTGATTCAAGATCTTCTGCCGCGTTGCTGAGCATGAGTCGCCGGCGCCGCACGAGTGACCATCCTTGTTTTCGCCCGCCTCCTAAGACCAGTTACCCGCCGACTGCGGAGTTCGTGCGCCTGTACAACCTTCCTCACCCGCCGTACACGAGCACGATCTGCCCAGTGACCGGCGGCCCATGCCCATGAACGTGCCGAGGGCAGCGCGGCCACTGCCCGCCGGGTCTATGCACTGACCTGTCAATGGATCTGTCGATGACCCGGTGTCCGGTCGAACGAGAGTTGCCAGCGATCGAGACGCCTTGGAAGTGCGAGTGCGGACTTGCCGCAGAGGACCGCGTGGGATGCTCGGGTCTGCACGTCAGCGGGTTCGCCAGTCGTTGGTGTGAGCGACGTAATGGCTCCGACGGAGTCATGTATCAAGTCATACCCCTTGAGGGTGCTGAAGGGTTCGATTAGATACACGACTCGGCCACCCGCCGCCCCCAAAAAAGTACACACAAAAGTACACAAAGCGAGAGCTCCCCAGTGACCCCTGACGAACCGACCTGAGCCCCAAATAGTCGGTCGAATCCCAGCTATACAAGGCCTTTCGCCGCCCAGCAGCCTCCTGACCAGGCATTATGTCGCGGATCCTCGAATAATGAGCACGTCGGCAGTTCGATAGTCGGGAATCGTCAGCGCCAGGCTCGGTGCTGAGTCGCCGACTGTCGCGCGAGCACCTCTCAGCGAACTGCAGCACTCCAGACGCCCAGAGGTGGCAGAGCTAACGCCGTCTGGCAGCCGCTAATCCGCCGACGCAGCTCCGAACCACTGTCAATGGCGCTGTCAGTGAACGAGGTCCGCAATCTGCCATTTCAGGCACTCTAGACACCGGGCGTGCGCCCCCAATTACTGTGTATCCGGTTAGGTGAGGTCGAGGTCGCCGAAGGCGTTGTCTAGGGCTTCGGCGGCGGCTGGGTTGGCTACTTTGCGGCCCATGTAGACGTCTTGGGTGATGGAGACTTTGGCTTGGCCTAGTTGGTCGGCTACTTGGCGGGCGGTGTGGCCGGCGTCGTCTAGGGCGGTGGCGGTGGTTTTGCGGAGGGCGTGGGAGCGGATCCAGGAGAGACGGTCGGAGTCGGCGGGTTGGGAGGCGGCTTCGAGTTCGGTGAGTAGGTCTGGGGTGTCTGCCAGGTTGAGGCCGTAGGCCGTGACGAGCTCGTCGAGTAGCTCGGTGGTGGGTTTGATGCGGCCGGTCTCGAGGAGCTCGACTCGGTGCTGTGGCCAGCCGATTGTTGCGGCGACCTGTTGGCGGGTCTGTTTGGTGGTGCGGCGGAGGGCTCGGAGGGTGAGGCCTAGGTTGCGGCGGGCGGTGCTGCCGATGGGGGAGAGGGCGGTTCGGAGGTGGCGGCGGGTGTTGGAGGGGTCGCGGAAGCTGCCGTTGGCGTCGGGGAAGATTGGGGCGTCGAGTCGGAAGCCTGCGGCTTGGCGAGTGCGGAGTACGGCGATCAGCCACTGGGGGAGTGGGAGCGCTCGTTGGCCGGCTGCTGACTTGGTGGTCTTGCGGAGGAGGCCTTCACCGCGGACTCGGACAATCGTGTGAGTGATCTCGACGGTGCCGGCGTCGAGGTCTACCTGGGACCAGGTGACGGCTAGGGATTCGCCGATGCGAACGCCGGTGCCGAGCATGAAGGCGACAAGGTCGGGGAGGTCTGCATCGACGGCGCGTGGGTCGGCGGCGAGGCTGCGACGGAGGAGTGTGACTTCCGCGGCGGTGAGGGCGCGGGGTGGGTTCTTGGGGGCGCTCTCGATGGGTTCGATCTCGCGCATGGGGTTGACCGAGATGGCGCCGTAGCGGACGGCGAGGCTCATCGTGCCGGAGATGATGGCGCGGGCGGTTTTGGCGGTGGAGGCGCCGGCTTTGTCGGTGATCTTGGTGATGACTTTGTCGAGGCGTTGGGTGGTGGCTTCGCCGATGCGGAGTTGGGCGATGGCGGGGCGGATGTGGTTGCGGATGACGCGTTCGTAGGTGTCGTAGGAGGTGGGGGAGCGTTTGCCGATCTCGACGAGCTTCTTGAAGCGTTTCTCCCACAGATCGATCAGGTCGCCGACCTTGTGCATCGCCGTCAGTTCGCCAGTGCCGCCGGTTCTTGCGCGGTCCTTGAGCTTGGAGAGGAGCGCCTGCTCGGCGGCGGACTTGGTCCGGCCGGTGGCGGTGACGTCGCGGACGTGGCCGTCGTGGTCGCGGAAGTTGGCCTTGGCGGTGTGGCCGAGGGGCTTGCCGTTGGCGTCGACCTTGGTGATCGAGGTCGAGATCTTGCCCCAGGATCCGATTTGCAGCGGTGGTCTCGCCATCTCATGCCTCCAGCTCGTCTAGGAGCTGGATCAACGGGGCTGAGGTCGAAGATTTCGAGAAGTCGGCAACGACGCTCACCGATGTGACATGACGCACAGTCACGAACACGTAGACCGTCGGCTTCTGCCGGAGACGGCAAAGAGGTGAGTAAAGGGTGAGTCGGGCAACACGAAGGCCCGGTGCACATTGCGATGTGTGCCCGGGCCTGCATGTTTGTGCGCCGCCAGGGACTCGAACCCCGAACCCGCTGATTAAGAGTCAGCTGCTCTGCCAATTGAGCTAGCGGCGCATGTTCTTTTGTGGTCTTGCTTGCGAACGAAGAGGAGCTTAGCAGGGGATTTGGGGAGATGCGAAATCGGTTATCGGGTCAGGATCGTCATGGCGGCGTTGTGGCCGCCGAGGCCGGAGACGGCGCCGCCGCGGCGGGCGCCGGAGCCGCAGATGAGGAGGTTGGCGGTGTCGGTTTCGGTGCCCCAGCGGCCGATGGTGGTGTCGTCGGTGGACCAGGGCCACTGGAGGTCGCCGTGGAAGATGTGGCCGCCGGGCATGCCGATGGATTCCTCGATGTCGTACGGCGTTTTGGCCTCGATGCACGGGTTGCCGTCGGCGTCGGTGGCGATGCAGCCGGCGAGCGGTTCGGCGAGGTAGGACTCGAGGCCGGCGAGGGTACGGCGGGTGGCTTCGGCGCGGGCGGAATCGTTGTCGGAGGCAAACAAACGGGCGGGGAAGTGGACGCCGAAGACGGTCAGGGTGTGGTGGCCGGAGGCAATCAGCTCGGGGGACAGGATCGACGGGTCGGTCAGCGAGTGGCAGTAGACCTCTGAGGGCGGTACGGCGGGGAGGGTGCCACCGGCTGCGGAGCGGTACGCGGTCTCGAGCTGGGTGTAGTCCTCGTCGATGTGGAAGGTGCCGGCGAAGGCGCGGGTGGGGTCGTCGCCGGAGCGTAGGGCGGGGAGGCGGGAGAGGAGGAGGTTGATCTTGAGCTGGGAACCCTCGGGCTTAACCGAGACCTCACGACCACGCAGCGTGTCCAGAGTGGTCGGTGCGACATTGGCCAGCACGTAGGAGCAGTCCACCGAGCGCTCTCCGTCGCCGCCGAGCCAGGTGACCGAGCCGCGTACGCCGTCGACCTCGACGGAGGTGACCGAGGCGTTGGTGACGAGTGAGGCGCCGGCTCGGCGAGCTGCGGCGGCCAGTGCGTCGGTGACGGCGCCCATGCCGCCGACGGGTACGCGCCACTCGCCGGTGCCGTTGCCGATCAGGTGGTAGAGGAAGCAGCGGTTCTGGATCAGGGACGGGTCGTGCAGTCCGGCGAAGGTGCCGATGACGGAGTCCGTTGCGACTACGCCCCGGACGGTGTCGTCGGTGAAGCGGCGTTCGACGGACTCACCGAAGGGGTGCTCGACCAGCTCGTCCCAGAGTGCGGGGTCGACCCGGGAGCGCAGTGCGGCGGCGGACTGCAGTGGTTCGAGCAGGGTGGGCGCGATGGCCGAGGCCAGTTCGCCGACTGCACCGTAGAAGGCGGTCCAGGCGTCGTACTCGGCGTCGCTGCCGGTGAGCCGCGCGAACGACTCCCGGGTCGCCGCACCCTCCGGGCGCTCCACCATGAGGCCGAGGTCGCGACCGGAACGACGTACTGGTGTGTACGACGCCACTGCGCGTGAGCGGAGGTCCAGGGACAGGCCCAGGTCGGCCACGATCTTGTCGGGGAGCAGGCTGACCAGGTACGAGTAGCGCGACAGGCGCGCGTCGACGCCGGGGAACACCTGCTGGCTGACGGCAGCACCACCGGTGTGGGGCTGCTGCTCGAGCACGAGCGTGGACATGCCCGCTTGCGCCAGGTAGGTGGCGGCGACGAGGCCGTTGTGCCCGCCACCGACGATCACGACGTCGTAGAAGTCCATTGTTCAGACCGGCCAATCGAGCTTGGTGTACGCGGCGTCCCAGAACATCCATTCGTAGCGACACGTGGTCGCGAAGTGCTGGTGACAACGTTCCCGCTCCGACGCTCCTACGTCCAGTACGTCGGTGACTGCCAGAACCGACTCGACCACCGCATCGAACTCGTCCGAGCCGTAGGTCTCGATCCACTGCCGGTAGACCGGGTCCGGTGACGACCGCTTCAGTAGCTCGCGCCCGACGTCCCGGTAGATCCAGTAGCAGGGCAGTACGGCGGCCACGGCCTCGGCGTACGTGCCAGTGGCGCAGACGGCGGTCAGGTAGGACATGTACGCCGTAGTGGTCGGCTTGGATCCGGCAGCCTCGACATCGGCCGTGGTGAGCCCCAAAGAGCCGAGGAGTGAGCTGTGGAGTTCCCGCTCGACCGCGATGGCGTTGGCAGCGTGCAGCGCGAACATGCTGACCGCATCCTCGTCGGTCGCCCGCCCGGCCACCAGGCTGAGCGCCCGTGAGTAGGCGCGCAGGTAGTGACTGTCCTGGATGATGAAGTAGCGGAACGCATCATGATCGAGCGTCCCGTCGGTCAGCCCGGTGATGAACGGGTGCCGCACGATCTCCTCGTACACCCCAGCCCCGCCCCGCGCCCACAACTCCCCGGAAAACGTCATCCCCGCTCCTCACAGTCGACTGTCCCCGACCTTATCCACCCAACCGCGGCAACCGGGCGGCCAACCGCCAGTCGCCGTACCGACGGACGGGTAATGGTCCCGGCCGCGCCACGTCCTCCGGCGTGGAATCGGCCGGGCGAGACTCTCGGGGCCGACCTCTACCCGTTCTTCGGTACGCCCGAGAACCATTGCCTTGTCTTGGTGAGCGTTTACGCTGGCGGCATGACGGTCCAGGGGGAGCGTGTCGAGGTGCCGGTGGAATCGCCGTTGTTGCGGCGGATCCGTGCTTCGGTGATTGGCGACGACCAGGTGATGCCGGGGCCGTATGGGCCGCGGCGGGTGACTTATGCGGACTACACCGCGTCGGGGCGGGCGCTGGGGTTCCTGGAGGACTTCATTCGCGAGGAGGTTCTGCCTCGGTATGCGAACACGCACACGGAGTCGAGTGGGACCGGGTTGCAGACGACCCGGTTGCGGGAGGATGCGCGGCGGATCATTCACGAGGGTGTGGGTGGGGACGCCGAGACTGCGTTGATCTTCTGTGGGTCGGGTGCGACGGGCGCGATCGACAAACTGGTCGGTGTGCTGGGGTTGCGGGTGCCGGCTCAGCTGGATGACGAGCATCATCTGAGCGATCACATTCCGGCTGAGCAGCGGCCGGTGGTCTTCATCGGGCCGTACGAGCATCACTCGAACGAGCTGCCCTGGCGTGAGTCGATCGCCGATGTGGTGACGATCAGTCAGGACGTCGACGGGCACATCGATATTCCGCAGCTCGAGGCGCGGCTGATCGAGTACGCCGATCGCCCGCTGAAGATCGGGTCGTTCTCAGCCGCGAGCAACGTCACCGGCATCGTCAGCAACACGCACCGCGTCTCCGCGCTGCTGCATCGCCACGGGGCCTTGTCGTTCTGGGACTTCGCCGCGGCCGCGCCGTACGTCGAGATCGACATGTACGGCGGCCGCGACGCCGACCCGTTGTCGTACAAGGATGCGATCTTCCTCAGCCCGCACAAGCTGATCGGCGGACCGGGGACCCCGGGCGTGCTGGTCGCCCGGCGGGAGCTCCTGCGGAACCGGGTGCCCGACGTGCCGGGTGGTGGCACGGTCGCGTTCGTGAACCCGACCGGGCACCGCTACCTGGACGACCCGGTCCACCGCGAGGAGGGCGGGACGCCGGACATCATCGGGTCGATCCGGGCCGGGCTCGCGTTCCAGCTCAAGCAGGCGGTCGGGATCGACGTGATCCGCGCGCACGAGGACTCGTACCTGCGGCGTGCGGTCGAGGCGTGGCGGAGCGAGCCGAACATCGAGATCCTCGGGAACCTGGACGCCGAGCGGCTGTCGATCGTGTCGTTCGTGGTCAAGGCGCCGTCCGGGCGCTACCTGCACCACAACTACGTGGTCGCGCTGCTGAACGACCTGTTCGGGATCCAGTCCCGCGGCGGCTGTTCCTGCGCGGGACCGTACGGGCATTCGCTGCTGGGGATCGACCTGGCGCGGTCGGCCGAGTTCGCCGAGGAGATCCTGCACGGCTGCGAGGGCATCAAGCCCGGCTGGGTGCGGGTCAACTTCAACTACTTCATCTCCGAGGCGGTCTTCGAGTACGTCGTGGAGGCGGTCAAGCTGGTGGCGGAGGGCGGCGCGCGGTTGCTGGGCGACTACCGCTTCGCCCCGGCGACCGGCCTGTGGCGGCACCACCGTGGACCGGTGGAGCCGCCGATGCGCCTGTCCGCGGTCGGGTACGACGCCGACGGCAAGCTCCGGTACCCGCGACACGACCACACCGCTCCGGAGTCGGCCCTCCAGGACTACCTGGCCGAGGCCCGCGAGCTGCTCTCCACCAGCCAGGACCGCACCGCCGACACCGAAGGCACCGTCAACTCAGACTTCGACCACCTACGCTGGTTCGACCTGCCGTCCCGCTGCCTGACCTGAGCCGCTACCAAAGCCCCGGATTCAGAACACCAGGCTGAGGACCCACGTGGTGAAGGCAATGAGGCCTACGACGAAGGTGACGGCCACGACCACGGCGTAGGCGAACCAGGAGCTTCCATTCACGAGGCTCATCTTGCCAGGGGTGTGACCTAAATCCGCGATGGGTGCGTCTATGGGGGTAGGCGACCTGCTGGAGGGTGGATGAAGGGGATTGCGGAGTTCGAGGAGTTTGCTCGGGCTCGAGTGGGGCCTTTGTATCGGACGGCTTGGTTGTTGTGCGGGGATCGGCACCATGCCGAGGATCTGGTGCAGGAGACCTTGGCGAACATGCTGAAGACGTGGGGGCGGATCGATACGCCTGAGGCTTATGCGCGGACTGCGTTGGTGCGGACGTTTGTTTCGCAGCGGCGGCGGAAGAGTTGGTCGGAGCGGCCTACCTCGGTGCTGCCGGAGACGGCGGGGCCCGGTGTGGATGTCGAGCTGCGGGTGGCCCTGCAGCGGGCGCTGAGTGAGCTGGCAGCCCTGGATCGGGCTGTCTTGGTGCTGCGGTACTTCGAAGATCGCAGCGTTGAGCAGGTGGCGCTGGATCTTGGGAAGAAGCCGAGTGCGATCACTACGCGGACGGCGCGGGCGCTGGAGCGGTTGCGGGCAGTGCTTGGAGACGACGTCGGGCAGTTGATCGCTCAGTGAAGAGGAGAAGGTGTGAACAAGCTTGATGGTCAGCTGCCCGAGTTGATGGCGCGGGCCACGGACGGGCTGGAGCCGGAGTCGGTCGATCTGGTGGAGCGCAGTCTGGCGCAAGGGGTTCGGTTGCGGCGCCGGCGGAGTACGGCGGCCGGCGTGGCCGCGGGAGGCGCCGTACTGATGACGATGGGGGTGGTGGTCGCCGGTATCCAGCATTTCGATCAGCGCGGGGACACCGGGCCGATGGTGGCCGGTCCGCCGGTGGCGTCCGCCAAGCCGACCAGCACTCCGTCCGGTCTGCCATCGACGGAGACGACGAAGTTCCCGAAGTCGACGACCGCACCTGTCACGGGTGATCACCGGCGAGTCCTGCCGGCGCCTTGGTCGGCGGAGGTCTTCACCAAGATGCCGGATGCCAACAGCTACCTGCCCAAGGCGTACTACGTCGCCAAGGGAACCATCTCGACCGAGAACTGGGCGGTGCTGGTCTACTCCAAGGAGGGCTGCCTGGTCACCGACGAGGGTCCGGCCAACAGCTTCGGCCGCCCGCTGAGCTGCTTCGCCTCACCGTCCAACCCCAAGTACCGGGTGGTCCAGGGCTATGCCAAAGAGAAGAACAGCCCCAAGATCGACGCCACCTTGGTCATGGGTTCGGCCCCGATCGACGCCCGCGCAGTACGGGTAACGGCCGGCGGCAAGACCTACACCGCTCCCGCCGTTGCCACCCCGGCAACCGACACTCTGCGCTTCTTCGCCCTGGTCATCCCCAAGCGCGACCTCAAGATCACCGCGGTGGACCCACTGACCGCCGCCGGAAAGGTGATCCCGGCCGGCAGCTGACCAATCATCGGATCGTGCGCTAACATCGCCGTATGGCGATGAAAGCAGATTCTGTGGATCCAGACCTGGGGCAGATCGACGAGACGGCGGCGCTGACATCTGCGGCGTGTCTTTTCCATGGGTTCAGCGACGCCTCCCGGTTGGCGATCGTGCGGCATCTCGCGCTCGGTGAGCACCGCGTCGTGGATCTGACCGAGCATCTTGCGCTGGCGCAGTCGACGGTCTCCAAACACCTTGCCTGCTTGCGTGACTGCGGCTTGGTCGAGTCGCGGCCGGTCGGCCGGGCGTCGATGTTCAGCCTGACCCACCCGGAGGCGACGCTGCGGTTGCTGTCCGCGGCCGAGGAACTGCTCGGACTCACCGGTGACGCCGTCGCGCTGTGCCCCGTCTACGGCACCGAGGCCACCTCATGAGCGACCAGCACCCTCTGCAGATCCAGATCTCCGCCACCCCGCCGAGCACGTGGACGACCGACCCGGAGCAGCGGCGCAAGCTGAGCCGCCGGGCCCAGTTGCTGGCAGCGACCTCGGTCACCTACAACCTGATCGAGGCGGTCATCGCGATCACCGCCGGCGTGATCGCCGGATCGGTCGCCTTGGTCGGGTTCGGCCTGGACTCCGTGGTCGAGGTGTCCAGCGGCCTGATCATCTTGTGGCAGTTCCGCCACCGGTTGCCCGAAAGCCGCGAACACCTCGCGCTGCGGATGCTCGCGATCTCGTTCTTCGCCCTGGCCGCCTATGTGACGTTCGAGTCGCTGCGCGCCCTGATCGGCGGCGGTAACCCCGATGCCTCTCCGGTCGGCATCGGCCTGGCGATCGCGTCGCTGATCGTCATGCCGTTCCTGTCCTGGGCGCAACGCCGTACCGGCAAGGCGCTCGGCTCGAACGCCGTCGTTGCCGATGGCACCCAGACACTGCTGTGCACCTACCTGTCCGCGGTCCTGCTGGTCGGCCTGGTGCTGAACGCCACCCTCGGCTGGGGCTGGGCCGACCCGATCGCCGGCCTGATCATCGCCGCTGTCGCAGTCCGTGAAGGCATCGAAGCTTGGAAGGGCGAAGGCTGCTGCGCTCCGATCGCAGGCACCACTGCCGAAGGCGCGGCTTGCACTGACGGCTGCTGCAAGGACTGACCTGCATCGGTTGTTTGATGTAGATGCAGACACCGCGTAGGGATGACGCGGTGGGCCGGGCTGGTCCGCGATGGTGTCGGTATGTCTTGGACTCTGGTGGTCTTCCAGGCGCATCCGGACGACGAGATCGTGCTCACGGCGGGAACGATGGCACGCGCCGCGGACCAGGGCCATCGAGTCGTCCTGGTTGTGGCGACCGACGGCGGCCTCGGCCGGACCCGGCTCGAGCTTGGCCCGTACGGCGACCTCGGGCGGCTCCGCTGGTCCGAGCTCACGAAGAGTGCCGGGCTGCTCGGCGTGCATCGGTTGGTCGGGCTCGGATACGCCGACAGCGGAGCCGGCCCCGTCGTACCGGCTGATCCCGCTGACCGGTGCCGGTTCGTCCGGGCGCCGTTGGACGAGGCCGCTGGGCGGCTCGCCGAGATCCTGCGGCAGGAGTGCGCGGACGTCTTGATCATCGATGATCCAGGCGGCGGCTATGGGCATCGTGACCATGTCCGGGCGCACCAGGTCGGTGCCCGGGCGGCAGACCTGGCCGGCACGACTTGCGTGCTCCAGGCAACGATCCCCGTCGTCTACTCCAGTGCCCGCCTGGTGACTCACCGGATCGACGTACGGCGCTATGTCGCGGTCAAGCGGTCGGCGCTGGCCGCGCATGTCAGTCAGTCTTCACGCGCAGTGGGCGGCGACCGCATGCTGGTTCGCTGCCTGGCCTTGCCGCCGCTCGTCTTCGGCTGGCTGTTCGGGTCCGAGTGGTTCATCGGCAGGAAGCGATGACCACAACGACGCTCGGCGCCGTCCATCGCGAGCCGCCGGTGACCACGGCCCGGGCCCTGCTGCTGATCGCGGACACGGGAGGCGGCCACCGGGCTTGTGCCGAGGCGCTCCGCGAAGAACTCGAGTACGGCGACCGAATGACCGGCATCATCGTCGATCCGCTCACCGGGCCTGGCGTTTCGCCACCTGTGCGTTGGCTGTTCCGGCGGTACGGGCCGCTGGTCCGGGTCGCTCCGGCTTTGTGGGCCTTGCTGTTTCACGCGACCAACCACAGTCTCGTGCGGCCCGTGGTGGAGGCGCTGATCACCCGTGCGGTACGGCGGCCACTCGCGGACGCGATCGATCGGCACCGGCCCGAGGTGGTCGTGGTGCTCCATCCGCTCCTCGTCGCGCCGGCCGCCCGGCACCGCCACGGCCGGGTGATCACCGTCATCACCGACATCGGCAATCCGCACCGCACGTGGTGGCACCGGTCGGTGGACGAATACGTGACGCCCCGGCCCGGGCTTCCCCGCCACCTCATGAACCAGCGCGGAACCCGTGAGCACGTCTTCGGTCTCCCGGTACGACGGCAGTTCGTCGCCTCGTCCGCGGTACCCGATCGCTCGCAACTGGGGCTCAGTCCCGAGCGCTTCGTCGTACTGATCAACGGCGGTGGCGAGGGAGTTCGCGGTACCGGCCGCTGGGCTCGTGCACTCGTTCGAGGAAAGGCCGACGTCGACGTGATCGTGATCTGCGGTCGCAACGAGCGCTTGCGCGGCAGGCTGTCGCGGCTCGAGCCACGCCCCGGGCGTCAGTTGCTGGTGACTGGGTTCGTGGACGACATCGCCACGTGGATGCGGACGGCCGACGTACTGGTGGCCAAAGCGGGACCCGGAATCATCGCGGAGGCCGCTGCCCTCGGCCTGCCGCTCCTGCTCGCCGGAAGCCTGCCGGGCCAGGAGGCCGGGAACAGCGAGGCCGTGGTGCGAGGCGGGGCAGGGATCCGGGTCTCGTCCACGCGCGACCTGCTTGCCCGGGTGACCCAGCTGAGCGCACGACCTGACCTGTTGCTGGCACTTCACCTCGCTGCGCTGCGGTCCGGGCGGCCGACCGCCGGCGCGCTGACCGCAGACCTGATCACGAACCCGAAGGAGAACCCATGAAGAGCAGAGCCTTGCGCCGTGCCGTCGCCGGTGCCGGCGCCGGAATCGGCCTGGTCCTCGTGACCGAGTTGCGGCTGGGACCCGCCGGCAGACCACTGACGGAGCGTTGGCGGAGCCAGCGCGTCGAGCCCAGCAAAGGAACTCAGCTGGGTCTGAGCTTCCGCCCCCGGCAGTGTGAGGACCTGTCCCTCGATCCCCAGGAAACCCTCCGGGCCCTGCTGCCGTACCCGTTCGACATCCTCCGCCTCGCCGCGTACTGGGACCGGATCACCCCCACCCCTGGCGTGCTCGACCACAGCGAACTGGATTGGCAGCTCGACGAGGCGGAGCGAGCCGGTAAGAAGGTCATCGTCAACCTCGGTGCGGTGAAGTCGTTCGGCTATCCGGAGTACTTCGTTCCCGCGCACGTCCTGACCCGGCCGCTGCCGGAGGGCACGCTGATCACCCCGGCCACGCACCCGCACCTGCTCAAGGCCGCCTGTCAACACCTCACCGAGCTGGTACGCCGGTATCGCGGCCACCGGTCGATCATCGCCTGGCAGGTGGAGCACGACGCGGTCGATCCGTTGGGGATGGAGCATTCCTGGCGGTTGTCCCGCAGCTTCGTCCGCGACGAGATCCGGGCTGTCCGTGCTGCCGACCCGGACCGCCCGATCCTGCTCAACGGCTTCCTGCCCATGTCCACCGCCGTCACCGCGCACCAGTGGTGGCGAACGCTCGACCAGGGCGACTCGGTGGACATTGCCCTCGAGTACGGCGACATCGTCGGCATCGACTCGTATCCGCGGCATGCGATCGCCGCGCTCGGGTCGCGCGCCCTGTATCTCGACGGCGCGGCGGGCTGGCTACCGAGATTGCGCCGCGGCCGTGTTCTGCGCCGGGTCGCCGACAGCGGGCGCCAGGTCATGGTCACCGAAGGGCAGGCGGAACCATGGGAGGCCGTCACCGTGCCACCGGATCCGCGTGAGCAGGCGGCTGCGAGCTGTCCACCCGAGCGAGTCATCGAGAACTACTCCCGCTGGCAGCGCTGGGCCGCCCAGAGCGGGACGGCTCTGGACGCGTACCTGTTCTGGGGCGCGGAGTACTGGGTTCTGAGGAGCCGCGGCGGCGACGACAGTTACCTCGCGGCGTTCGCCCGGGCGCTCACCGTGTCCGGTCACGCAGACCGCGGTACCGGCGATCGAGGCCCAGTCGCCGGACAAGCCGGAGTACAGGCGACAGGAACGCCCGTACCAGGCTGGCCGGGACGTATGGCGCCCTGACCTCGGCCCAGAACTCGTCCATGAACAACAGCAGGTTCACCGGACGAGGAAGGGGCCTCGCGTCCGCCATGGTGGACGCAGTCCGCAGCAGCGCCTCCATCTCGAGCGCCGGACTGGTCTCGATGACCGCGTAGACCTCGGTATCGCCGACGTTCGCGAAGTGGTGCGGGCGACCGGCCGGAACGCTGATGGATTCGCCCGGACCCACCAGGACCCGGCCGAACACGCCCAGCCGGAACCGGAGGGTGCCGCGCTGGACGTGGAAAGTCTCGGTCTGACCGGGATGCACGTGTCCGCTGGGCACTCGTCCGCCCGGCGCGAGCCAGAGGTCCCAGACGAGGATGTCCCGGTCCTCGCCGGCGTCCTTCGGCCGGATCCGGATCCGTTCGCCACTGGCAGCGTTCACGATCAATCCGTCTGCTCCACTCATGTCACCAGCCTGGAATCCCAGGCCCGGCTGCACATCGGACGCCGAGACGAATGCGGTGAGCGCGGAACTCATCGCCAGGGCGTAGTCGCGAGTACTCCCGCCGGCCGACGCGCATCCCCGAGATCGGCGACAGGATGGCCATCACCCCTCAGTCAGGAGATCAGCCACTTGTCACGACTGCCCGTCCGCCTTCCAGCACGTCAGGCCGACAAGGCCGACGGCTGGAGCGTCGACGTCTTCTTCGTCGTGGTGACCGCAGCGGTCAACCTCGCCGGGGTGCTGAGCATCGCCGGGCACTCCGACACCTGGGGCAGCTTCGATGCACTGGGGTTGTTCCTGCTGCTGGCTGGACCGGTCGCGCTCTGGTGGCGGCGCCGGTGGCCGGCATTCGTCCTGGCCGTCTGCGTCGTGGCCACCTGGAGCTACCTGGCCACCGACAATCCGTCCGGCCCTGTCTACGGTCCCATGATCGTGGCGTTGGTCAGTGCGATCACCAACGGTGCGCGCGCGGCGGCGTACCTGGTGGTGATCGGCACCTTGCTCACAAGCCTGGTCGGGGTGCTGCTTCCGGGTAGCGATGGGCCCTCCCTCGCGAGTACGGCGGGATTGGCCGCCTGGCTCTCGTTCCTGCTCGCGCTCGGCGAACTCCTCCGTCACCGCAGCGCGTTGGCCAAGGAACAGCAGCGGCGCCTGGTGATGGCCGCGGAGGCGCAGACCGGCCAGATCCGTCGCGAGGCGGCCGAGCAGCGGCTGAAGCTGGCGAGGGATCTGCACGACGTCCTTGGCCACCACCTGGCCGTCATCAACGTCCAGGCCACGGCTGGGCTGCAACTTCACACCACGAATCGTCCGGGAGTACCGGATGCGTTGGCCGCGGTCCAAGAGGCGAGCAGGCAGGCACTCGACGACGTACAGGCGTTCCTCGATACCTTGCACGACCCAACCGAGCCGGCGACCCGAACACCCTCGCCGTCCCTGGTCGACCTCGAGACCTTGGTTTCTTCAGCCCGAGCCAGCGGGCTCCAGGTCCAGCTGGAAGTCAGCGGTCCGCCCCGCCGCCTGGCGGCTCCACAAGACCTCGCGGCCAGCCGCGTCGTACTCGAATCACTGACCAACGTCCTGCGGCACGCCGGACCGGCCCGGACCTGGGTCCGCATCCACTACCAGGCAACGCGCCTGACCGTCCGGGTCGACAACGCCCACGCGGCCGTACCGGCCGGACCCAGCCCGTACGGCGGGGGCCGTGGTATCGCGGGTATGCGGGCCCGAGTGGCCGCGCTGGACGGCACTTTCGCGGCCGGACCCGCGGACGGATTCGCGTGGTCCGTCATCGCGACCCTTCCCCTTCCTGAGGAGCTGCCATGATCCGGGTCCTGCTCGTCGATGACCAGTCCCTGGTCCGCAGCGGGTTCGCCTCCATCCTCACCGGGGTCGACGACATCCAGATCGCCGGCACGGCCAGTGACGGCGTCGAGGCGATCGAACAAGCCCGAGCGACCGAGCCCGACGTCATCCTGATGGACATCCGGATGCCGCGGATGAACGGGCTGGAGGCAACCAAACGGCTCACCTCCGACCCGGCGACCGAGAACGCACGAATCGTCATCCTGACCACCTTCGAGCTGGACGAGTACGTCTTCGACGCGCTCCGGTCCGGCGCCTGGGGATTCCTGCTCAAGCACTGCCGCCCCGAAGACCTGATCGAGGCGGTCCGGCTGACCGCCGCCGGCGACGCGATGCTCGCTCCCAGCGTCACTCGCCGGCTGGTCGCGGAGTACGCCCGCAGGGCCCAGAGCCCACCGCAGAACCACCGGTACCGCGAGGACCTGCTCACCGAGCGGGAGCTCGAGGTGGCCACGCTGGTCGCCAAGGGACTGGACAACGACGCCATCGCGGGCCGGCTGTTCCTGAGCGTCGCGACGGTGCGGAGCCATGTCAGCCGGGCGATGACCAAGCTGAACGTCCGCAACCGGGCGCAGCTGGTCATTTTCGCCTACGAAACCGGCCTCGTCGCGCCCGGCTGGGACAACAATGCAGCACCTGACGTAGGGCGGCCGCCCGCACCGGGATGACGACACGTGCCAGCGCCGCTACCAGGCTGGGCCGGTGACCACAGACTCAGTAGTGACCCATCAACTCAGCCGCTCCTTCGGCTCGGTCAAGGCCGTCGACGCGATCGATCTGGAAGTCCGCGCCGGTGAGGTGTACGGCTTCCTCGGCGCCAACGGAGCCGGTAAGACGACGACCCTGCGGATGCTGGTCGGCCTGGCCCGCCCGACCTCGGGGAAGGCCACTGTCCTCGGCCGCCCGCCCGGAGATCCCCGGGCGCTGGCCAGGACCGGCATCCTGATCGAGGAACCCGCCTTGTACCCCTACCTTTCCGGACGCGACAACCTCGCCGTTGTCGGGCGGTACACCGCGGTGGGAGCCCGCCGCGTCGAAGCCGTCCTCGAAACAGTCGGCCTCGCCGAGGCCGCGGCGAAGCGTGTCTCGCGCTACTCGCTGGGGATGCGCCAGCGCCTCGGCGTCGGGATGGCCCTGCTCAAGGATCCCGAACTGCTCGTCCTGGACGAACCGGCCAACGGGCTCGACCCGGCCGGCGTGGTCCAGATGCGTGAACTGCTCGCAGGGCTCGCCTCGGACGGCCGAACGGTCCTGCTGTCCAGCCATGCCCTCAGCGAGGTCGGCCAGATCTGCGACCGGGTCGGGATCCTGGCCGCCGGCCGACTCGTTGCCCAAGGCACCCTTGCCGAGGTGCGCGGGGAAGGCGCCTTGCTGATCACGGCGGAACCGCAGGCCGAGGCGCTCGACCTGCTGCGCAAACGCTTCGGGCCACAAGCCGTTCGCCACCAACCGCCGGCCATCGCCCTGACCGTCTCTCCGGACCAGGCGGCCTCGGTCAACCGGCAGCTCAACGACGCCGGCCTGGACGTGAGCGGGGTGTCCTGGCAGGAGCGTTCGATGGCCGAAGCCTTCTTCGACCTGACTGCCAAGGAGGACGACCGATGAGGCGCAGCCTGTACGCCGAAATGCTCAAGCTGGGCAAGCGGCCGGCCGTCCACACCACGATCGGTGTGTGGCTGGTGCTCTCCTTGTTCTTCGGTTACGTCTTCCCGTACTTCACCTACCGAGGCAGCTCGGCCGCTGCCGCCGAAGAGCGGGCTGCCGCGATCGCCGGCGTACTCGATGCCCTGCCGGCCTCGCTGGCGACCACACCCATCGCAGGTCTTCCGGTCTTCGCCGGCGCCCTGGCGATCCTGTTCGGCGCGCTGGCGACCGGCAGCGAATACGGCTGGCGGACGATGAAGATCGTGCTGTCCCAGGGACCGCCGAGGACCTCGGTGATCGCGGGCAAGCTCGCGGCCCTGGTGCTTCTGCTGGCGAGCATTCTGGTGCTCTCGTTCGCTACCGCCGCGGTGGCGAGCGCGATCGTCGAGGGCGCTACTGAGCTGCCCACCGCGTGGCCATCGGCCGGCGCCGTACTCGCAGGACTCGGTAGCGGCCTGCTGATCGCGGCAATGTGGTGCTCAGCCGGAGTGCTGCTCGCTCACCTGCTCCGCGGGACCGCCATGCCGATCGGCCTCGGCCTGGTGTGGGCGCTCGCCGTCGAGAACCTGTTGCGGACCGGAGCCTCCATTCCCGTCCTCGGCACTCTGCAGCGCTACACCCCTGGCAGCGCCGCCGGTTCGCTGGTGGCCGCACTGGACGCCACCCCGCAGTCGGCCGGAGGCACTCCCGGCGTGTCCACCAACCTGCCCGGCCTGACGGCGGCAGCGGTCCTGCTGGTTTACCTCGCCGTGTTCGTCATCGCGACGGTTCTCGTCGTCCGCCGCCGCGACGTCAACTAATACCGAGGCCCGGCGGCCCAATCCTGCGTGGGCCGCCGGGCTCGATCCGGTCCGCATGCGGGGTCAGGCGGCTTTGACGAGGTCGGATCGGGAGGGCTTGCTGTACTGGGATTCCTCCAGGCCGAAGGCGCGGGAGGCGATCACCAGGGCGGCGGCTGCGAGCACGATGTCCTTGAGGACGTACTGGCCTTCGATCGTGGGTGTTCCGCCGGGGAACAGGTCGGTGAAGAACAGCACGAGCGGGGCCATGATGCCCCCGAGTGACACCGCGAGGACGAGTAGTCCGGTGCGGAGCAGTAGGCCCGTGATCAGGGTGAGTCCGATGAAGGTTTCCAGTCCGGCTGTCATCAGTACGGCGTTGCGTCCGTCGACCAGGCCGAACGTGAGGGCGTCGACGGTGCGGGCGACCAGTGCTTCGGCGGGGCTTGCGCCGGGGAAGAACTTGAGCAGGCCGAAGCCGAGGAAGATCAGGCCGAGGCTGACCCGGAGGATGTCGACGTTGTGGCGGCTGACCCAGTTGCCCGCGGTGCGGACCAGTCGGGTGTCGAGCGAGATGCTCATGGTGGTTTCTCCTGTCGAGGTGGTGTGGGCAACAGCCTGCCGGTGATCGCCTGCCCGCCGCGTCGCCTCGGTGGCTGCACCCGCCGTACCGCCTCTGCGGTACCGGTCAGGGTCATCACCTAGTCGCGGCGGGGTACACGCTGACATCGAGGTGCAACGTCACCGTCGGGCTGACGAACATGCCGGTGGCAACATTCCAGTCCACTCCCCAGTCCATGCGGTTCACTGCGGCGGTCCCGCCGAACCTGAGCCTGCGGTCTTGTTCACCAAACAGCTCGAAGCGCACCTTCACGAGCTTGGTCAGGCCCCGGATCATCAGTACCCCGGTGACGTCGAACCTGTTCTCACCAAGGGCCGCCACCGTGGTCGAGGTGAAGGTGATGACCGGATGATCGGCGCAGGCGAAGAACTTGGTCCTGAGGTGAAGGTCGCGCTGCCGGTTGTGTGTTTCGATGCTGTCGGCCCGGATCGTGACGGCGATCGACGACCTGGCGGGATCCTGGCCGTCGAGGTGGACGTGTCCTTCGACCTTGTCGAACCGGCCGCGAACCCGGGGGCCGACGGTGTGCCTGGCGACGAACCCGAGGTGGGTGTTCGCCTGGTCGATGACGTAGTCACCGGTCAGTCTGGAAGTGGTTGTCATGCGTGAACTCCACGCCTCGGCGGGCCGGAATGCGAGCCCTGCGAGGCGGTTCGCGCCAGAACACCTTGGGAAGCGCAGACGTGCAGACCGGACGTACTCCCACTGCGGTACGACGCGCACCCTCAGCCGCACGACGCGACCTGCTACCCCGAGCGCTACCGCGCCGCGGTGGTTGCCGGGGCGCCATGCCCCACTGTGTCGGCCAGGTAGTCGACGACGGCCTGCGCGTGTGTAGCGGCCGGATCGAGGTCGGGGTTGTAGATCGTGACCGTCATCCCGAGACAGCCAGGTTGCAGCGCGCTCGCGGTGATCTGGCGCAACTCCGCCCAGCCAAGGCCGCCGTCCTGCGGGTAATCCACGGCGGGGAACGCCGCGGTGGACAACACGTCCAGGTCCACATGCAACCACCACGGCAGACGACGGGCGGTGAAGTCGCGCACGACCGCGCTGCTGATCGCCGTCGCCGCATCGCCGGTCAGGGCGTCGTCGCGGTGCAGGGTGACCGCCGGCGGTAGCGGGTCGACGCCGTACCCGGCGAGTTCGTCGGCGTCGCGCGGTCCGAGAGCGACGACGTCACGCGGGTCGAGCTCAGGCAGTTCGGCGACGAAGTCAGCGGGCAGCTCTGTGCGGTGGCGGCCGAGCGCGAACCCGAGTTCACAGTCGGCGGCCTCGCCCGTGGTGCTCTGCCGCGGCGGCCACGCGTCCTCATGCCCATCGACGAACAGCAACGCGGTGCGCCCCGCGACATCCTGCGCGCCGCGCAGTGCCCCGAGCAACACCGGACAGTCACCACCGACCACCAGCGGAAACTGCCCGGCGCCCACACTCTCCCGTACGGCGCCGCGCACGGATCGGGTCATCACGGTAAGCGCCGACTGCGCCACCAGGCGGCTCCCCGCATCGCGCTCCGGCCTCGCACGCCCCACGTCCAGATCCCCACGATCAACAGCCCCAAGCCGCCCAACCAACCCGGCCCGCCGCAACGCAGCCGGCGCCCCGGCACGACCGCCAGTGCTGCCCGCCGAATTGAACGGCACCCCAACAACCTCGAGCATGACGTCTCCACCGCCTTCCCGCGCGCAACGCACCAGCCCGGCCCACGGCACCCAGAAGATGACCTATCCGACACACACATGCCATCCATCAATTCGTAGCACACACACCGCCGGCCCCCGCCCCAGCCGCATCCGCAGGCTGAGAGGTCCCAGCAGGTGTACAAGCCCGCAGGCGCACACAGTCAAGGAATAAGCCAACCCCAGCCAAACGCAGAACCGTACGAGCCAACCCCAACCACAACGCGGAACCGTACAAGCCAACCCCAGCCACAACGCGGAACCGTACGAGCCAACCCCAGCCACAACGCGGAACCGTACAAGCCAACCCAGCCACCGCAGGCCGACGCGAAGCGAGGCCGAAGGGGGTGCGGGTGGCGAAGCCCCCGCCCGCGCCAAGCGAAGCGCAGGCGCACAAAATGCCGAGGCGACCCGGTCTGCGCTTTCCGCAGACACAGGTCGCCATCGCCGAGGGTGAGTGACGGGACTTGAACCCGCGACCACCTGGACCACAACCAGGTGCTCTACCAGCTGAGCTACACCCACCATTGCCGCTCAGTACTGCGGCGGCTGGGTAATCATAGCGATGATGTGCTGGTACTAAAAATCGGGGGTTCAGGACCCCGACACGACGGCTGCGGCAGCCCGCGCCGTGTCCGAATCCGGGCCGGGCTGGGGGACGAAAACGGTCTGCCGGTAGTAGCGGAGTTCGGAGATGCTTTCGCGGATGTCGGCCAGGGCGCGGTGGTTGCCGGTCTTGGCGGGGGTGGCGTAGTAGACGCGCGGATACCAGCGGCGGACGAGCTCCTTGATGGAGCTGACGTCGACGTTGCGGTAGTGCAGGTGGGATTCGACGCGGGGCATGTCGCGGACCAGGAAGGTGCGGTCGGTGCCGACGGAGTTGCCGGCCAGGGCGGCCCGGCGGGGTTCTTTGACGTAGCCGGCGATGAAGTCGAGGACCTGCTGCTCGGCGTCGGCGAGCTCGATGCCTTGGTCGAGCTCGGCGAGCAGGCCGGAGCCTGTGTGCATGTCGCGGACGAAGTCGCCCATCTGCTCGAGGGCAGCGGCCGGTGGCTTGATCACCAGGTCGATTCCGTCACCGAGGACGTTCAGTTCGTAGTCGGTGACGAGCACCGCCACCTCGATCAGGGCGTCTGCCGCCAGGTCGAGGCCGGTCATCTCGCAGTCGATCCATACCAGCCGGTCATTCATGGGCACCCACCTTACGGCTGACCATGGACAGTCTCGTGACCGGCTGGCCGCCGGGCCGCCGTTCCGTTGCCGCGGCGGCAACAATCCGAGACTATTCACCACGGTTCCGTGACAACTTGGTTGCGCTCCGGATGCTGCTGATGCTGTCCTGTTCGGGGACCTGGGGAGAAGGTTGGGGCTGATGGAACCTGGGGCGGGGACGGTGGACCGGCCGAGGCTGGTGGCGTTGCTGGACGAAGGCGTGCAGCGGCGGTTGCTGACCGTGGTGGCCGACGCAGGCTTCGGCAAGTCGACTTTGCTGTCGGCCTGGGCCGCTGGACGCACCTGTGCCTGGCACACCGTGCGAGCCGAGGACGCGTCGCTGGCGGGCATGGTTGCCGGCCTGGTGGCCGCCCTGCGCAGTCAGGTCCCGGCGCTCGCTTCCATCCCGGCTGAGCTGCAGAGCCCCCGTGGGCCGGACGCAGACGCGGAGCAGGAGACTAGAGCCCTCGCGTACGCCGCACTGCTGGCGGACGCCCTTGAGCACAACCTCGACGAGGATCTGGTCCTGGTGCTCGACGATCTGCACGAGCTGGGCCCCGATGCCCCAGCGACCAGGCTGATCGAGGGCCTGGTGCGGATAGCCCCGGCGAAGGTGCACCTGGTTGTTGCCTCGCGCACCTCGATGCCGTTCGGGATCGACCGGTTGCGCGGCCGTGGCCAGGTGCTGGAGATCGACGCGACCGCGCTGGCGTTCACGGTCGCCGAGACGCTCGCCGTACTGGAGAACGTGCTTGGTGAAGGTACGGCGGACCTCGCGGAGCCGTTGCAGGCGGCCGTGCAGGGCTGGCCGGCCGCCGTACGGCTGGCTGTTGAGGCGCTGCGTACCGCGCCTCCAGCTGAGCGGGCTGGTCGGCTGCGGCGGGCGCTGCGGTCCGGCGGTCCGCTCTACGACTACCTGGCTGAGGAGGTCTTCGCCGCAGAGCCTCCATCGGTACGGCGTCTGGTGGCGGGCGTTGCTGTACTGCCCAGGTTCGGATCTGAGTTGTGTCAGGCGATCGGCCTCACCGACAACGCCGACACGCTGCACCAGCTGCGGACCCGGGGCCTACTGGTCTCAGCAGGTGAGGCGGACGGCTACGAACTCAATCCGCTCGTGAAGAACTTCGCCAACGACAGGCTGGTCGTGGATGAGCCGGAGCTTGCCGAGTTGACTCTGAAGGCAGGGAAGTGGTTCGAATCGGTGGGAGAGCACCGTGACGCGCTGGCCTGCTACCAGTCGGTCGACCCTGTCAGAGTGGCCCGCATGCTGGCCGAGACCGGCCACTCCATGGTCGCTGGCGGGTTGGCCGAGGTCGTGGTCGCAGCAGTCGCCGCACTGCCTGCCGACCTGCGCGGTGTGGCCCTGGACCAGCTTGAAGGGGAAGCGCGGCAGGTGCTGGGGGACTGGCAGGGTGCGGTCGACTGTTTCGACCGCATCATCGAGCCGGACGGCGAGATCCCGGTGGGTGTGGCTTGGCGGCTGGGCCTCATCCATCATCTGCGCGGGCAGACCGATGTGGCGATCGCGACGTACCAGCGTGGTCGCATCGACGGACAGCAGCCGTCTGACGAGGCGCTGCTGCAGGCGTGGTGGGCGGGTGCGCACTGGCTGCGTGGTGAGTTCGACGAGTGCCGGGCGCTGGTCACCTCGGCGTACGCGACGGCCAGAGCTTTCGGTGACGATAGGGCACTGGCAATCTCGCACACCGTGCTGGCAATGCTCGCTGCGGTCGACAGTGACCCCAGTGGCAACTCTTCGCACTACCTGCGGGCGCTGGAGCATGCGGAGCGCGCCGGTGATCTCCTGCAGTCGATCCGGATCCGGGTGAACCGCTCGTCGCACCACATCGCCGAGGGCGACTACGAGCTGGGGCTGCAGCAGCTCGACATCGCTCTGGAGCTTGCGGATCGCGCAGGCTTCGCAGTGTTCCGCGCACTGGCCCTGAACAACCGTGGCGAGGCGCTGCTGCGTCTTGGCCGGCTGGATGAGGCGATCGGTGAGCTGGAAGCCTCCCGTGCGCTCTACCAGAAGCTGGAGTCCAAACGGGTCGCCCAACCGCTCTCGGTGCTTGGCGAGGTCTACCGCCAGCGTGGCGACCGTGCGATGGCCAGGGCGTGCTTCGAGGAGGCCATCGCGATCGGCGAGGCGACCAAGGACATGCAGTCCCTGGTCCCGTCCCTGGCCGGTCTGGCGCGAGTGCTGGCAGTAGAGGAGCCGCAGCGCGCAGCTGAGCTGGCAGAGCTGGTCCGGCAGGCCGTTGCTTATGGCCCCGTCCTGGGACTCTCCGGTGCTCTGGTCGCGCTCGGTTGGGTCACACTGCACGCAGGCAACCAGGCTGAGGCTGCGGCCAGTGCGGAGGAGGCTGCTGCGCTCTGCCGCAAGCGGCGCGACCGCGCCGGTCTGGCCGACGCGCTGGAGCTGTACGCCGAAGCTGGTGGCGCATCGGTCCTCCACGAGGTGCTGAACATCCGCAGCGAACTGGGTGACCAGCTGGGCGAGGCCCGCGCCGAGCTGATGCTTGCCAAGCGCACGAGTGGTGTAGAAGGGCGCGGACTCGCCCTGCGAGCTCACCAGCGCTTCCTGGCGGCCGGTGCGACCCGCTATGCGGCCGCAGCGCTGGCCACCAGCGACCAGACCGGTCCTGCTGCGGTGAAGGTGGAGTGTCTGGGCGGCTTCCGGGTGCTGCGGGCCGGCAAGGCGGTCCAGCTGGGGGAGTGGCCGTCCAAGAAGGCCAGAGACCTGCTGAAGATCCTGGTGGCCCGCCGGTGCCGACCGGTCGCGCGGGTGCAGTTGCTGGATCTGCTCTGGCCGGACCAGGACGAGTCGGTGGCGTCCCCGCGGCTGTCGGTCGCTCTGTCGACGGTGCGGTCCGTGCTCGACCCGGAGAAGAAGTACCCGCCGGACCGCTTCATCGGCGCCGACCGGGCGACCATCTGGCTCGACGGTGACCAGACGGCTGTCGACGTGGAGCACTTCCTGCGGGATGCCCGTAATGGACTCAACGCGAGCGATCTGCGGTTGCTGCGGGCAGCCGAGGCGGCGTACAGCGGTGACTTCCTGGAAGAGGACGTGTACGCCGACTGGGCCGCCGGCATGCGTGAAGAGGCCCGAGCGCTCTATGTCCGGGTGGCGCGCGTCCTGGCCGAGCGGGGGCGGCGTGACCCGGACGCCACGGCCGGCTACCTGCTCCGCATCCTCCAGCGGGACCAGTACGACGAGCGCGCGCACCTGGGCCTGGTTTCCGCGTTCCAGGCGAGTGGTGCGCACGGTGAGGCGCGCCGGGCGTACCGGACCTACGTGCAGCGGATGGGTGAGCTGGAGGTCGAGCCGGCCGCGTATCCCGCCGTACCGGCTCGGCTTTAAGACTGGCTGAAGGTCCGTGCGCAGGATCACCTCATGGCAGCGCCGGTGCACAAACCAGTGGTGGTCCGCGAGTTCGAGTCCGCGGAGCACTCAGGTCGTGACTACCACACCCTGCCCGGAGGAACGGTCCGGGCGACTTTGGCTGGTGTGGTGGTGCACGTGGACGGTGACCAGGTCGTGGTCGAGTCGAACGCGATCTGGCACCTCTACCGGCGGCTGTCCGAACCCACGGTCAGCCAGGGGGAGACCGTGGAAACAGGCGAACCGCTCGGGTCCGCCGTGGAGTCCCATCTGCACTACGAGGAGCGGGTGGCGCCGTACCAGGACGGCGACCACCGCAAGCCCCAGTTCGATCTGCACACCAACGCTCGGATGCGGGTGGTGGCGCCGGGTGAGTCGGCCGTGGAGGGAGCCGCCGAGCCGCCCGGCGCTACCGTGACCACGTGATCGCGACCGCCTTCAGCACCTCTCGCCTGACTCTGCTCCCGCTGGCACCTCTGTACGCCGAGGAGATGGCCGGCGTACTGGCCGATCCAGCGCTGTATGCCTTCACCGGCGGTGAGCCACCGACGGTGGACGCGCTCCGGGCTCGGTACGAGCGCCAGCTCGCCGGATCAGGCAGAGCGGACGAGCACTGGCTCAACTGGGTGATCCAGGCCGGCGACGAGCTCATCGGGTTCGTGCAGAGCACGGTGACCGGGAGTACGGCGGAGGTCGCCTGGGTGATCGGCTCCGCCTGGCAGGGCCACGGCTACGCCAAGGAGGCGGCTCTCGGGCTGGTCGACTGGCTGAAGGCTCAGGAGCTGCGGATCGTCTGCCACATCCACCCGGACCACTCCGCCTCGGCTGCCGTCGCAGCGGCCGTTGGGCTCAGCCGCACCGATCAGCTGGACGACGGCGAATACCTCTACACCTAAAGAAAAAGCCCCGGTCACCGAAGTGACCGGGGCTCTTCTAAGTCGTTCAGACCGGGCGAACGTTCTCCGCCTGCGGGCCCTTCTGGCCCTGGGTCAGGTCGAACTCGACCTTCTGGTTCTCGTCGAGGCTACGGAAGCCGTCGGTCGCGATCGCCGAGTAGTGCACGAACACGTCGGCGCCGCCGCCGTCCGGGGAAATGAAGCCGAAGCCCTTTTCGCCGTTGAACCACTTCACTGTACCGCTGGCCATGATGTACCGCTTTCTAAAAAGGTTGTAATGACGTGGTTGCGGTCATCCGGCCCGAGACAGAAAAAACGCCCAGCGGATCACAAATCCGCGGGCGTAAATGAACGATCGAGGAACTGCAAGAACTGCAACCAGTGACGACAGTAGCACACGACGCCGGTCCGCAACCGGCGAACCACGTGAACATCTGTCCTGGAGTGTGATCTTGACCGCACTGCAGCGGCGGCCTACTGTATCCGGTATACAACGCCCTGCGGGAAGGTGGGATCGATGAACACTGCCCGGTTCGCCGTCAACTGTTCGATCCTGTTCACCGAACTGCCGCTGCTGGAGCGCCCGGCGGCGGCCAAGGCGGCCGGGTTCGCGGCGGTCGAGTTCTGGTGGCCGTTCGACACCCACTTGCCCGGCGATGCCGAGGTCGATGCGTTCGAACGCGCGATCACCGACGCCGGTGTGCAGCTGATCGGGCTGAACTTCGCGGCCGGCGACCTGCCGGCCGGTGATCGCGGTCTGCTCTCGTCGCCGGCCACCGCCCGCGAGTTCCGCGACAACATTCCGGTCACCCTCGGGATCGGCGAGCGGCTCGGCTGCCGCGCTTTCAACGCGCTCTACGGCAATCGTGTCGACGGCCTGCGCGCCGAGGAGCAGGATGAGCTCGCCGCCGAGAACCTCGCGCTGGCCGCAACCGCCGCCGGCGCGCTGGGTGGCGTCGTACTGATCGAGCCCGTCAGTGGCGTCGACCGTTACCCGCTCAAGACCGCCGCCGACGCGGTCGCTGTGGTCGATCGGGTCCGGGGGCAGTCCGGCGCGATCGGTCTGCTGCTCGACATCTACCACCTGACCGTCAACGGGGACGACGTGAGTACGGCGATCTCGACGTACGCGGAGTTGATCGCGCACGTCCAGCTCGCCGATGCACCCGGCCGGAACGAACCCGGCACCGGGAAGATCCCGGTCGGCCAGCACCTCGCCGAGCTCGCCACCGCGGGCTACGACGGCTGGATCGCCCTGGAGTACAAGCCGTCCGGCTCGACCGCCGAGAGCTTCGACTGGATCCGCTGAGCCGGATCGCCGTTCGTCTTCCGCTCGATTGGAGCTGGTATGCCCCGAATGACCGCTGCCCGCGCTGCCGTGGAGATCCTCCGCCGCGAAGGCATCACCCACCTGTTCGGCCTGCCCGGAGCGGCCATCAACCCGTTCTACTCCGCCGTCCGCGATCAGGGCGAGTTGCGCCACGTGCTCGCCCGGCACGTCGAGGGCGCATCGCACATGGCGGAGGGCTATACCCGAGCGCGGGCCGGCAACATCGGCGTCTGCGTCGGTACGTCGGGACCGGCCGGAACCGACATGATCACCGGACTGTATTCGGCCAGCGCCGACTCGACCCCGATCCTCTGTATCACCGGGCAGGCACCGGTGGCGAAGCTGCACAAGGAGGACTTCCAGGCCGTCGACATCTCGTCGATCGCTGCCCCGGTGGCGAAGTGGGCGGTCACCGTGATGGAGGCCGCGCAGGTCCCGGGAACGTTCCAGAAAGCCTTCCAGCTCATGCGATCCGGGCGTCCTGGTCCCGTCCTGATCGATCTGCCGCTGGATGTTCAGCTCACCGAGATCGACTTCGATCCGGAGCTGTACACATCGTTGCCGGTGGCAACACCACGGGCAAGTGTCGCGCAGGCCGAGGCTGTGCTGCAGATGCTCGCGCAGGCCGAACGCCCGTTGATCGTGGCCGGTGGCGGGATCGTCAACGCGGACGCCGCCGACCTGCTGGTCGAATTCGCCGAGCTGTCGAACGTTCCCGTCGTACCGACGTTGATGGGCTGGGGGACGATTCCGGACGACCACCGGTTGATGGCGGGGATGGTCGGTCTGCAGACCTCGCATCGCTACGGGAACCAGACGATGGTGGAGGCCGATCTCGTCATCGGGATCGGGAACCGGTGGGCGAATCGGCATACCGGTGGACTCGAGACGTATCGGGCCGGGCGGAAGTTCGTGCACATCGATATCGAGCCCACGCAGATCGGGCGGGTGTTCGCGCCGGATCTGGGCATCGTATCCGACGCCAAGGCTGCGCTGGAGGTGTTGGTGCACGTTGCGCGGCAACAGGCGCCGCTCGACGATCGCTCCGAGTGGGCGGCCGCCTGCCGGGACCGCAAGGCGCGGATGCGACGCCGTACCGACTTCGACAACGTGCCGATCAAGCCGCAGCGCGTGTACCAGGAGATGAACAACGCCTTCGGGCCGGAGACGCGGTACGTGTCGACGATCGGGTTGTCGCAGATCCAGGCCGCGCAGATGCTGCACGTCTATCGGCCGCGGCACTGGATCAACGCCGGCCAGGCCGGTCCGCTGGGGTGGACCGGGCCGGCCGCGCTCGGGGTAGCGGTGGCCGATCCGGACACGCCGGTGGTCGCGCTGTCGGGAGACTACGACTTCCAGTTCCTCATCGAGGAGCTGGCGGTCGGTGCCCAGTTCAACATTCCGTACATCCATGTGGTGGTGAACAATGCCTATCTCGGACTGATCCGGCAGGCGCAGCGCAACTTCGACATGGACTTCTGCGTGCAGCTTGCCTTCGACAACATCAACACACCGGAGCTCGCCGGGTACGGCGTCGACCACGTGAAGGTGGCCGAAGGCCTTGGCTGCAAGGCGGTCCGGGTGTTCGAGCCCGACGGGATCCAGCCCGCGCTGGACGAGGCGAAGAAGCTGCTGGCCGAATACAGGGTGCCGGTGATCGTCGAGGTGATCCTCGAGCGCATCACGAACGTTGCCATGGGCACCGAGATCGACAAGGTGGTCGAGTTCGACGAACTGACCGACGTACGGCACCCGGTGCCGACCGCGTCCGGGCCGAGGGAGTGATGACGATGAAGGTTGCGGTTCTCGGCGCCGGGGCGATCGGTGCGTACGTCGGTGCTGCGTTGCACCGTGGTGGGACCGAGGTGCACCTGATCGCGCGCGGTGCGCATCTGGAGGCGATCCGGCGTGACGGTGTCCGGGTGCTCAGCCCTCGTGGTGACTTCGAGGCGCGGACCCCGGCCACCGACGACCCGGCCGAGGTCGGGCCGGCGGACTACGTCTTCCTGGGACTGAAGGCCAATTCGTATGCGTCGGCCGGACCGCTGATCGAGCCGCTGCTGCACTCCGACACTGTCGTCATCGCGGCCCAGAACGGCATCCCGTGGTGGTACTTCCACGGCCTGAAGGGTCCGTACGAAGGCCGCCGGGTCGAGTCCGTCGACCCGGGTGGTTCGGTCACCCAGGTGCTGGATCTGGATCGAGCCGTCGGGTGCGTCGTCTACTGCTCGACCGAGCTGGAAGGGCCCGGGCTGGTCCGGCACCTGGAGGGCACCCGGTTCTCGATCGGTGAACCGGGCGGGGGAGTGTCCGATCGGTGCACGGCGTTCAGCGACGCGATGATCGCGGGCGGGCTGAAGTGCCCGGTCGAGGACGACATCCGCAAGGACATCTGGATCAAGCTGCTCGGCAACGCGGCCTTCAACCCGATCAGCGCGCTGGCCCGGGCGACGATGGTCGAGATCGCGACCCATCAGGGCACCCGGGCGATGATCCGGCTGATGATGGAGGAGTCGCTGGAGATCGCGGCCGCGGTCGGTTGCCGGCCGGAGATCTCGGTGGACAAGCGGATCGACGGCGCCGAACGGGTCGGCGAACACAAGACGTCGATGCTGCAGGACCTCGAGAAGGACAAGCCGCTCGAACTCGACGTCATCCTCGCCGCCGTGGTCGAGCTCGCCGACCTCACCGGCACGCCGGCCCCGACCCTGCGCGCCGTCCACGCGGTAGCCGACCTCCTCTCCCGCAAGATCGGCACCGGCCCGGCTCTAGCCCACGCCCCCACCGCAGCCCCCGCACCGTCCTGAGCCCAGGTGGGTCCGATCCACAGCGACGATCGGACCCACCTGTTTCCATCCGCTGCGCTCGGAGACGGCCGGGCCCCACGGCACATTTGAGGGGCTACCCGTTCAAGTGGACCCTTCTCTGCTCAATTTTTGAGGGGAGAACCAGCGCATTGAGCGGAGATCCCCTCATTTTCCGGGGAGCAACCACAGCCACTTGCCGAACCCCGCACGTGGGTGACCCGTGCTCAACGTCGTACGGGGGTGTGTCGGCACGAGCTCTGCTACTTTTCACGGGGCTTGTGCGGTCGTAGTGTTCACGTAAACACGGCTGGATGGGGGGAAGTTTGGGTACGACGGGACGACCGCGGCGCGGGCCTTCGATGGCTGATGTCGCTGCCCTGGCGGGGGTTTCCGGGCAGACGGTGTCGCGGGTGGCCAACAACCGGAGCAACGTGGATGCGACCACGCGGGCCCGGGTGCGGGCTGCGATGCGTGAGCTCGGATATCGGCCGAACGGGGCGGCCCGGGCGCTGCGTAACGGGGAGTTCCGGGGGATCGGGGTGATCGTCTTCGAGCTTTCGACCTTCGGTACGACGCGTGTCCTCGACGAGATCGCCACCGCGGCCACCGGGCGCGGCTACGCGGTCAACCTGATGCCGGTGCTCGACATCAACCAGCGCGCGGTCAACGACGCCTTCACCCGGCTGAGCGCTCAGGCCGTCGACGGCGTCATCATCCTGATCGAGGCCTACCTGCTCGACGAAGCGGGTGTCCAGCTACCGCACGGTCTCCCGGTGGTGATCGTCGACTCCAGTGCGCACTACGACTATCCGGTTGTCGACACTGATCAGTTCGATGGTGCGCGGCAGGCGGTGGTTCACCTGCTGGAGCTCGGCCACCGGACTGTGCATCATGTGGGTGGTCCGCGAACGTCGTACCCGGCTGCGCATCGTCGTCGTGGGTGGGAGCAGACTCTGCTCGCCGCTGGGCGCGAGCTGCCTGAGATCCACTTTGGTGATTGGACCGCACAGTCGGGGTACGAGGCCGGCTGTCTGTTGGCCGCGGATCCGTCGGTCACCGCTGTCTTCGCTGCGAACGACCAGATGGCGCTGGGCGTACTGCGAGCGCTCCATGAGCACCAGCGTGAGGTCCCGGCTCAGGTGAGCGTGGTCGGCTTCGACGACATGGAAGAGTCCGCACACTTCTGGCCGCCGCTCACCACCATCCGCCAGTCCTTCGCCGACCTCGGTCGCCACTCGGTGGAGTCCCTCCTCACCATCCTGGCGGCCGGCGAACCTCAGCCCATCGCCGTACCAACCGAACTGGTCGTCCGGTCCAGCACGGCACCTCCCGGCTGAGCCGCTGCGGCGGTGGGGGTGTACCGACGGACGGGTAGAGGTCGGGGCTGGCGGGGTTTGGGAGAGGCGGCACGCCTTGGGGTTCGGCGTTTTCGCCGACCACTACCCGTTCTTCGGTACGCGCTTAGGGAGTGGAGAGGGACTCGATCACCTTGAGGAGGGCTGAGTGGTCGAGGGAGCCGTGGCCCTGCGCGCGGGCTGCGGCTACTAGCTGGGCGACGATGCCGGTGACAGGGAGGGCGACGCCGGCGGCGCGGGCTGAGGCCAGGGCGATGCCCATGTCCTTGTGATGCAGGTCGATGCGGAAGCCGGGCGTGAACTCGCGGGCGAGCATGGTGCCGGCCTTGAGGTCGAGGATGCGGTTGCCAGCCAGGCCGCCGGCGAGAACTTCCAGGCCTCGGGTGCTGTCGACGCCGGAGGCTTCGAGCAGGACGATGGCTTCGGAGACCAGCGAGATGATGCCGGCGACCATCAGCTGGTTGGCGGCCTTCACGGTTTGGCCGGAGCCGTGCGGGCCGACGTGGACGATGGTGCGGCCGAGGGATTCGAAGATCGGCCGGGCCGTTTCGAAGTCGGCCATGTCGCCGCCAACCATGATCGACAGGGACGCCTTGATGGCGCCTTGTTCGCCGCCGCTGACCGGTGCATCCAGGACGTGGACGCCGCGCTCGGCACCGGCCGCGGCAACCGCGATCGACGTCTCCGGGGCGATCGAGCTCATGTCGATCAGCAGTACGCCGGGCTCGATCGCCGACAGCACGCCGGCCGGGCCGAGCACGACCTCCGCAACCTGCGGCGAGTCCGGCAGCATCGTGATCACGACCTCGGCCCCGGCGACGGCCGAGGCGATGTCGGCGGCCGGTTTACCGCCGGCCTGAGCCAGCCGATCGACAGACGCCGGTACGACGTCGTACCCGGTCACCGCATGTCCCGCGCCGATGAGGTTCGCTGCCATGTGCGAACCCATGATCCCTAGGCCGATGAAGCCGATGGCGGTCATACGGCAACCAGGACTGATCGGAGGAGCTCGGCCGTCTCGGTAGGAGTCTTGCCGACGCGAACACCGGCTGACTCCAAGGCTTCCTGCTTGGCGGCCGCCGTACCGGAGGAGCCGGAGACGATCGCACCGGCGTGGCCCATCGTCTTGCCCTCGGGGGCGGTGAAGCCGGCGACGTACCCGACCACCGGCTTGGTGACGTGGGCTGCGATGTACGCCGCCGCCCGCTCCTCGGCGTCACCGCCGATCTCGCCGATCATCACGATCGCATCGGTGTCGGGGTCGTCCTGGAACGCTTGCAGGGCGTCGATGTGGGTGGTTCCGATGATCGGGTCGCCGCCGATACCGATGGCCGTGGAGAAGCCGAAGTCCCGCAGTTCGTACATCATCTGGTAGGTCAGGGTTCCCGACTTCGAGACCAGCCCGATCCGTCCGGGGCCGGCGATGTCGGCCGGGATGATGCCCGCGTTCGCCTGTCCGGGACTGATGATCCCGGGGCAGTTCGGCCCGATCACGCGCACTCCGGCGGCGGTGGCGTGCGCGAAGAACGCGGCCGTGTCGTGGACCGGCACGCCCTCGGTGATCACCACCACCAACGGAATCTCCGCGTCCACCGCCTCAATCACCGCACCCTTGGTGAACCGAGGCGGCACGAACACCACCGACACGTCCGCACCGGTCGCCGCGACCGCGTCCGCGCAGGACCCGTAGACCGGGATCGAGCGCTTCGCGAAGTCGACCGACTGGCCACCCTTGCCAGGCGTCACGCCGCCGACGATTTCGGTGCCGGCGGCAAGCATTCGGCTGGTGTGCTTCTGGCCCTCGGCGCCGGTCATCCCTTGGATGATGACCCTGCTTTTCTCGGTCAGGAAGATTGCCATCAGATAAGTCCCTTCAGTTCGCAGCGGCGGCGAGCTCGGCGGCCCGGGCCGCGGCGCCGTCCATCGTGTCCACCACGGTCACCAGCGGATGGTTGGCCTGGGCAAGGATCTTGCGGCCCTCGGCGACGTTGTTCCCGTCGAGGCGAACCACCAGTGGCTTGTCGGCAGCAGCGCCGAGCAGTTCGAGTGCCTGCACGATCCCGTTCGAGACGGCGTCGCAGGCGGTGATCCCGCCGAAGACGTTGACGAACACGCTGCGCACCTGCGCGTCGCTGAGGATGATCCCGAGCCCGTTCGCCATCACCTCGGCCGAGGCGCCGCCGCCGATATCCAGGAAGTTCGCGGGCTTCACGCCGTACTGCGAACCCGCGTACGCGACCACGTCGAGGGTCGACATGACGAGGCCGGCGCCGTTCCCGATGATGCCGACCGAGCCGTCGAGCTTGACGTAGTTCAGGCCCTTGTCGTGCGCGGCCGCCTCAAGGGGATCCGCCGACGCGTGGTCCTCGAAGGCGGCGTGATCCGGATGCCGGTACGCCGCGCTGTCGTCGAGCGTCACCTTCCCGTCCAGCGCCTCCAGCGATCCGTCGGCCAGCTTCACCAACGGGTTCACCTCGACCAGCGTGGCGTCCTCGGCGACGAACACGTCCCACAATCGCCGTACGACGTCCTCCGCGCCGGCGGGGAATCCAGCCGCGGCCACGATCTCCGCCGCCTTGGCCTCGTCGACGCCAACCGCCGGGTCGATCTCCACCTTGGCAATCGCCGAGGGGTTGGTGTGCGCAACCTCCTCGATCTCCACACCGCCTTCGGTGCTGGCGATACAGAGGTACGAGCGGTTCGCCCGGTCGACGAGGAAGGAGAAGTAGTACTCCTCCGCGATCTCGGCCGCCGGCGCGAGCAGCACCCGGTGCACGGTGTGACCCTTGATCTCCATCCCGAGGATCTCGCCGGCCCGGGCGACGGCTTCGTCGGGGGAGGCGGCGAGTTTGACCCCACCGGCCTTGCCGCGGCCGCCGGTCTTCACCTGGGCCTTCACCACCACCCGGCCACCGAGTTCCGCGGCGGCTGCGGCCGCGTCGGCCGGATCCTCGATCACGCGGCCGAGCGTCACCGGGACGCCGTGCCGTGCGAACAGCTCTTTGGCTTGGTACTCCATCAGGTCCACAGGGGCAGTCCTTCCGATCCGAGCGGTCGTGTGCCGACTGTATGCGGTATGCAATCTGGTCACAAGAGGCAGCTGCAACGCGTCAGGTCTGGACAACGGACAGCGAGGAGAGGTACCACAGATCTCATACGGTATGCAGTAGCCATGGAGGCGACATGAATCACGTGATGCCCACGAGGGATGTTCGTGACGTGTACGGACGGCGCTACCGGGTCGGCGAAGATGCCAAGGACCTGACCGGGCACTCGCGCCGCTGGCAGTTGTGGGCCGCGTGGGCCTGCATGATTGCCATCAGCCCGTTGCAGTACTCGTTCGGTACGGCGGCGCTCGGGCTCGAGTCCGACCGCGGCTGGGGCGCGGTCCAAACCCTGTGGCTGCTGGCGATCTTCGTCGCCTGCCAGGCCCTGGTCGCCATCCCAGCCGGCTGGGTCCAGCGGGTACGGCGGGCCAGCCCGACCCAGCTCGTGGTGCTCGGCGGCCTGCTGTCCGCCGTCGGCCTCGCGACTCTCGCCCATGCGGACAGCTATGCAGTCGTGGTGATCGGCTACGCCCTGCTCGGCGGTACCGGCGCCGGCCTGGTCTACGCCGCATGCATCACGACCTCGGCCCGCTGGTTCCCGGATCGGCGGACGTCCACGATCGGCTTCGTCACCGGCGGGTTCGCGATCGGCGCCGTACCGAGCATCGTGTTGCTGACGCTGGCCGACAGCCCCGGCAGCCGGCGGCTCGTCTTCGACCTGACCGCGATCGTCGCGGTGCTGGCCACTGCCATCGGCGGTGGGTTGCTGAAAGATCCGCCGCGACACTGGTGGCCCGCGGCCATTGACGCGCAGGCCTGGGCGATCGACCGCAAGCTCAACCGGAGCATCCCGCACAACGCACCCGCCGTGCGGCACTACCGCCCGGCCGAAGCGATGCGGACCGGTGCGCTACCGCTGATGTGGCTCATGCTCGCGATCAGCGCCGCCCTGTCGTTGTTCGGCATCGCCTTCGTCGTGAGCTTCGCAGTGTCCACCGGACTCGGTGTTGCGGTGGCGGGCTTCGCGGCCGGATTGCTTGCCGCAGTCAACGGTCTCGGTCGCTCACTCGCCGGCACACTCTCCGACCGATTCGGCCGGCGGCGCGTGCTGGCCGCCGTACTGATGGTCGAGAGTTTCACCCACGTCGGCCTGGTCGTCGCTGGTGAGGCGGGTGTGGGTTGGGCGTTCGTCGTCTGCGCGATGTTCGCCGGCCTCGGTGGCGGCGCGTTCTACGCGATCATGGCCAACCTCGTGCTGGAGTTCTTCGGCGAGAACAGCCTGGTCCAGAACCAGGCGATCCTGTACTCCGCCAAGGCCGTCGGCGGTCTGATCGGAGTCGGCGTGGCCGCTTCGGTGATCGCGGTGGTCGGCTATCGGCCGCTGTTCCTCGGCGCGGGATTGCTCGGCGTACTGGCCGCACTGAGTGTGCGGTTGCTGAAGCAGCCCGGGCGACCTGCGCTACCGGTCCGGCCCCAATTGGGTACGCCGGTCGCCGGGTCGAACGAGTGAGTGAGTACGGGCGCGTCGTGCGGCCTGACCCCTGTGTGATGGAGCTGGTGTCCAAGCTGGCCCGGGAGCCGTGGACGGATCGGCCGTCTTGCGTGCATCCGACTCTGAGTGCGGCGGCCCGGGCCGTCCATGACCACACCAGCTCGGCCGGGCGGCGGGAGCTCCTACCGCTGGCGCCCAAGTTCATCAACACCGCGAGGCCTGGGCTGGAGGTGTCGGCGCGGGTGGTCGCGCTGTGCGTGTCCACTGCGTTGGCCGGCGGTGACATGACCGGGGACGAGGCTCAACGTCTGCACGGCGCGCATCAGACCGCACTGCATCTACTGACCGGACGGACCGAGCCGGAAGGAGCGGCCCGCTGGTGGCTGCCGCTGCTCGGCCGGTTCGGCTGGAGTGAGCCGTTCTACCGGACCTTCGTCGCCACCGAACAGGTCGCGGAAGCAGTCGCGGTCACCGCTCGCCAGGCGAACAGTGACCGCGATCGACGACTCCGGCAGCTACTGAAACAGTGCCTCGCAGCTCATGGCGCTCTGCGTCCAGGAGCTCCGACGCCTTCGTGATCGACATCCCCGGCGCCCCACAACCCATGGTCGCGGTCGTCGTCGGGGATCACCATCAGCTCGCCACGGACCGGTACGTGCACCTGGTCCTCGAGCCGGCGCAGGTCCGACGTACAGCGTTCGAGATCGTCCAGCAGGCGGAGGACGTCGAGATGCTCACCCAGGTGATTCCTCAAGGACATAAGGGACTTCTCGAGTGCCAGCAAGGCCGAACGAGTTCGGTGCAGCTCCTCGTGAATTGTCATCCGAGCCTCCCTCTGGACAACCACCATGGCGTGGGATAAGACTACGACTACCACATACGGTATGCAATCTACATTGACCCCAAAAGCCGAATCCCGGCTCTTTCCGAGGAGATGACTGCAGATGGCGCAGACAGTGTCGGAGAACCAGTCCGTCGCGCAGGTGAAGGAGCCGGAGACGATCTCAGGCGGTCACCTGGTCGCCAAGGCCCTGAAGGCCGAGGGGGTCGAGGTGATCTTCACCCTCTGTGGCGGCCACATCATCGACATCTACGACGGCTGTGTCGACGAGGGCATCGCGGTCGTCGACGTCCGGCACGAGCAGGTCGCCGCGCACGCGGCCGACGGGTACGCGCGGATCACCGGTAAGCCCGGTTGTGCGGTCGTCACGGCCGGGCCCGGTACGACGAACGCCGTGACCGGTGTCGCGAACGCGTTCCGCGCGGAGAGCCCGATGCTGCTGATCGGCGGCCAGGGCGCGCTGAACCAGCACAAGATGGGGTCCCTGCAGGACCTGCCGCACGTCGACATGATGACGCCGATCACGAAGTTCGCCGCGACCGTGCCGCACACCGCGCGTGCTGCCGACATGGTCTCGATGGCGTTCCGCGAGTGCTACAACGGCGCGCTCGGCCCGTCGTTCCTGGAGATCCCGCGGGACATCCTGGACGGCTCGGTGCCGATCGAGTCCGCGACGGTTCCCGAGGCCGGCCACTACCGCGCGTCCACCAAGAGCGTCGGCGATCCGGCAGCCATCGAGGCCCTCGCGGATCTCATCGCGCACGCCGAGAAGCCCGTCGTACTGCTGGGTGGTCAGGTGTGGACCTCGCGCGGCAGCGATGCGGCCACCGACTTCGTCCGGGCGCTCGACGTACCGGCGTTCATGAACGGCGCCGCCCGCGGCACGCTCGCCCCCGGCGACCCGCACCACTTCCACCTGTCCCGGCGGTACGGGTTCAACAACGCCGACCTGATCATCATCGTCGGCACGCCGTTCGACTTCCGGATGGGCTACGGCCGGCGGCTGCCGAAGTCGGCCACCGTCGTACAGATCGACATGGACTACCGCACGGTCGGCAAGAACCGCGACGTCGACCTCGGTCTGGTCGGTGACCCGGGCGCGATCCTGGCCGCCGTCACGCAGGCCTCGACGGGCCGGGTCCGGAAGACGGATCGCCAGGCCTGGTTCAAGGAACTCCGCGCGGAGGAAGAGGCGGCGTACCAGAAGCGGCTGCCCCGCCAGCTGTCCGACGCGAACCCGATCCACCCGCTGCGGCTCGCGCACGAGATCAACGAGTTCCTCACCGAGGACTCGATCTACATCGGCGACGGCGGCGACATCGTCACCTTCTCCGGTGGTGTCGTGCAGCCGAAGTCGCCGGGGCACTGGATGGACCCGGGCCCGCTCGGCACTCTCGGCGTCGGCGTCCCGTTCGTGCTCGCTGCGAAGTACGCGCGGCCCGACAAGGAGGTCGTCGCGCTCTTCGGTGACGGTGCCTTCTCGATGACCGGCTGGGACTTCGAGACGCTGGTCCGCTTCAACCTCCCGTTCGTCGGTGTCATCGGCAACAACTCGTCGATGAACCAGATCCGCTACGGCCAGGAGGCCAAGTACGGCCACGACCGCGGCCGGGTCGGCAACACCCTCGGCGACGTCAAGTACGACGAGTTCGCGCGCAGCCTCGGCGGGTACGGCGAGGAGGTCCGCGACCCCAAGGACATCGGGCCGGCCATGCAGCGCGCCCGCGAGTCCGGCCTGCCGTCGCTGATCAACGTCTGGGTCGACCCGGACGCGTACGCCCCCGGAACCATGAACCAGACGATGTACAAGTAGAGGAGACCGCCATGAGCAAAGCCCTTGACGGCGTCCGCGTACTGGATATGACGCACGTACAGTCCGGACCTTCCTGCACCCAGATTCTCGCCTGGCTCGGCGCCGATGTCGTCAAGCTCGAGGCGCCGACCGGTGACATCACCCGCCAGCAGCTGCGCGACGTACCGGACGTCGACAGCCTCTACTTCACGATGCTGAACTGCAACAAGCGCAGCATCACGCTGAACATGAAATCCGAGCGTGGCAAGGAGATCTTCATCGACCTGGTGAAGAACTCCGACGTCCTGGTGGAGAACTTCGCGCCCGGCGCGATCGACCGGATGGGCTTCACCTGGGAGCGCCTGCAGGAGATCAACCCGGAGCTGGTCTTCGCCTCGATCAAGGGCTTCGGCCCGGGGCGGTACGAGAACTTCAAGGCCTACGAGGTGGTCGCCCAGGCGATGGGCGGCGCGATGAGTACGACGGGCTTCGAAGACGGCCCGCCGACCGCGACCGGTGCTCAGATCGGCGACTCCGGGACCGGGATCCACCTGGTCGCCGGCATCCTCGCCGCGCTCTACCAGCGCACGCACACCGGCAAGGGCCAGCGCGTTTCGGTGGCGATGCAGGAAGCCGTGCTGAACCTGACCCGGGTCAAGCTGCGCGACCAGCAGCGGCTGGCGCACGGTCCGCTGAAGGAGTACCCGAACGACAACTTCAGCTCCGAGGTGCCCCGGTCCGGGAACGCCTCCGGCGGCGGTCAGCCCGGCTGGGCGGTCCGTACGGCGCCTGGCGGGCCGAACGACTACATCTACGTGATCGTCCAGCCGCCCGGCTGGGCCCCGATCGCGAACCTGATCGGCAAGCCCGAGCTGGCCGAGGACCCGGACTGGGCCACGCCCGCCTCCCGCCTCGACAAGCTGGACAAGATGTTCGCGCTGATCGAGCAGTGGACCGAGCAGCACACCAAGTTCGAGGTGATGGACAAGCTCAACGCGCTGAACGTGCCGTGCGGGCCGATCATGTCCACCCGCGAACTGATCGAGGACGAGACGCTGGCCGAGCTCGGCGCCGTCGTCGAGGTCGAGCACCCGCAGCGCGGATCGTTCAAGACCGTCGGCTGCCCGATCAAGCTGTCCGACTCCCCGGTCGACATCGAGACCTCACCCGGTCTCGGCGAACACAACTCGGTCGTCTACGGCTCGCTCGGCATCGACACCGCCGAGCTCTCGGAACTCAAGGCCGCCGGCGTCGTGTGACGCAACCTTCCCGCAACGATCCCGTTGAAACGGAGTGCATGGCATGACCTATGACAAGGCAGCAGTCCAGACCATCCTCGACCAGGCTCTGGCGGACGGCCGCACCTCGCTGAGCGCGCCCGAGGCCAAGCTGGTCGCGGATGCGTACGGGATCCCGACGCCGGGCGAGGGGCTGGCCACGACTGCCGAGGGAGCCGCCGGTCTCGCGGCGGAGATCGGGTTCCCGGTCGTCCTGAAGATCTCCTCACCGGACATCCTGCACAAGACCGATGCCGGCGGTGTCGTGGTCGGCGTCGACAGTCCTGAGGCGGCGCAGGCGGCGTACGAGAAGATCATCGCGAACGCCAAGGCCTACAAGGCGGACGCGCAGATCAGTGGTGTCCAGGTGCAGAAGATGCTGGTCACCGGCGGTGACGTCCAGGAGGTCATCGTCGGCGCGGTGACGGATCAGACCTTCGGGAAGATCGTCGCCTTCGGCCTCGGTGGTGTCCTGGTCGAGGTCCTGAAGGACGTCACCTTCCGGCTCGCGCCGCTGAACGACGCCGAGGCGCGCGCGATGATCGACGGGATCAACGCGCACGAGATGCTCGAAGGTGTTCGCGGCGCCAAGCCGGTGGACAAGGACGCGCTGGGCGAACTGGTCAAGCGGCTGTCCGACCTGGTCACCGACTTCCCGCAGTTCGCCGAGGTTGACCTGAACCCGGTGCTGGCCGGGCCGGACGGCGCCACCGCGGTGGACTTCCGGATCATCGTCGACGCCGAGGCCGGCAAGCCGGTCGAGCGGTACACCCAGGAGCAGATCCTGACGGCGATGACGCGGATCATGAAACCGCGCGCGGTGGCCGTGATCGGGGCGTCCAACGAGGACGGCAAGATCGGCAACTCGGTGATGAAGAACCTGGTCAACGGCGGGTACGCGGGCGACATCTACCCGATCAACCCCAAGGGTGGCGAGGTGCTCGGGCTCAAGGCCTTCCCCAGCATCCTCGACGTACCGGGTGACGTGGACGTGGCGGTGTTCGCCGTACCGGCCAAGTTCGTCGGTGGAGCGCTCGAGCAGTGCGGTGAGAAGGGTGTGGCCGGGGCGATCCTGATCCCGTCCGGCTTCGCCGAGACCGGTGAGCAGGAGCTCCAGGACGAGATCGTGGCGATCGCGCGCAAGCACAACGTCCGGATTCTCGGTCCGAACATCTACGGCTACTACTACCTGCCGGAGAAGCTCTGCGCGACCTTCTGCACACCGTACGACGTACAAGGAAGTGTTGCGTTGTCGTCACAGTCCGGCGGGATCGGGATGGCGATCCTGGGCTTCAGCCGGTCCAGCCGGATGGGTGTCTCCGCGATCGTTGGGGTAGGCAACAAGGCCGACATCGACGAGGATGACCTCCTGACGTTCTTCGAGAACGACGACAACACCAACCTGATCGCCATGCACCTAGAGGATCTGAAGGACGGCCGGGCGTTCGCCGAGACGGCGGCCCGGGTGTCGAAGAAGAAGCCGGTCGTCGTGCTCAAGGCCGGCCGCACCGCCATGGGCGCGAAGGCGGCCAGCTCGCACACCGGAGCCCTGGCGGGCAACGACAAGGTGTACGACGACATCCTGCGGCAGAGCGGGGTGGTCCGGGCCCCTGGGCTGAACGAGATGCTCCAGTACGCCCGCGGGATCCCGCTGCTGCCGACGCCGAAGGGCGAGAACGTCGTCATCATCACCGGCGCGGGTGGCTCCGGTGTCCTGCTTTCGGACGCCTGCGTCGACAACGGCCTGCAGCTGATGACGATTCCCGACGACCTGGACGCGGCGTTCAAGAAGTTCATCCCGCCGTTCGGTGCCGCCGGCAACCCGATCGACATCACCGGTGGTGAGCCACCGGCGACGTACCGGAACACGATCGCGCTCGGGCTGGAAGACGAGCGGATCCATGCGCTGATCCTCGGTTACTGGCACACGATCGTGACACCGCCGATGGTGTTCGCGCAGCTGGTCGCCGAGGTGGTCGAGGAGTACCGGGCCAAGGGCATCGACAAGCCCGTCGTCGCCTCGCTGTCGGGTGACGTCGAGGTCGAGGAAGCCAGCCGGTACCTGTTCGAGCACGGCGTGGTCGCCTATCCGTACACCACCGAGACACCTGTCCAGGTGCTCGGCGCCAAGTACCGCTGGGCCCGCAACGCGGGGCCGCTCGGTTCGTAGCTGCGTAGCAGGGAGGGGTTGCTTCAGCGGGGGCCAACTAATGCGCACTGTTTTTGTCAGTGCCTGGCGTCGATCTAAGGAGTCCGCCTTGGACGTCACAAGCAAGACCTCAGAAGTACCCGACGAGCCCGCAGTGGGGGCCGTCACCGAGAAGGTCTGGAAAGCGGGCCGGCTCGAACCGATGCCGATCCGGAAGCTTCCGGACGCACCACCGTCCATCCACATCCTCGGCCCGACCGTGTTCCTGGTCGCGCTGGGCGTGGGGATGGGGGAGTCGTACATGTGGCCCCGGCTCGTCCTGGTGTTCGGGCCGGACATCCGCTGGTTGTTCATGGTCGGTGTCACGCTGCAGGCGTTCGTCCTGCTGGAGATGGCCCGGTACGCGATGGCGACCGGGGAGAGCATCTTCTTCGGCGCGGCCCGGATCTTCAAACCGCTGATGTGGTTCTTCTACGTCGCGGCGATCCTGATCTACATGTGGCCCGGTCACCTGTCGGCCGGCGCCGCGGCGTTCGAGGAAGTGAGCGGGATCCCCTGGCAGGCGTCGGCGTGCGTGGCTCTGGTGTTCGTCGGCGTCCTGTTCAGCCTGCTCTCGGTGATCTACAACTTCCTCGAGAAACTCCTCGGGCTGCTGATCGGCTTCCTGGTCGTCGGTACGTCGGTGATCGCGGCGCTGGTCGGGAGCTGGGACGATCTGGCCCAGACCCTGACCGGCATGTTCGCCTTCGGCTACTTCCCCGACCAGGCGCTCACCCAGGCCTGGTTCCCGGTGGTGGTGGGATCCATCGCGTTCGCCGGCCCGTCCGGTATGCAGCAGATGTGGTACACGCTGCAGTTGCGGGACAGTGGCGCCGGGATGGGGGCGCACATCCCGAAGATCCGCGGTCTGCGGTCCTCGGGCGAGGCCGAGGCGATGCCGTCGCGGGGCTTCATGTTCGACACCGACGACCCGGCCGAGATGGCGAAGTGGAAGGGCTGGCGCAAGTGGGTCACGTTCGACGCACTGCTGCTCTTCTGGGGTATCACGATGCTGGTGACGATCTCGTTCACCGTACTGGCGATGTCGGCGGCCCGGACGAACCCGGATCTGCCGGCCATCATCCAGCAGGACGACTCGCGGTCCGCGGCACTGCAAGCGATGTCGGACGCGTTCGCCTCCGCGGGTTCACCGGTCCTGGGCTCGCTGTTCTTCGGCTTCATCGCACTGATCGGGCTGAACGCGACCCTGGGTCTGTTCGACTCGTTCTCCCGCGGCCAGGCGGACATGACGTACTACTTCGTGCCGGGCGCCAAGAAGTTCTCGATGTCCCGGATCTACGCCGGGTTCCTGTGGGGCGTGATCGTCTTCGGCATCCTGATCCTGTTGTTCGGTCCGGCCGACGGCCCGGCCGGGATCCTGGACACGCTCGCCTTCCTGTCCACGTTCGCGATGGGCGCCTACTGCATCGTGTTGCTCCTGGTGAACAACAAGTTGCTGCCCAAACCGATCAGACCCGGTCCGGTGCGGAACCTGATCATCGGCTTCGGAGCGGTGTTCTACCTGGGCATGCTGTTCTACTGTCTCTTCCGCTTCGGCGTGGCAGTGGGCTGACATGACCGACCTGAAGGAACTCGCGGAGTTCTCGATGCCGGCCGCGGCGGTGGGTGCCGCGGCCGGGCTGGTCGCCGGCGTCCTCGGCTCGATCGTCGGACAACCGCTCGGCTGGGCGGTCGTCACCGGCCTCGGCCTGGGCCTGCCACTGATGGCCTTCGGTGTCGGGTACGCCGTACTCGTTGCCCTCGGCAAAGTCCCGGCCGGGGTGTTCGCCCCGGCCGCGGTCTACTGGGTGATCGCGTTCCCGCTCGCACTGCTGGTGCACGCGATCGCCACCGAATGGGTGGTCGCCGGCTCGCCCGGCCTGCCCCCCGAACCCTGGAAGTTCCTCGCGTTCCGCGCTTTGCTCAGCATGGGCTTCGCGATCGGCTTCCTCTGGATGCACGAACAGATCGGCCGCCACTGGTGGCCACACATCCTCGAGCGCAACCGCTACGCCCGCCGTACGGTGGAGCAGTTCGTCCACCTGGCCAACGCCATGGAGGCCCGCAAAGCCGCCACCGGCCGAGGCCGCAAGAAGCGCGTCGCCTGAGACGCATCCCCTGCCGACCGCCCGCAGCTCCCACCAGGGGCTGCGGGCGATCGTTTGTGTCAGCTGAGGGTGCGGCGCCGGCGGCGGGGCTCGGGCTCGGGGGTG
>NZ_SMKA01000500.1 GCF_004348455.1 Kribbella albertanoniae
ACCCTCCCCGTCGAGACCCCACCCCGGGGCCACTCACGGTGGAACGGTGCCAAATCCGTCCCGCCATCGAGATCCGGTGTTCGCGGGGAAGATGAGAGGGGAACCTCACGCCATGAGCCTGGCCACCGCGACCACCCACACCATCCGTGAAGGTGCCTTCGGCAACGGTACGCACCTGAGCTGTCGCGCCTGTGGGGCGAAGTCGCCGCTCGGTCCGTTCTACGCCTGTATGGAGTGCTTCGGTCCGCTCGAGGTCGGGTACGAGTTCCCGACCATCACGCGGGAGCAGATCGAGGCCGGTCCGAAGAACATCTGGCGCTACCAGCCGCTGCTGCCCGTCCCCGTCGACGTGGCCAGCTTCCCGAACACCGAGCCCGGTTACACCCGGCTCATCGACGCACAGAACCTGGCCCGCGAGCTCGGGCTGCGCAAGCTCTGGGTGAAGGACGACTCCGGCAACCCGACGCACTCCTTCAAGGACCGGGTCGTGGCGAGCGCCCTGAGCGCCACCCGCGAGCTGGGCCTGAAGGTGTTCGCCTGCCCCTCCACCGGCAACCTGGCCAACGCCGTCGCCGCGGCCGCCGCGCGGGCCGGGATCCGCTCGGTCGTCTTCATCCCGAAGGACCTTGAGCGGCCCAAGATCATCACCACCGCTGTGTACGGCGGGACGCTGGTGGCCGTCGACGGTAACTACGACGACGTGAACAAGCTGGCCTCCGAGATCGCCGGTGAGGAGGAGGGCTGGGCGTTCGTCAACGTCAACGTCCGTCCCTACTACTCCGAGGGTTCCAAGACGCTCGCCTACGAGATCGCCGAGCAGCTCGGCTGGCGGATCCCGCAGCAGGTCGTCATCCCGGTCGCGTCCGGTTCGCAGCTGACCAAGATCGACAAGGGCTTCACCGAGCTCGGCAAGCTCGGGCTGGTCGACGCCACCGACTACAAGATCTACGGCGCCCAGGCGACCGGCTGCTCGCCGGTCGCGCAAGCCTTCCGCGACGGGTACGACGTGGTGAAGCCGGTCAAGCCGGACACGATCGCGAAGTCGCTCGCCATCGGCAACCCGGCCGACGGTCCGTACGTGCTGGACGTCGCCCGCCGTACCGGTGGTGTGATCGAGGACGTCTCCGATGAAGAAGTTGTCGACGGCATCCAGTTGCTCGCCCGCACCGAGGGCATCTTCACCGAGACCGCCGGCGGGGTGACCGTCGCGACCCTGAAGAAGCTGATCGAGACCGGTCAGCTCGATCCCGACGCCGAGACGGTGATCATCAACTCCGGCGACGGGCTCAAGACGCTCGACGCCGTGGCCGACCGGGTCGGCCCGAAGGTGACCATCCCCGCGTCGTACGACGCCTTCGTGAAGGCAGGCCTGCAGTGAGTGTGAGTGTTCGCGTTCCGACCATCCTCCGGCCCTACACCAAGGGGGTCTCCGAGGTGTCCGCCGAAGGCGCGACGCTGACCGAGGTGCTGGATTCGCTCGACGCGTCGTACCCCGGGATCAAGTCCCGCGTGCTCGACGAGTCCGGCGAGCTGCGCCGCTTCGTGAACGTCTACGTGAACGACGACGACGTCCGTTTCGCCGAGGGCCTGCAGACCACGATCAAGGACGGCGGCCAGGTCTCGATCATCCCGGCTGTGGCCGGCGGCTGCTGATTTCTTTGAGTGGTTCATGGCGTCACCTGTACCTCGTAGGGTGACGCCATGCGTGCAGTGGTGATCGAGCAGTACGGCGTTGTGCCGGAAGTGCGGGAAGTTCCGGAGCCCGAGGTGGCGGACGGATCCGTCGTGCTGAAGGTTGAGGCGACTGGGCTGTGCCGGAGTGACTGGCATGGGTGGATGGGGCATGACTCGGACATCGTGTTGCCGCATGTGCCTGGGCATGAGTTGGCCGGGACGATTGCCGCGATCGGGGCCGGGGTTGAGGGG
>NZ_SMKA01000501.1 GCF_004348455.1 Kribbella albertanoniae
GGCGCGGGGTGGTTCAGGGGGACCACTACCCGTTCTTCCGTACACCGACGGCCGCCAGCGACCCGGGGGCGGTCCGGTATTCGAACGGGGTGGGAAAAGATCTGTGGGATCGCGTCATGAAGCTTTGTGGGGGGCGTCACTTCTGTGAACCCATCCCCACAGGGAAGTGGAAGTGATCGACGTGAACCGTAGGTCTTGGAAGCCGCTGATGGGAACGACCTTGACTCGCCGGGTGCATTGAGATGGCCGGCGATCCTGGTCCGCAACGGTGCCGCGTACGGGTGTGGTTCGGGGACCACGTCGTCGCGGACTACAGTGCCGAGGCCGAGTTGGCCGAGCGGTATGCGCAGGCGATGTCACGGCGGTTCGCCGGGTTGAAGGTGACCAGCGATCCGATTCCGGTGACCGACCCCGATCAGTACCGGTCGTTGCCGGGGGAGCGGTTGTGGGAGGTCGCGCCGAAATGAGCGCTCGTCGTTTCCGGTTGATCCGTCATCATGATGTCTCCGGGGTGAGTGGTACCGGGCCTGTTGCCGAGGGCGTGCAGTTCACCGACGGGGCGGTGGCGCTGCGGTGGTACGGCGACTATCCGACCACGACCGTGTGGGACGGGATCGAGTCCGTCGTCGCGATCCACGGACACGGCGGGGCCACCGAGATCGAGTGGCTCGATGCCGAAACGGGGCCTGATCCGGGGTTGGCGCTGCCGCCGCGCGAGACGCTGGCGGCTCGGCCGTGGCCGGATCTGCACTCCGCGCCCGAACCCGAGGATCCGGACCCCTTGCACCACGAACGCGACCAAGGCACGTACGGCGGTGCGCCGCCGGGTAGCTGGTCGTCGAACCGGGTCTTTCGCTGAAAAAGATACCCAAGAGCAGGTCCGGGTCCGGCGCCGCGGATCCGGGCCAACGCGGCCGCCACACCGCGTCCCCTGCCTCGGGCCCAGCCGAATGCGAGTCCGGCTGGGCCCGAGCCCCACAGCTTCAGCTGAAGTCGGTCAACTGCAGGACGTCGAGGTCGTAGAACTTCGTCGGCCCGTCGCACAGCTCCATCAGTGCGGCCGCGAACTCACCGGTGTCGGGCCGGGCCGAGTTCTCCATCGCCTCTTCGTGTGACGCGAACTCGACGACCGTGAAGTACCGGTCGGCCTCATTGCGGTCCGAACACATGACGGAGCGGACCGGCCGCGGACCGTCGCCATCTGCTTCCCGCTTCTCCCGGTAGGACTCCGCCAGCGCGGCGACCTCGTCGGGTTTCGACGTCCGGTACTCGATGATCTGAACGAAACCAGCCATGTCTCCCCCTTGCCCAAGGCATCCGTTCTCGGATGCCGCTCACTGCCGACACTGCGCCTGGATCGGGGCGGCGGCAAGGGTTCGCGCCTTACGGCATCCTTTCTGCCCTCGGCTAAGGAACCTGGGAATTGTCGGCGCGGCCTGATTGGCTTACCTGCATGGAGATTCTGATCCTTGGCGGGACGGCATGGCTGGGGCGCGAGCTTGCGACGCAGGCGTTGGCGCGTGGGCATTCGGTGACGTGTGTTGCACGCGGTGAGAGCGGGGCGGTGGCCGAGGGCGCGGAGCTGGTGGCCGTGGACAGGAGCCTTCCGGATGCGTACGACGCGTTGCCGGCTCGCGAGTGGGATGCCGTGTTCGAGGTGTCGTGGCAGCCGGGGTTCGTGCGTGGGGCCCTGGCGGCGCTCGGTGCGCGCGCCAAGCACTGGACGTATGTGTCGACGGGGAATGTGTACGAGAAATTCGATACGCCCGGAGCGGATGAGAGCGCGGCGTTGCGAGCGCCCTCCGAGGGCGACGTTGCCGATCGCGAGCAGTACGGCGAAGCGAAGGTGGCGTGTGAGCTCGCAGCGGTGGAGGCGGTCGGGGATCGCCTGGTGATCGCGCGGGCGGGGCTGATC
>NZ_SMKA01000502.1 GCF_004348455.1 Kribbella albertanoniae
GCCATCCTCCTCCGGAGGTTCTCCACCAGCCACGCCCTCGACTGGGGCGCCACGCCGTACGACGCAGCCGACATCGCCCACCGCCACGGCCCCAAAGCAACCCGGAAGGCCCTCCGCCTCCTTGCCCAGGCAGCCACCGTCGAGCCCGAGCGAACAGCCGAGTTCCTCGCCGCCCTCCCGCCGGGCGGATCGCCGTACCAGCTCAGCCGTCGAGTGAAGTCCCCGGAGTCCCTCGCCCGAAAGCTCCGCGCCTGGGCCAAGAACGGCGCATATCGTCCGGTGGACGACATCCTGCGGTACACGGTGCTCGTGGAACGCCCTGAGCAGCTTGTCGAAGCTGCGCGCCGCACGGTGGACCAGTTGACCGAGCGCGGGTGGCGGGTGCGGCACGCCATGCACTCCTATACCGAGGGATCCCGGTACAAAGGCATCCATGGCTACCTGGAAGCTCCCGGCTCCCCAAGGATCGAGGTGCAGTTCCACTCGGTGGCATCGCTCGAGGTCAAGGAGATGACGACTCCGTGGTACGAGGTCGAGCGAAGCGTTTCCGCAACTGCCGACCAACGCGCCGAGGCCCGCGACAAGTGTGTCGCCGCATCCGACACGCTGAGCCCGCCCGCCGGAATCGATCAGCTGACAACGCTCGGCGGCCGGCGGGTGGCCGTCAACAACTACAGTGATTCGCAGCAGGCGTTGGCGGACTCAGACAGTGGTCAGCCCGGCCGCGCGGACCGGCCGAGCCCCCGAACACCAGCCCTCGAGAAGAACGACGGAGTGGGACGATGAGACTGTTTCTCGTGACAGAGGTCGACGACGATGACGAGGAGCGACTCGTCTGGGTGGCGGCGCTGGCGCACGAGACGATGTACGCGTACGTGGCCAACACCGGGAAGTTCCACGACAACAATGCCCTGCGCAACGACTTCTACATGGATCGGATCCTCACGTACCAGGAGATCGGTCCAAGCGAAGCCCGGCGGCTGATCACTCAGGGGGTCGGCACCCTGGACGAGGTCGAGGACGACGAGGTCCTCGTGGAGTGGCGCGCCGACCCCAAGCCGCTCGATCCGGCCGACGTGTTGTCGATGGCGGCCGGGTACCGCTCGTGACTCGATAGTTCGATGACTTCAGTTCGTAACTGGAGGTAACACTTTCGACCATTGGGCTTTGTAGCGTCGTCCGTGTGAAATCAGGCAGGTCGCCACGGCGCCGTGTCCGGGTGTGGTTCGGGCAGTACCAGATCAGCGACTACATCGGCGAGCCCGCCTACGCCGATCGCTACGAGGCGGCGATGCGCCGGCGCTTCCCCGGCCTCGAGATCACCAACATCCCCTTGCGATCCGGTGGGCACCAGGAATCAGCTGGCAGCCCCGCCTCCGACCGCAGTCGCGCGCTCTTCTCGACCTAGGAGCTCGCTCGACCGCTTGGGTCCAGGCTGGCGGCGATCGTCCGAAGAACAGGATGTATGCGTCTACGTAGAGCCCGGCGCCCGCCTGGACTCCCCCGCACGAACGGCGTCGCAGGGGTATACGTCCTGTCGTTCGGGCGGTGGCGTCGGCAAGAACACGTAGTGGTACCCCTCAGCGGCGTTGCCGGTTGCCGCCCACGCTCAGCGAGTGCCGAAGCTGGGACCACTACGTGTCGTTGGCGTCGCCCGGCGACCAACCGTTTCGTGGGCTCGAAGTGGTTGGCGGGTTCCCAAGGATGAGCTGGGTGCACAGCGTTCGGAGGAACGACGGGCTTCAGGGGGTGGGGGTGTAGAGCTGGGTGATGATTGATTCGATGGTGGGTTCGGCGATGGTCAGGTCGGCCAAGGGGTAGGTGGCGGCCAGGTGGGCTACCAGGGGAGCTGCGCTGGTGGTGGGGGGAAAGGTCAGGTGCTGGCG
>NZ_SMKA01000503.1 GCF_004348455.1 Kribbella albertanoniae
GTGTTAGCGGTCCGCTAAATGCGGAGACCCGCGGTTCGATCCGCCCGTAGGATCACCGGGTCCGGGACGCACGAGGGGGATCGATGAGCTGGCGGCAGGATCTCGCCGTACTGCGGCACCGGGATGTCCGGCTGTTCATCACGTCCCGGTTCGTGTCGATCCTCGGCTCGACGATCGCTCCGGTGGCGCTGGTGTTCGCCGTACTGGATGTGTCGCCGTCACCGAGCTCGGTCGGCATCGTGCTCGCCGCCCGGAGCATCCCGAACATCGTCTTCCTGCTGGTCGGCGGCGTCATCTCCGACCGCCTGCCCCGGCATCTCGTCATCCTGGTCGCGAACACGATCAGCGGCCTCACCCAGGCACTCGCCGCCGTACTGGTGCTCACCGGACACGCGACGATCTGGCAGCTCGCCGCGATCGAGGCGGTCAACGGCGCCGCCTCCGCCTTCGTCATGCCGGCGATGGCCGGCGTCCTCCCCGCGATCGTCAGCAAGTCCGACCTGCCGCAGGCGATGGCGATCTCCGGCTTCGCCCGGTCGGCCGCCATGATCGGCGGCGGCGCGGTGGCCGGTGTCATCGTCGGGCTGACCGGTCCGGGGATCGGACTGGCCGTCGATGCCGTGACCTTCCTGCTCGCCGCCGCCCTGATCTCCCGGCTGAAACTCCCACCCGTCGTACGGCAGGCCTCCTCGATGATCACCGACCTCCGGGAAGGCTGGAGCGAATTCGCCTCCCGCCAATGGGTGTGGGTCGTCGTCCTGGCGTTCGGCCTGCTCAACGTCCTGTACACCGCCTGCTACCAAACCCTCGGCCCGGTGATCGCCGACCGCACCTTCGGCCGCGCCGGCTGGGGCGTGGTGAGTGCATGTTTCGGCGCCGGCCTGGTGATCGGCGGCCTGCTCATGCTCCGCCTCAAACCGCGCTACCCGCTCCGCGCCGGGATGGCCGGAATGTTGCTCGGGGCGCCGATGATCCTCTGCCTGGCCCTGTTCCCGCACGTGATCACGGTCGCGGTGGCCGCGTTCGTGATGGGCCTCGGGTTCGAGATCTTCGGCATCGGCTGGGAGACCGCCCTCGGTCAGCACGTCCCTCTCGACAAGCTGTCCCGGGTGTCGTCGTACGACATGCTCGGCTCGTACATCGCGAACCCCGTCGGCCAACTCACCGTCGGCTACGTCGCCGCCGCCCTCTCGGTCAAGGCCGTCGAGCTGTACGGCGGGACCCTCTACGTCCTGATCATCATCGGCACCCTCGTCGTCCCGTCGATCTGGAACCTGCGCCGACTGGACCATCCACCAGTAGGCTGAGCCGGTGAGCTCAATCGTGCCGGGACCGCAGCAGAAGTTCGAGCAAGACATCGACGCCGCTCGTTCCGGCGCTAAGCCGCTGTCTGCGGGCGATCTGAACCCGACGGCGCCCCAGCACTCCGGCCTGAACGGGCTCGAAGACTGGCCGGACGCGCTGCGCTCCACGGTCGAGGCAGACTACGAGCGCACTACCGCGCTCACCACCAACCGCCGCAAGACGGCCGACAGCTTCGTCCCCGCCCTGCTCAAGGGACTCACCGAGCTCGTCGACCAGATCGACACCCACCTCCAGTCGATCAAGCCCGGCCTGTTCGGCAAGAGCACCCCGAGCGAACCGCCGTCCACCGACCTCGCCGAACTGCTCGGTCTCCCCACGGACGCCGTCACCGCCACGCCCGGCCGCTCGGAACACAAGGACGCCGCCCGCACCCTCAAGGCGATCCGCGACCAGCTCAAGTCCCAGGAACGCCACCCCGACCCGCTGGCCCGCGAAATCCCCATCGACCACGCGAAACTCACCCGCCTGGTCACCTTCACCGTCCGCCTCGCCGTCATCCTCACCCAAGCCCCCGAAGC
>NZ_SMKA01000504.1 GCF_004348455.1 Kribbella albertanoniae
TCCTTCAGGAGGTAGACGAGTTCGCGGCCGTGCAGGACGCCCAGGTGGGCGGTCTGGCCGAGCTCGGCGACCAGTTGGCCGAGGAGGGGGCGGGCCAGGCGTTCCAGCGGGTCGTGGCGGAGGTAGGCGGAGCCGATCTCGAAGGCGGCGACGCCGAGGCCGTAGCGTTTCTCCTCGGGGAGGTGGACGACGAAACTCTCGTCCATCATTGCCCGGAGCAAGTGGTACGTCGACGAGCGTGGCAGGCCGACCGCGGAGGCGATGCGCTCCATCGGTACCGGCCCGGGCTGGGTCGCCAGGAACGTCAGTACCCGCAGGGTGCGGGTCGAGGCCGGAACGTTGCCGCTCACAACGGCAGGGTAACCGGCCTGTCTCAGATTCCGGACGATTGCCGAGCCGAATTCTTTCCCGAACGTCGGCGCAGCCGCGACCGCAACACTTCGCCCACCACCGCGAACGCGAACAAACCACCCGCGACCGGCCAGTCGAAGTAGTCGTCACCGGAGAGCAGCAAGCCGACCCCGACCGACAACCCCAGGAAGACGAGCAGGGTCAGGGCGAGCCGGATCACAGCTCCTTCTCCGCGGTCCAGGCCGAGCCGGCGACCCGGTAGCCGAGCCACTCGTTGACCGCCAGCATCGGCTTGTTGCCCGCATCGTTGCCCGTATACGCCCGCGCCAGCCCGGCGTCGCGGGCGCGCCCGAGGGCGACCGCCTTCACGAGCTTGGCCAGACCGCGACCGCGAGCAGCCGGAATGGTTCCGGTGAGCGCGGACCAGGTCACCTTCCGTGCCGGATCGGCGGTGGTGGTGGAGAACGCCAGCACCTCGTCATCTTCCAGTACGGCGATGCTCAGGTCGCGGCGCAGTTCCGGGTGATTCCACTCGACGGCGAACCATTCGTCGTACGGCGGGGCCGATGACAATCCGCTCGGATCACCGTGAGCGACCGCGACCGTGGCCTGCCAGATCTGCCCAGGCTGTACGGCGTTGTAGTCGACCACCTGCAGGCCGTCCGGGACAGGCGGTGCAGCCGGTACGGCGCTCAGTTCCGCCTGCGAGTGGCTGAGTTCCCGGCCGATGGTGAAGCCGTGCTTGGTGGCGAAGCTCCGCGAGTCGTCCGAGGCGACCACCAATAGTCGCGCGGCACCGGCCTCGGCCGATTGGGTGGTGATGTGTTCGAGCAGCGCGGATCCGATGCCCTGCCCGCGGTGCGACGGGAGCACCTGCACGGTGATCCGCACTCGGGGCGCCACCGCATCCGGGGCCGGCAGGTAGATGTTGCCGTAGCCCACGATCTCCGAATCGGTCACCGCGACCAGCACCACCCGGTTCGGGTTGTTCCGCAGCCCCGCCTCGACACCCCGCGCCGTCATCACCAGATGCGGCATCGCCGCCGCCCAGACCGCCGCTATCCCGACCGCATCCTCCGGCACCGCCGTCCGGATCTCGAACACCATGCACCGACTGTAGTCGCGCCCCAGGTCCACAATCCCCCACCGACCTTGAGCACGGCTCAGTCACTCCAGCGCGCCGCGAGTGGTCGATCGGTGCTCAAGGTGTCGGCGCTCGGGCACCTTGGGCACGGGTCAACCGCCGCGGATGGGGCGAGATGGTTGAGGGGTGCTCAAGGTCGGGGGTGGGGAGTTTGGGCACGGTTCGGTCATTCCAGTGCGCCGCGAGTGGTTGAGCGGTGCTCAAGGTGCCCGAGCCGCGACACCTTGGGCACGGGTCAACCACCGCGGTTGGGGCGAGATGGTCGAGGGGTGCTCAAGGTCGGGGGTGGGGAGTTTGGGCACGGTTCAGTCACTCCAGTGCGCCGCGAGTGGTCGATCGGTGCTCAAGGTGTC
>NZ_SMKA01000505.1 GCF_004348455.1 Kribbella albertanoniae
GGATGGATTCGAGGTGGTCTCGGGTGCTGGTGCCGGAGGGTTCGAGGTCGGGGAGGCGGGTGGAGTTGTAGTAGAGGGTGGTGAGGAGGTCGAACTGGTGCTCGGCGGTTTGGTTGTTGAGGGCGGTGAGGATCTTGGTGGGTGACATCTCGGCTCGGGTGGCGAGGTCGGTGGTGAGCATCCGGACGGCGGTGACGTAGGGGGCGTAGTGGCCGTTGGTGTGGAAGGTATCGATGCCGGGGGCAACCTTCTCGATGCCGAGCTTGTGGAGGTAGGCGTTGAGGTGGGCTTGGGTCCAGGCTTCGGCGACGCCTTCTTCCAGTTGGCGGCTGCCGGGGCGGACGAAGGCGGCTCGGGCTGCCTCTTGGGTGGCGCCGGTGGGGCCGAGGAAGTGGGAGTGCTCGTGCAGGATCGTGGCGAGGGCTTCGCGGTAGCGGGCCAGCTTTGCGATGGGGTGCTTCTGGCCGGCTAGTGCGTACATCTCGCGGAGTGGGTCGAGGATGTACTCGCGATCGAGGTGGAGCGTGCCGTCCCAGTGAGCGAGGCCGAGGATATCGTCGGTCGACTCGACGATCCGGCCGTTCCAGGCGCTGTGGTCTGCGCCGGAAAGGTCGAGCGCCGCCTGCCCGCTACGCAGGAGAAGCTCCTCGAGCGAGGCAGGCGCGGCGAGAGTCGTGGTGCTCACGGCCGGTACGCCGTGGCCAGGCGGATGAGCGAGTCGGCGGAGCGTTTGAGGTCGGCTCGCTTGGCCGGATCGTCGGTGCCGGCGGCCATCCGATGCAGCTCCGCGACCAGCACCTTCGCACGCGCCCGGTGCTCAGCACCCGAACTCCGCGACGCAGCCGGGCCACGCAACGCGTCCGCCTGCGCACCCGTGCTCCGCGATGCGGCAGTGCTATGGGGTGCGCCAGCGCTCAGGGGTGCGGCGGGACTCTGGGATGTCTCGACATGCTCCATGGGTTCTCCTCCGAGGTCGGATCTCGACGGAGAACATACGGAGATTCACCCCGCTCCCAGCAGCAAACTTTCCACCTGTGGATAACTCGCTCTGCTGCGCGGTCCGCGAGTTGTGGGCAGCCGAGCCGCGCGCCACGGTCGCCTCAAAGAGCGAGCAAGGTTGCCCGTCGAATTGGAGGGTTGCCCGTTGAAATTCTCGATGGGCATCCCCCCAGCTGAGGGGATATCCGGCTCTTTTGCTGGAGGTGTGAGGTTCTAGTACGGCGGTGGCGGTGGTGGTGGCTGTGCGCTCGGATGCGGCCGGTCTCCTACGGCAGTGGTTGCTCGCCGCTGCGGCCGGCGGTACAGAGGGGGTATGGCTGGCCGGGTAGTGGCGGGGCCCTGTCGGCCGACCCGTCGCGGTGGCTTCTGCGGTTGCTGGGTCTGGGTCCCTATGTTCGATGATCCGGAGACTGCGCCGTCTGTTTCGTCGGACGCCATCGGGGGTGTGGACACGCTGTGGTGGGTGTGAACAAGTAATGACCTGTTCACACCCACCGTTTCCTGTTCAAGCCCCCGGTTGTCGGCTCGGCCAGGTGCGGCCGCGCGGTTGCCCGGCGGTGCTGGGGAGTCGTACCACCCGAAAACGACCGGTAGAACTCCCCAGCCCCCGCAGCAACCGACCGAACGGCCGAACCTCCTACACCTACTGGGGAGCTCGGACACCCGACCGGATGTCCGAGCTCCCCAGTTGGTGACCGCGGTACATCCGGCTCAGCTGCACGCCGGGCAGCAGGCCGCCGTACGGGCAACCCCCTCGATGCGTCCTGCGCAGAGTGCGGGCGTCGGGGAGCGCGATCACTCGGGGGGCTCAGAACAGGG
>NZ_SMKA01000506.1 GCF_004348455.1 Kribbella albertanoniae
TCCTGGGGGAGTCGGGGTCGGGTAAGAGCGTGTCGACGCAGGCGCTGACCGGGATCCTGGACATGCCGCCGGGGCGGATCGTCTCCGGTACGGCGGAGTATCGCGGCGCCGATCTGATCGCGATGACGACGCGGGAACGGCGGAAGATCGTCGGGGACCGGATCACCATGGTGTTCCAGGACTCGCTGTCCGCGCTCAATCCTGTCCAGTCGGTCGGGACCCAGATCGCCGAGTGCTACCGCGTGCATCGCGGGCTGTCGAAGAAGGACGCCCTGAAGAAGGCGGCCGAGATGCTCGACCAGGTGCGGATTCCGGCTGCGTCGAAGCGGGTGCGCGACTATCCGCACGAGTTCTCCGGCGGGATGCGGCAGCGCGTGATGCTGGCGATGGCGCTCGCGCTGGATCCCGACGTACTGATCGCGGACGAGCCGACCACGGCGCTCGACGTGACCGTGCAGGCGCAGATCCTCGAGCTGATCGCGGAACTGCAGGCGGAGCGCGACATGGGCGTCGTACTGATCACTCACGACCTTGGGGTGGTGAGTGATGTGGCCGACAACGTGGTGGTGATGTACGCCGGTCATGTCGTCGAGCGCGCGTCGACCGCGGCCGCGCTGGACTATCCCGTGCACCCGTATACCGAAGGGTTGCTCGGGTCGATGCCGTCGGCCGAGCTCAAGGGGCAGGAGCTGCCCACGATCCCCGGTACGCCGCCGTCGTTGCGGGCGATTCCGTCCGGCTGCGCGTTCCGGCCGCGGTGCCCGATCGCCATCGAGGACTGTGCGCACGACGTACCGCCGTTGCTGACCGTCGCGCCCGGCCGCGATGCCGCGTGTATCCGGCGGACGACGCTGGCCGAGAAGGAGGCCGTCTGATGGCCGAAGAGTTGCTGGTGGCAACGGATCTGGTGAAGCACTACGACATCAGCCCGGCACTCCACTTCGGATCGAAGGTCCTGGTCCGCGCGGTCGAGGGCGTGAATCTCACGCTCCGCAAGGGCGAATCGCTCGGCATCGTCGGCGAGTCCGGCTGCGGCAAGTCCACGCTGGTCCGGCTGCTCGCCGCGCTGGAGAAGCCGACGTCGGGCGAAATCCACTACGGCGGTGTGGACGTCAGCAAACTGCGCGGCCGCGAACTGCGGCAGTGGCGGCGGAACGTTCAGGTCGTCTTCCAGGACCCGTATTCCAGCCTGAACCCGCGGATGCGCGTCGGCGAGATCGTCGCCGAGCCGCTGGAGGTGCACCCGGACGTCTCGAAGGGAGTGGACATCCGCAAGCGCGTCCGCGAGCTGCTGGAGCTGGTCGGTCTGCGGGCCGAGGACGAGACGAAGTTCCCGCACCAGTTCTCCGGTGGTCAGCGGCAGCGGATCGGCATCGCCCGCGCGATCGCACTGAACCCCGACGTCCTGCTCTGCGACGAACCGGTCTCCGCCCTCGACCTCTCCGTCCAGGCACAGGTCGTGAACCTGCTGATGCGGCTCCAACGCGAGCTCGGTCTGAGCATCATCTTTGTCGCCCACGACCTGTCCGTCGTCCGCCACGTCTCTGACCGGGTCGCCGTCATGTACCTCGGCCGAGTCGCTGAACTGGGCGATCACCAGAACGTGTACGACGTACCGGCCCATCCCTACACGCAAGCCCTGCTCTCCGCCGAGCCAGGCCTGGCCCGCCAAGGCCGCAAACGCATCGTCCTGGCCGGCGACCCACCCTCCCCGG
>NZ_SMKA01000507.1 GCF_004348455.1 Kribbella albertanoniae
TTAGACGGTATGGAGTGACCGCACGGTCTGTGGTCCCGGTTTCCTCGGGCGGTGATTGTGAAGCCGGCGTGCGGGATGGCGTCAACGTCGTTCATGCTCGCTGCGCTGCGCGTGCTCCACGTTGACTCCGTCCCGGTCGCCGGTTGAAGACGCGCCGATCGAGGAATCCGGGTGGACTGTGGTCACCGGTGGCTTTGCAGGGGGTTGCGGGGCCGGGGCCTCACCGCACAGATTCGTGGGTTACCGAGCAGAATTCGGCTGCTCGGCCTATCCGACATTGTGTGGGAGGCCCCGGTGTTTACCGAGCGTACGAGTGTTGGGCTGGACGTGCACGCCAGGTCCGTCGCGGCCGCGGCGATCGACGGGGTGACCGGGGAGCTGGTGCAGGCCAGGCTGACCCCGGCCCATGACCACATCCGGTCCTGGATCAGTCAGTTGCCGGGGCCGGTCGCGGTGACCTATGAGGCCGGGCCGACCGGGTTCGGTCTGTATCGGGCGTTGATGTCTGCCGGGGTGCGGTGCGAGGTCGCGGCACCGTCGAAACTGCAACGCCCGTCAGGGGACCGGGTGAAGACCGACGCCAAGGACGCGATCCATCTAGCGCGGCTGCTGCGACTCGACGAGATCACCCCGGTCGCGGTGCCGACCATCGGCCAGGAGACCGCGCGGGATCTGGTCCGGTCCAGGGAAGACTGCCGTGGTGACCTGATGCGGGCCCGGCACCGGTTGTCGAAGCTGCTGTTGCGGCACGGGATCGTCTACTCCGGCGGCGCTGCCTGGACCGGCAAACATGACGCCTGGCTGCGCCGGCAACACTTCGACGCGGCGGCGTCACGGCTGACGTTCGATGCCTACTACGACTGTGTCCTGACCACCAGCGCACGCCGCGACCGCCTCGATACCGCGATCACAGCAATGGCAGCCGATTCGGAATTCACGCCCGTGGTCCGCAGGCTCGGCTGTCTGCGCGGTGTCGCGACCTTGACCGGGTTCGCGCTCGCGGTCGAGATCGGCGACTGGACCCGGTTCACCGGCAAGACCATCGGCTCGTTCATCGGCCTCGTGCCCAGCGAAAACTCATCAGGAACCAGCCGGGCCCTGGGCCCGATCACCAAGACCGGGAACACCCACGCCCGCCGACTACTGGTCGAGGCCGCCTGGCACCACCGCGCCACCTACCGGCCGGGCAAAACCATCCACGACCGCTGGGCCCTCGCCTCGCCCGCGGCCCGCGCGCGGGGCGATGCCGGTAACCGGCGTCTGCACGCACGCTGGATCAGGTTCCTCGAGCGGAACAAGAGATCCACCATCGCCGACGTCGCCATCGCCCGCGAGCTCGCCGGCTGGTGCTGGTCACTGGCCACCCTGCAGGAGGAGTAGAAACCCACAAACCGGCTTCGTCGACCATGCCAGGCGGTGACAGCGCGTGGAGCGACCCGCGACTCAACTATGAGCAACCAGACCTCTCAAAGATCCGGTGACGCTCGACATTAGACACGCGGACCCGCTCCTGCCGAACACCCCGTCCTGCGGTAACCAACCCGCGCATATCAGTCTTGACCGCGCGTCGCCAACGACACGCTCACCACCACAGCTGATCCACGAAGCCACGAGGCGCCCGACCGGGAACAACCCAGCCGGGCGCCTCACCCTTGCCTCTTGACAGCAGGTCACTCCATATCAGT
>NZ_SMKA01000508.1 GCF_004348455.1 Kribbella albertanoniae
GAGGCTGTTGCAGAATCGGCGTGGCTGGTGCGTATAACCCGGTAGGTGTTCGATTATTGGGTGTGGCGAATGGGTATCGGCCGGTTGATCGTGGTCAGGGTTTCTTGTTGCCGCCGGACATGTCTGACTGGTTGCCGCCCGGTCATTTTGCGTGGTTCTTGGTCGAGTTGGTCAAGGAGCTGGACACGTCGGTGCTGCATGCCGGCCGGACACGGGCCGGTCAGGGCCGGGCTGGGTTCGATCCGGACATGATGATCACGTTGCTGATGTATGCGTATGCGAACAAGGTGCATTCCTCGCGGCAGATCGAGCGGTTGTGCACCGTGGATGTGGCGTTCCGGGTGATCTGTGCCCAAGACATTCCTGATCACACGACGATCGCGCGGTTCCGCGCCGAGCATGAAGACGCGTTCGCGGATCTGTTCTCGCAGGTGCTGGTGATGTGCGCTGCCGCGGGGATGGGCCGGGTCGGGGTGGTGGCGATCGACGGGACCAAGATCGCCGCGAACGCGTCACTGGGCGCCAACCGCAAAGAGCAGTGGTTGCGGGAGCAGGTCGCGAAGATCGTGGCCGAGGCCGCAGCCACTGATGCGGCAGAAGACGAGGAGTACGGCGATGCGCGTGGTGATGAACTGCCGCCCGAGTTCAGTAACCCGTCCGGGCGCCGCGAACGGATCCGGAAGGCTCTGGCCGAGGTCAAGAAGAAAACTAAGCAGGCCGAGGCTGATGATGCCGCTGACCAGGCCCGGATCGAGGACTACCTGCAGCGGGTCGAGGCCGGCGAAAGTGTGAAGGGTCCAGTTCCGGCCGGGACAGATCTGGTTCGGTTCAACACCGCGCGGCTGGCCCGCGAACAGGCCCGGCTCGAGGCTGCCGAGCCGAAGACCCGGGCCCACGAGACCGCCGCACGTCAGATCCGCCAAGCCAGGAAAGACTTGCAGGCCGCCCAGGCCGCCGCCGAAGCCGGCACGATCGACCGCGAAGGCGCCGCGGCCAGACGGCGCCGCCGCCAGACAAAACTTGAGCCGGTCGCGAACACCACCGACCCCGACAGCCGGAAAATGTCCACCCACTCCGGTGGGTTCGTGCAGGGCTTCAACGCCCAGATCGCTGTCAGCGACGACCACCTCATCCTGGCCGCCACGGTGACCCAGAACGCCAACGACTACGACTCGTTCGAACCGATGATGAACGCCGCGGTCACCGCCACCGAACAGATCGGCCGTGAACTCGGCATGATCTTGGCCGATGCCGGCTACTGGTCCGAACCCAACCTCACCCTGCCCGGGCCCGAGCGGCTCATCGCGCCCGGCAAACACCGAGACGTCAACCGCGACGCCCGCGACCGGCCCACCCAAGGACCACCACCAACCGACGCCACCCCCGCCCAACAGATGCAGCACCGGATCCGCACCCCCGAAGGCCACACCACCTACAAACGCCGATCAGCCACCGTCGAAACCGTCATCGGACACCTCAAGGACCAAACCGGACTACGACGGTTCTCCCGCCGCGGACTCAAAGCCGCGGCCAGCGAACTCAACCTCGCAGCCACCGTGGTCAACCTCCTCAAACTCCACAACCACACCCTCCACCCAGCAACCTGACCCCGGGGCCACCCAGCCCGACCAGCCCGACAGATTCGATGCCCCGGCCGGCAAAACGCCATTTCGCTACAGGCTC